>JAJXTD010000036.1 GCA_021784035.1 Actinomycetes bacterium | reverse complement strand
GAGCTGTCCGGCCTCCCCGGCCTGCAGTTCTGGCGCAACTCGGTCACCGGCGCGCTCGAGGCCCGCCAGCGGTCCGGGTCCTGGGGCGGCCTGAACGCCGCCCTGCACACGCACGGCTGACACCGGTCGGCGGCCGGCGTCAGTCGTGCGTGGTCGTCCCCGAGGGTCTCGTCGAGCGTGGGTCAGCGGGCGTCGATGGGGAGGTAGTCGCGCGCCGTGGGGCCGACGTAGACCTGGCGCGGCCGCCCGATCTTGGTCTGCGGGTCGTCGATCATCTCGTGCCACTGCGCGATCCAGCCGGGGAGCCGGCCGAGGGCGAACATGACCGTGAACATCCGCGTCGGCAGGCCCATCGCCTTGTAGATGAGGCCCGTGTAGAAGTCGACGTTCGGGTAGAGCTTGCGCGAGATGAAGAAGTCGTCGGAGAGGGCGACCTCCTCGAGCCGCAGCGCGATCTCGAGGAGCGGGTCCTGGATGCCGAGCGCCTCGAAGACCTCGTACGCCGTCTCCTTGACGATGGCCGCGCGCGGGTCGTAGTTCTTGTACACCCGGTGGCCGAAGCCCATGAGCTTCGCGCCGTCCTCGCGGTTCTTCACCTGGCGGATGAACGTGTTCACGCCGCCGCCGCTGCGGTGGATGTTCGACAGCATCTCGAGCACGGCCTGGTTGGCGCCGCCGTGCAGCGGCCCGAACAGCGCGTTGATGCCGGCCGACACGGACGCGAACAGGTTCGCGTGCGAGGAGCCGACGAGGCGCACGGTCGACGTGGAGCAGTTCTGCTCGTGGTCGGCGTGCAGGATCAGCAGCAGGTCGAGCGCTCGCGCGATCACCGGGTCGACGACGTACTCCTCGGCCGGGACGCCGAACGTCATGCGCAGGAAGTTCTCGTTGAGCCCCAGGGAGTTGTCGGGGTAGAGGTAGGGCTGCCCGATGGACTTCTTGTAGGCGTACGCCGCGATCGTGGGCACCTTGGCGAGCAGGCGCACGGTGGACATCTCGACCTGGTCGTCGTCGAACGGGTCGAGCGAGTCCTGGTAGAAGGTCGACAGCGCGGAGACGGCGCTCGAGAGCACGGGCATGGGGTGCGCGTCGCGCGGGAAGCCGTCGAAGAACCGGCGCAGGTCCTCGTGCAGCATCGTGTGCCGCTTGATGCGTGTCTCGAACTCGGCGAGCTCGACGGCGGTCGGAAGCGAGCCGTAGATGAGCAGGTACGACGTCTCGAGGAACGTCGACTGCTTCGCCAGCTGCTCGATGGGGTAGCCGCGGTAGCGCAGGATGCCCGCGTCGCCGTCGATGAACGTGATGGCGGAGGTGCACGACGCCGTGTTCGTGAAGCCGGCGTCGAGCGTCACCGCATCCGTCGTCTTCAGCAGGGCGGAGATGTCGAACCCGTCGCTGCCGTCGGTCGCGGTCACACGCGGGAGGGGCAGCTCGCCGCCCGGGTAGATCAGGGTCACGTCCGACACGTCAGCCTCCGAAGCGATCGGTCGGCGTCGGCGCGGATGCTCGCGCGGCGCCCGATGTCCCGAACGCTACCCACCGGCCGCACGCGTGTCCCCCGACGCGGGCAAGCGTGATCCGCACCACATCCGGCGCGTCGGCACCGCGACCCGGGCCGGTCCGGACGGCTTCGCGCGGCGGTCAGGCGGCGCGGGCGAGGCGGCGCACCGCGGTGGCGATCCGCTCGTCGGTCGCGGTGAGCGCGACCCGCACGTGGCGGGCACCGGCGACGCCGTAGAACTCCCCCGGAGCCGCGAGGATCCCCCGCTCGGCCAGCCAGCCGACGGTGTCCCAGCACGACTCGTCCCGGGTGGCCCACAGGTAGAGCCCGGCCTCGGAGTGCTCGATCGAGAACCCGGCGTCGAGCAGCGCGGAGAGCAGGTGGTCGCGACGGCGCGCGTACCGGTGCCGCTGCTCCGCCACGTGGATGTCGTCGCCGAGCGCGGCGACCGCCGCCGCCTGGACGGGCGCGGGCACCATGAGCCCGAGGTGCTTGCGCGCCTCGAGCATCGACCGGACGAGGGCC
Organism: Actinomycetes bacterium; assembly: GCA_021784035.1. Classification (GTDB taxonomy): domain Bacteria; phylum Actinomycetota; class Actinomycetes; order S36-B12; family CAIYMF01; genus Longivirga. The sequence continues at coordinate 18,422 of JAJXTD010000036.1, read as the reverse complement.
GGGTCGCCGAGCACGAGGCCGGCGCGGTAGCCGGCGAGGTTCGAGCGCTTGGACAGCGAGTGGACGGCGAGCAGGTTGTCGAAGGAGCCGCCGCAGACCCGCTCGTCGAGGATCGACACGGGCGTGGTCTCCCACGCCAGCTCGAGGTAGCACTCGTCGCTCACCACGATCGCGTCGCGCTCGCGCGCCCAGGCCACGACCTTGGCCAGGTGCTCGGCGGGCAGGACCCGGCCGGTCGGGTTGCTCGGCGAGTTGACCCACACCATCGACACGCGCTGCGGCCCGAGGGCGTGGGTCGAGTCCGACACCACGACGTCGCAGCCCGCGACCTTCGCGCCGACGTCGTACGTCGGGTAGGCGAGCTCCGGGATCACGACGGTGTCGCCCGGGCCGAGCCCCAGCAGCGTCGGCAGCAGCGCGACGAGCTCCTTCGACCCGATCGTCGGCAGGATCGATTCGGGGTCGACCGACGCCCGCAGCGTCCGGAGCGCCCAGGCGCTCGCCGCCTGGCGCAGGGCGGTGGTCCCCGCGGTGAGCGGGTAGCCCGGGCTGTCGGCGGCGTCGGCGAGCGCCGTACGGACCGAGAGCGGCACCGGGTCGACGGGCGTGCCGACGGACAGGTCGACGATGCCGTCGGGGTGCTGCTCGGCCAGCGCCTTCGCAGCGGCGAGCCGGTCCCACGGGAAGTCGGGCAGCCGGTCGGCCAGGCGGGTCATGCGCCCCTCACGGATTCATGGCGACGCGCCGCCACCTCGGAGGGCGACGGCGCGTCATCGGTGGCTCGACGGATCAGTGGCCCTCGTGCTCCTGCGGCTCGAGCGCCGCGACGATCGCCGCGTCCTTGGCGATGAGGCCGTGCTTGGCCGCCCCGCCGGGCGAGCCGAGGTCGTCGAAGAACTCCGCGTTGGCCGCGGTGTAGTCCTTCCACTGGGACGGGACGTCGTCCTCGTAGAAGATCGCCTCGACGGGGCACACGGGCTCGCAGGCACCGCAGTCGACGCACTCGTCGGGGTGGATGTAGAGCATCCGCTCGCCCTCGTAGATGCAGTCGACGGGGCACTCCTCGACGCACGCCTTGTCCTTGAGGTCGACACAGGGCTGCGCGATGACGTAGGTCACGGACGGATCCTCCCGATCCAGGGGCTGGCAGTGGGTCGTTCCCACCCGAGGGCGGGGCCGGTGGCGCCACCGTAGCGTCGCACGGCCAGGCCTAGTATCGCGACCCAGTCCGGATCCGCGCGGAAGGGGGTCGATCGTGTCGTCCCACGACCCCGGCCGTGCCGACGCGAGCGCTTCCGCCGGGACGCTTCCGGCGGCCCCGCTCGCCGTCCGGATCTCCCCGGCCGACGTCGGCCGGCGCGTCACGGTCCGCCGGCGGATCGACGGCTCGACCCTGAGCGACGTGGTCGGGCACCTGGTCTCCTGGACCGGCGGCTGGACCGGCGGGCTCGTCGTGCGGCGACGCGACGGGAGCACGGCCGACGTGCCCGCGGCCGACGTCGTCGCCGCGAAGGTCGTGCCGCCGGAGCTCTCGGCCGAGGCGCTCCAGACGGTCGCGGAGACCGGGTGGCCGCCCGAGGAGACCGCCTCGCTCGGCGACTGGACGCTGCGGGCGACGGGCGGGGTCACCGGTCGGGCGAACTCCGTGCGGGTGGCGGGGCGGCCCGGCGTCCCGGTCGCCGACGCGCTCGCGGCGGTGCACCGGTGGTACGCCGTGCGCGCCCTGCCGCCGCTCGCGCAGGTGCCGGTGCCGTCGGCGTACGACGACGACCTCGACGCGCTCGGCTGGGCGGTCGCGCGGCGCACCACGCTGCTCACCGCGGCGACCGCCGACGTGCTCGCCCGCGCCGGAGACCGCCCCGCCACCGGCGTCGTGCTGTCGCGCACGCCCGCCCCGGCGCCGGAGTGGCTGACACTCGTGGAGCCCGACCTCGACCCCGGGGCGCTGGCCCGCATCCTCCTCCGCCCGCGGGAGGTGGTGTTCGTCGAGGCGCGCGACGCGGCCACCGGCGCGCTGCTCGGCGCCGGCCGTGCCAGCGCGGCGCCCTCGGCGGTCGGGCGCTGGGCCGGCGTCACGAGCATCATGACCGCGCCGGCGGCCCGGCGCCGCGGCGTGGCGACCCGGGTCGTGGCCGAGCTCGCGGCCTGGGCCGAGGAGTCGGGCTGCCCGGGCACGTACCTCCAGGTGCTCGGGTCGAACGAGGCGGCGCTGTCGCTCTACGCCGGTCTCGGCTTCGGGCTGCATCACCGCTACGAGTACCGGTCGCCCGGCCCGGTGGCGCCGTGAGGCGGACCGGTGCCGGGGACACACCCCCGCCGGCCGCTCGCGCGACGGCCTCCGATCGCGCAGGATCGGTCCCGTGAGTGCTGCCTCGCGCGAGCGGTTCGCCGACGTCGTCCGGGCCGGCGGCGCCGCCGGGGACCCGGCCGACGTCCGGCTGGACCTCGCCCTGCTGCTGCTCTCGGCCGAGGCCGTGCCCGAGGAGGCGGCCTCCGGCGCGGGCCTCGACCGGATCGTCGCGCACGGGCTCGCCGAGCTCGACGTCCTGGCCGCGCACGTCCCCGAGGAGGGGCGCGACGACCTCCGGCTGCGGTCCGCGCTCGGCGGCTTCGCCGGTGCGCCGTCGGACTACGCCCACCTCGAGTCGAGCCTGCTGCCCGACGTCCTGCGCCGGCGGCGCGGCCTCCCGATCCTGCTGTCGACGGTGTGGACCGAGGTCGCGCGCCGCGCCGGCGTCCCGGCGTACGGCGTCGGCCTGCCCGGTCACTTCGTCGTCGGCGTCGGCGACCCGGACGGCACCCGTGTGCTCGTCGACCCGTTCACCGGCGGCCGGCTGCTGCCCTACGACCGGGCGCGCGACATCGCGGCGGAGACCGGCCGGTCGCTGCGGCCCGAGCACCTGCGCCCGCACGACCCCATCGACACGATCGACCGCGTGCTGGGCAACGTCCGCGGGTGGGCGACGACCCCGGAGCGCGCCCGGCACCGGCTCTGGGCCGCCGAGCTCGCCCTCCTGCTGCCCCGCCACGACCTCGGGCTGCGCCGGGAGTACGGCGAGGCGCTCATCGCCGTCGGCCGCTACGTCGAGGCGTCCGGCGTCCTCGAGGACTACGCCGACACCGTCGCCGGCCCGATGCCGCTCGAGGCCGAGCACGCCCGGCGGATCGCGCGGCAGGCGCGCGCCCGGCTCAACTGACCCGCCCGGCGGTGCCGACCGCGCTCACCCGCGGGCCGCGGCCAGCTCCGACGGGGCGGCGGTGACGACGCCGGGCAGGCGCACCGTGACGGACGTGCCGTCCGCGGGGGTGGACACGACCTCCAGACGCCCGCCGTGCGCCGCGACGATCGCCGCGACGATGGACAGGCCCAGGCCGCTGCCGCCCCCGTGCTGCCGGGTGCGCGACGGGTCACCGCGGTAGAAGCGCTCCGTCGCGTGCGCGAGGTCGGCGGCGGCCATGCCGGGACCCCGGTCGCGCACGATCAGCACGGCGTCCGTGCCGACGCTCGTCGCGACGAGCTCGACGGGCGAGCCCGCGGCGGTGTGGACCCGGGCGTTCGTCAGCAGGTTGTCGATCACCTGCCGCAGCCGCGCGGCGTCACCGGTGACGACGAGGCGCGCGGGCGCGGTCACCGTCACGACCCGGTCGGGCGCCGCGACGCGCAGGGCGTCGGCCGCCGCGTCGACCACCTCGACGAGGTCGACCGGCCGACGCTCGAGCGGGCGCTGCTGGTCGAGCCGCGCCAGCAGCAGGAGGTCGTCGACGAGCACGCCCATGCGGACCGCCTCGGCCTCGATGCGGGCGACGGCCGCCCGGCGGTCCTGCTCGTCGGCGATGGCACCGGTCCGCGACAGCTCGGCGTACCCCCGGATCGAGGTGAGCGGGGTGCGCAGCTCGTGGCTCGCGTCGGCGACGAAGCGGCGCAGCCGGTCCTCGCTCGCCCGCCGCTCGTCGAACGCCGACTCGATCTGCCCGAGCATGCCGTTGAGCGACGCCGCGAGCCGCCCGATCTCGCTGCCGGCCGGCATGTCGGGCACGCGCTGGCTCAGGTCGCCGGCCGCGATGCGTTCAGCGGTGCGCTCGACGTCTTCCAACGGCCGCAGGCCGAGCCGGATGACGACGCCGGAGAGCAGGCCCACGAGGCCGAGCGTGAGAGCCCCCACGGCGAGGGCGGCCAGCGTCGCCTGCTGCACGGTCGCGTCGATGGTCGCGGTCGAGATGGCGATGACGATGCTGCCCGAGCCGTCGAGGAGCGGCACGGCCATCGCGCGGTAGTGGTAGCCCGCGTCGCCGACCCCGCCCACGTCGAACGGCGCCCCGCCGGTCGCCTCGACCTCGGCGAGCGTCAGCCCCGCGACGTCGGGCGCCGGGGTCCACGCGGCCTCGCTGCCGCGCACCTGCCCGACCACCTCGCCCGAGGCGGTGAGCCGGGTGACGACGAACGGGCTGGGCAGGGTCCGGCCCGACCCCGGTGCGGACCCGGGCGGCAGCGCGCCGTCGGTGAAGCGTCCGGACCGGGCGAGCTGGTGGTCCACCTGGGACACGAGGTAGTCGCGCAGCAGGACCGTGCCGGCGGTCGCGGCCAGCGCGAGGCCGAGCGCCGTCAGCAGCAGGACGCCGACGGCGAGCCGGGTGCGCAGCGAGGCGCCGCGGCTCACCCGACACCGTCGCGGGGCTCGCGCAGGGTGTACCCGACGCCGCGGACGGTGCGGATCAGCGGCACCTCGAACGGCGCGTCGATCTTGCGCCGCAGGTAGGAGATGTAGGACTCGACCACCGCGCCGTCGCCGCCGAAGTCGTAGTGCCACACGTGGTCGAGGATCTGCGCCTTGGACACCACCCGGCCGGCGTTGAGCATCAGGTAGCGCAGGAGCGAGAACTCCGTCGGCGTGAGGTCCACCGCGACGCCGGCCCGGCTGACCTCGTGCGCGTCCTCGTCGAGGACGACGTCGGCGCAGCGCAGCAGGTGGTCCTCGACCGGCGCGGACGACGCCCGCCGGCGCAGCAGGGTCCGCACCCGGGCCACGATCTCCTCGAGGCTGAACGGCTTGGTGACGTAGTCGTCGCCGCCGATGGTGAGTCCGGCGACCTTGTCCTCCACCGAGTCGCGTGCGGTGAGGAACAGCACCGGGGTCTCGCGCCCGTCGGCGCGCAGCCGCCGGGTGACCTCGAAGCCGTCGACGTCGGGCATCATCACGTCGAGCACGAGGAGGTCGGGCTTCCACTCGCGCACGCAGGTGAGGGCCTCGAGCCCCGACCCGGCCGTGCGGACGTCGAAGCCGACGAAGCGCAGCCCGGTGGCGAGCAGGTCGGCGATGTAGGGCTCGTCGTCGACGACGAGGACGCGGGCGTCCGCCTGGCGATCGGTCACGGGACCTAGTGGACCGGTCGAACCTGTGAACTTCCTGGGAGTCTCCTGACAGCGCGCGACGCAACCGTCAGGACGCCGACGCGCTCGGTTTCGGCGACGACGTGGCCGGGGGCGACGGCGACGGCGACGGCGACGGCGACGGCGACGGCGAGACCGTGGCGGGGTTCGGCTCGCACAGCACCGTGGGGCTCGGTCGGTACCGCGTCGTGATCTTCTCGCGCTTGACCTCCCGGCCGTCCTTGACGAACACGCGGAAGACGTCGATCGAGAAGCCCTGCCCCCCCGTCTGGGCGTGACACGTGGGCGAGGGGTCGTAGCGGGGCGTCGAGGGGGGCGTGACGTCGTACCGCGCGGACGACACGGCGCGGATCTCGTCGTAGACCCTGGTGCCCCACATCTGCACGGTCAGCGACGTGTTCTTCATGATCGTCGTGATGTACACCGCGTGCGGGGTGTCGTTCCTGAACTTCATGTCGAACGAGCCCCAGGCGACCGTGGCCTCGAGCCCGGCGCGGTAGCGCGGTATCCAGATCGAGTGGGCCTGGGTCTGGACCCGCTGCAGGCCGGCGTAGAACGCCGCCGTCCACACCGTCGTCGCCGCCGTCGAGACGCCGCCGCCGAGGTCCTCCTTGAAGACCCCGCCCGGCCCGATCACGAAGCCCGTCGTGTAGCCGTTGCCCGGCGTCCGCTCGCCGATCGTGTCGTTGAGCGAGAACGTCTCGCCGGGCAGCAGCAGCGTGCCGTTCACCCGCTCGGCCGCGGTGCCGATGTTCTGCACGCGGTAGGCGGCATAGGGGAACCGCTGGGTGAACGACGACAGCTGCTCGGTGACGCCGAGCGCCCGGGCCCGCTCGGTCGTCAGCCTCGGCTCGATCGTCCCGATCTCGGCCTCGACGCTGCGGGTGCTGCCCGTGGTGAGCACCGCGAGGACGTCCCTGGCCAACAGGTCGGCGTTGACGCCCCGGCCGACCTTCGCGGGGACGACGACGGGGCGCCCGCCGAGGATCGCGAAGGAGGCGTCGCGCCCGGGGGTCTCCACCGTGGCGAGCGCCGGTGCGACGGCCGCGCGCAGGACGTCGCCGTCGAGGGACGGCACGAGCCGGCCGTTCGCGGCGGTGAACGCGAGCGCGTCGCCGAGGGTCGCGGCGGGGATGGTCGCGGTGACGGCCCCCACCCGCACGGTGACGGGACCGGAGACGGCCCGCCGGGCGACGTCGAGCGCCTCCTGTGCGGCGTCGTCGGGAACCGTCGGGGGGGACTCCACGACCGGCAGCACGACCGGCTCGGTCGACACGAGGTAGGCCTCGGTCAGCGCCGCCGCGGCGGCCTCCTGGTCGAGCGTCGAGCCGTTCCTCCCGGGCGTGAGGGACGCGCTGACGCCGGTGACCTCGACCGTCGGCTCGACGGCCGGCGTGTCGGAGTCCGCGGCGAGTGCCGTGACCGTCGCCGCGAGCAGTGCGTGGTCCACGACGACGACCGGGTCGAGCGTCGGGCCGCCGGAGAGCTGGGCGAGGAGGGCGACCGGGTTCCAGATGCGCCCGGAGAGGCCCGCGACGGTCGCCGCCGCGTCGAACGTGAGGCCGGCGTCGCGGGGGACGACCGAGACGTGGTCCGCCGCCACGACGGCGTCCATCGTGGCCGTGGCCCGGTCGGCGAGCGCCCCGCGCAGGGTCGCGACGGCCTGGGCCTCGCTCTGGCCGCCGACGTCGACGCCGAGCACCCGGGTACCCCGCGGGAGCCCGTCGCCCGAGGCCGCGACGAGCGCGAGGTAGACGGCGGCGAGCGCGGCGGCGGCGACACCGGCGATCAGCAGCCCACGGCGTCGGTGCGGACGGCTCGCGTCGGCGAGGTCCTCGACCAGCGGGGTCGGGGGTGTCGTGGTCACGAGGGGTTCCTCGGGCGTGGGGTCGCCCAGCTGGTCGACCCGGGCCCATCGCGCTGCGCTCGGCCCGGGTCCGCGGGCACGGACGGGGAAATTCCAGAGTACGGGGACGGGTCCCCGTGCGGCGAATCCGTTGCGGACGTCGCGTGGCGTGGCCCGCGGGGATCAGCCCAGCGGGTCCGGGCCCTCACTGAGCGTGCGGAACGTGCTGCGGAAGTACAGCAGCGGCTCGCCGTCGGGACGGGTCAGGCGGAGTCCGAGCACCTCTCCTACCACGATGTCGTGGTCCCCCGCGGGGTGCACCGCCACGGTCCGGCAGTCCAGCGTCGCGAGGGCGCCGTCGAGCAGCAGTGCGCCGGTGCGGTCGGACCGGGTGGTCGGCGTCGAGTCGAACTGGCCGACGAGCGGGCGTCCGCGGGTGGCGAACCAGCGCGCCCTCCCCCGCTGGCCGGCCTCGAGCACGCTGACCGACCAGGCGCCCGCGTTCCCGATGGCCTCGTGGAACCGTGAGTCGTTCTCGACGCACACCAGGACGAGGGGCGGATCCAGCGAGACCGACGTGAAGGAGTTCGCCGTCATGGCGTGGTCGAACCCGTCCTGCACGCAGGTGACGACCGCGACGCCGGTCGCGAACCGCGACATCACCGCACGGAACTCGTCCGACGCGATGCCGGTCCGCCCGGGCGCCGCTTCGGTCATGGGCTGACCCTACGTCCCGGCCGTTCCGCCCACCCGTCCGAGTCGTGGTCAGGCGCGGACGCCGGAGAGCCGGGCGTGGTCGATGACGACGGCGGCCGGCGGCGCGACCAGGCGCAGCGTCGTCAGGGCCGACTCGCCGAACGCGTTCGCCGTCCCGCTCGACAGGGCCAGCAGGCCCAGCAGCCGGCCGCCCGCGCGCAACGGCATGGACAGGAACGTGGCCATCCCGGGGTTCTCGACGCCGTCGGGGTCCGCCGCACCGAGCCGGCCGCGCGCGTCGGCGAGCAGCGGCGCGAGCTCGGTGATGGCGGTCGCCCCACCGGTCGCCTGCTCCGACGCCGTCGCCACTGCCGCGAGGAACTCGCGGTAGTGCTGGTCGGTCACCTCGCGGGCCACCGAGACGTACGTCGATTCGGGGGCCAGCCCGTCCGGGCCGAGCAGCATGACGCCGACGAGGTCGCAGTCGACGATGTTCTCCATCGACTCGAGCACCGCGGCCACCGTCTCCTCGAAGCCGTGCACGTCCGCCGCGATCGTCGTGACGTCCTGCGTGACCGACGCCTCGAACAGGTTCCGGTCGAACAGGTCGCACACCCGGGCGAGGACGTCGTCGCCGGTGAGCTCGAGCGGCTCGGCCCGGAGCGCGGCGCGGCCCCCACGGGCACGCCGCGCCGTCTCGAGCGCGGCCGTCACCGCGTCGACGAGCTCGGGCGCCTCGAAGTCCTTGGTGAGGAACCGCTCCGCGCCGGCCCGCGCCCCCCAGTAGCGGTCGCTGGCCGCGTTGAGCGAGGTCAGGAACAGCACCGGCAGGTCCGCGGTCTGCCAGTCGTCCTTGAACAGGCGGGCGGCGACGTAGCCCGAGACGCGCGGCATCTGCACGTCGAGGATGACGACGTCGGGCATCGTGCGGAACACCGCCTGCACCGCCTCCACGCCGTCCTCGGCGAGCACGACGTCGAACCCGGCGCTCGACAGGACCCCGCCCACGATGCGGCGCATGGTCGGGCTGTCGTCGGCGACGACGACGGTCACCCTGTTCTCGCTCATCTCTTCCTCCGGGTCGGTACGGGTGGTGCCGGTCCGTGCGGTCGGTGGTCAGCGCCCCACGAGGCGCCGGACGGTGTCCACCAGGGCACGCTGGTCGAACTCGCTCTTGAGCAGGTAGGCGTCGCACCCGGCGTCGAGGCCGGCGCGCTTGTCGGCGTCGTCCCCGCGCGACGTCATGATCACGACGGGGACGTTCTCCCACCCGCGGGTCTTGCGGATCGTGCGGGTCAGGGTGAAGCCGTCCATGCCCGGCATCTCGACGTCGGACAGGACGAGGTCCACCGGGGACTGCTGGAGCCGCCCGGCGCCGTCGAGGCCGTCGACGGCGGTGACGACGTCGTAGCCGGCGCCCTCGAGGATCGTCCGCTGCAGCTCGCGCACGCCGATCGAGTCCTCGACGACGAGGATCCGCGGACGTCCGTCCCCGGAGGCGCGGCGCGGGTCGTGTCCCGGCATGGCGTCGGGCTCGCCCGTCACGGCGGTCGCCGGCGCGGGCGCCGCGGCCCAGCGCGACGCGAGCTCACGCAGGTCGACGAGGAGCAGGACGGAGCCGTCGTCGTCGATCGTGGCGCCGGAGGTGCCCGACACCGTGCCGAGGAAGTCGCCGAGCGGCTTGACGACGACCTCGCGCTCGCCCTCGACCTCGTCGACGGCCCAGGCGAGCGGGTCGCCGGTCTGGCGCACCAGCAGGACCGCGCGCGGTGAGCGGGTGCCCGCGACGCCGAGCACGTCGCCGAGGTCGGCGAGCGGGACGCGGTCGTCGCGGCGCGCGAGGACGAGCGAGCCGGCGACCTCGTGCACCTCGGCGTCGGCCAGCGTCATCGTCTCGAGGATCCCGCCGAGCGGTACGGCGTAGCGCTCCGACCCGAGCCGCACGACGAGGCAGCGCACGACCCCCAGCGTGACCGGGAGCGTCAGGACGAAGCGAGTGCCGGCACCGGGCTCGTTCACCACGTCCACCGAGCCGCCGAGGCCCTCGACGGCGGTGCGCACCACGTCGAGGCCGACGCCGCGCCCGGACGTCTCGGTGACCTCCGTGCGCGTGGAGAAGCCGGGCTCGAACAGGACGCGGTGCAGCGCGCCCCCGGACACCGTCGCGTCGGCGGGCAGCAGTCCGCGGCGCACCGCCGAGGCGCGCAGCGCGTCGTCGTCGATGCCCGCGCCGTCGTCCGCGACCTCCACGACGACGGACGACCCGGCCTGGCGCGCGGAGACGGTCACGGTCCCGCGCCGCCGCTTGCCGGCGGCGACGCGCTCCGCCGGCGGCTCGCACCCGTGGTCGACGGCGTTCGTCACCAGGTGGCGCAACGCGTCGGCGACACCGTCCAGCACGCGCACGTCGAGCTCCACCTCGGCACCGAGCGTCACGAGCTCGACGTCCTTGCCCGTGCTCGTGGCGACCTCGCGCACGAGCGCGGGGAAGCCGGCCACGACGCGGCGCACGGGCACCATCGCCAGCCCCATGGCGCCGTCCCGCACGCGGGCGAGCCGATGGGCGGCGTCCTGGCTGCGCGACCGGAGGTCGCGCGCGGTCGCCTGCAGCCGGTCGGACACGGCGACCATCGCGGTGACCGTGTCCGAGATCTCCGCCGGGCCGGCGCCGTGCAGGACCGCCTGGCGCAGGCCGCGCACCAGCTCCTGGTGCTCCGCGAGGAGGGCCGTCGCGTCCTGCACCTCGCGCTCGATCCGGCGCACGTCGAGCTCGGCCTGGCCCACGACGTCGAGCAGCCCGTGCACCCGACGGGTCGGAACCCGGACGTGGTCACCGGCACGCGTGGCGCCGGCACCCCACGCGGCGTCCTCGGCGTCCGCCTCCGGGTCGACCCCGGACGCCGCCGGGGCGGCCCCCGCGGGCAGTCGCGGCACGACCACGGGGTCGACGCCGGCGAGCGCGGAGTCGAGCGCGGCGAGGATCTCGGCCCGGGCGGGGCCCGGCACCGGCCGGTCCGCTCCGGGGACGGAGCGCTGCAGCGCGTCCGCCGTGACGAGCAGCAGGTCGACGAGGTCGCGGCGTACCGCGACGCGGCCGTCGCCGAGCCGCAGCAGCAGGTCCTCGGAGCGGTGCGCGAGCGCGACGAGGTCGACCAGCCCGATCATCCGGGCCGAGCCCTTGACGGTGTGCGCGTCGCGCATGAGCGAGTGCAGCGCCTGCCGCGGCGAGGGGTGTCCCTCCAGCGTCAACAGCCCGTCGCGCATCGAGGCGATCCGCTCGTCGACCTCCGCCCGGAAGGTGGCGAGCAGCTCGGGGTTCTGCGTCAGGTCCATCCGGCGCCCTACGCCACCCGGAAGCGGGCGATGGACTCGCGCAGCTCGGCGGACAGCACGTTGAGCTGCGCGGCCGCGGCGGCGGACTGCTTCGAGCCGACGGCGTACTGGCGGGACACGTCCGACACCTGCGTCATCGCGGCGACGACCTGGTCGGACGCCGAGCGCTGCTGCTGCGTCGCGATCGAGATCTCCTTCGCGGCCGTCGTCGTCTCGTCCACCATGCCGGAGATGCGCTCGAGGGCGTCGACGACGTCGCGGGCGAGGTCGGCGCCGGCGTGGACCTCCTTCGCGCCGTCCTCGGTCGCGAGGATGGTCGCGTGGGTCTCGGTCTGGATCTGCGCGACGATCGCCTGGATCTGCCCGGTGGACTCCTGGGCGCGCTCGGCCAGCTTGCGCACCTCGGCCGCGACGACGGCGAAGCCGCGGCCGTGCTCACCGGCGCGGGCGGCCTCGATGGCGGCGTTGAGGGCGAGCAGGTTGGTCTGGTCGGCCAGGTCGTCGATCACCTCGAGGATGCGGCCGATCTCCTGGCTCTTCTCCCCGAGCGAGAGCGCCCGGGCGGCGATCGAGTCGACCCGGCCGGCGATCTGGTCCATCGAGCGGACCGACGCCGAGACCGCCTGGCGGCCCTCCTCGGCGTGCCGCAGCGTCTCCGCCGCGTAGCGCGCGACGGCCTCGGCGGTGTCGGCGATCTGCGCGGCCGTGGCGGCGAGCTCCTCGATCGTCGACGTCGTCTCGGCCACGGCCGAGGACTGCTCGGTGGCGCTGGCGGCGTGCTGCTCCGCGGTGGCGAGCAGCTCGACGGCGCTCGCGGAGATCTGCTCGCCGCCGGAGCGGACCTGCTCGACGAGCGAGCGCAGGCTCTCGAGCGCCTGGTTGACCGACGTGGACAGCACGACCACGGTGTCGTCGGCCGCGTCCCGCTCGCTCGCGAGGGCCGCGATGTCGACGGTGGCCGACAGGTCACCCGCCGCGGCGCGCTCGAGCTGCTCGGTGAGGGCGTCGACGCGGGCGCTCAGCTCCCGGCGTTCCCGGGTCGACCTGCTCTCGACGGACAGCACCGCCTCGGCGAGCTGACCGTCGATGAGGGCCATCGCGGGCAGGGCGACCAGAGCGAGGAGCCCGAGGGGCAGGGCCGAGCCCGTCCAGGTCTGGGTGACGGTTCCGGTGAACGCCACGCTCGCGGCGAGGGCGAGGGCGAACACCGCGAGCTGCCACCGGTTGAGCAGCAGCGACGCGAAGAGGACGTTGACCGCGAGCAGCACGGACGCGCAGCCGAGCAGGCCGCCGCTCGCGCAGGCGAGCCCCGTGACGTACACGACGTTGGCCAGCAGGATGACCTGGCCGATCCGCAGCGACTGGGCGAGGGTCACCCGGGCGCGGTGGGCGCGCATGGCGAGCACCGTCGTGACGGCCGCGAGCGCGGCGCCGAAGGCGGTCCAGGCCCAGACCCGCGACAGGTCGACCGGGGCCTCCGGGACGAACTGGGCCGTGAGCAGCGCCGCGACGACCCCGAGGACGACGCACCCCCAGGTGGCGATGCCCGCGATCACGGCGATGCGCTTGCTGAACTCCACGACTGCTCCCCGGCTGGTCAGCCCGTCAGGGCCTGGTCGGCCCCCCTTCTCCTGCTTCGGGAGGTCCTGCCATCACCTGAAGGGGTGAACGGGGACCGGCTCAGCCGCGCGGCCGCGCGGCCCGGGAGCGGAGCCCGAGGACGGCGTCGGTCCGCAGCACGGCCACCGGCCCGCCGGGACCGCCGTCGGCGAGTCCGGCGACCAGGTCGGCGGCGTCCCCGGCCAGCGTCACCGGGGTCGCGTCGAGCCGGTCCGGCACGTCGACGAGGCCGGCGACCGCCTCGGCCACGAGTCCCACCTCGAGGTCGTCGACGGCCAGCACGACCACGCGGGCGCTCGAGGGCAGCGGTACCGCCGCGACCTGCAGCAGCGGGCGCAGATCGATGAGCGGGAGGACGTGCCCGCGCCAGTTCGCGACCCCGCACACCCAGGTCGGGGTCCCGGGGACGCGGGTGAGGCGCGGCATGCGGATCACCTCCGCCACGTCCTGGGCGCACACGCCGTAGCGGCCACCGCCGAGCCGGACGACGACGTGGTCCACGCCGGACGCCTCCGGTTCGACGACGTCGTCATCGAACCAGGTGGGCAGGGTGGCGGTCACCCCGAGGTCATCGGCGGGTTCCGAGCGGCCCTGAAGGGACGCCGGCGACCGGCTCAGGGCTCCTGGACGGGACCCTGGCCCGCGCCGGGCGCCCGGCCCGAGGCCACCAGCTCCCGCGTCCCGCGGGGCAGGGGCAGCGCGACGGCGAGCACGACGATCAACGCCGCACCGCCCAGGTACGCGTACGTGCGCGGCACGTCCGGCAGCAGGACGTCGCCGCCGGGGTTCGTCGTCGCGAACGCCAGTGTCGGGAGCACCCAGCCGAGCCCGACGAGGGCGGCACCTCGACGGGAGCCGACCAGCCAGGCGGCTCCGCGGACGCACGCCAGGACGGCGACGAGGACGAGGACGAGTCCCCAGGGGACGGTCACCCCGCGCACGAAGGCGCGAGCGGCCGTGAGCACCGTTCCCACGAGGCCCAGCACGACGCCGCCGAGAAGGAGCCCGGCGTGGGTCAGCGCGTGCGACGGTGCGCCCGCGGGCGACGGTTCGGGGTCGAGGGCCGGGCCGTCCACGGACGGCGACGCTCCGGGGACCACGGGATGCGGCGTCTCGGTCACGTCGTCGGGCACCCCCGGAGCCTACGTCGTCCGGGCCTGGGTCCCCTCGGCGCGTCAGTGGTCGGGTGCGAGGCCCTCGGCGAGCGGCACGGACGGCGCGACGAGCGCGGCAGCCGTCGGTGCCGCACCGGACCGGGCGTCGCGCAGGTCGACGTCCACGGTCTCCTGGCCGTCCCGTGCGGCCACGAGGATGTCGGTGATCTCGCGGCCGATCAGCTCGTGCCGCTCGATGAGCGCGTCGCGCAGCGCCTCGACGAGGTGCCGGTTCTCGCCGAGCAGCGCGCGGGTGAAGGCCTTCTGCTCCTGCAGGATGCGCTCGACCCGCTCACGCCCGTCGCCGTCGCCGAGCACTCGGCCGACGATGTTCGTGTCGGTGAACGCGCTGCCCTGGATCGCGGAGTAGGAGATGAGCGTGTCGGTCATGCCGGCCGCACCCACCATCTGCGCGGCCACGTTCGTCGCGTACAGCAGGTCGCCCGACGGGCCGGTGGAGATGTCGTCGAAGAACAGCTCCTCGGCCGACTGGCCGCCCATGGCGATCCGGATGAGCCCGAGCATCTCGGTCCGGGACCTCGTGAAGACGTCCTCGGCGTCGCCGTGCGCGAGCAGGCCGAGGGCGTCGCGACGCTTGACGATCGTGAGCACCTCGAGCCGGCGCTGCGGAGCGACGAGCCAGGCGGTCACGGCGTGGCCGGCCTCGTGCGTCGCGATGAGCCGCTGCTCGTGGTCGGTGTAGGCGACCGGCTGGCCCATGCCCACCTCCTCCACGAGCCGGGCGCGCTCGACGTCGCCGCGGTCCATCGAGTGGTCGCCCCGGCGGAGCGCGTTGACCAGGCCCTCGTCGAAGAGGTGCTCGATCATCACCGGCGTGTAGCCCTGGGTCACTGCGGCCAGGCTGTCGCGGTTGTCCTCCTCGTCGAGCTCGGGGTGGTGCGACTTGCGGGCGAGGAAGAAGTCGATGAGGTCGCGTCGCCCGGCCTTCGTCGGCGTCTCGAACGTGAGCCGGCGGTCGAAGCGGCCGGGACGCAGCAGCGCCGGGTCCAGGTTGTCGGCGCGGTTCGTCGCCGCGATCACGAGCACGTTGGTCGACGGCGGGGTGGGGCGCGTCATCTGGCGGTTCGGCGGGAGGTACAGGTTGACCTTGTCGATGAACCATGTCTGGAACTTCTGCCACCCGGTCGGGTCGTCGAAGGACTGCATCTGCACGAGCAGCTCGTTGACCACGCCGCCCACGCCCTCGCTCACCACGGAGCGGTTGACGACGGCGCCGGCGGACGCGGCCGAGACGGCGGCCGACGCGTAGGACGAGGGCAGGCCCTCGAGGCCGCCGCAGCACAGGACGCCCGTGGAGGCTGCGACCGCGCCGGTGGACGGGTGCGCGGTCATGGACAGCCCCCCGCGCGCGATGGCGATCGCGTCGATCTCCTCGATGAAGCCGATCGCGCCGCCCTCCTGGCGGGCGGCCTTGCGCAGCGCCTTGAAGTACGAGCGGATCTTGCGCGCGGTGGCGCCGTAGTACATCGACTGGAAGGACGTGGCCGACACGAAGAGGAACGGGACCCCGGCCTCGCGGGCCATCGCCTTGGCGAGGTACGTCTTGCCTGTCCCGGGCTGTCCCTCGAAGAGCAGGCCGCGGCGCGCCGTCCCGCCCATCTCGGCGGCGAACGTCTTGTGCGCGAGGAACAGGCTCAGCGAGCGGGCGGCGTCGTCCTTGACGTTGTCGATCCCGATGACGTCGTCGAGCGTGACGTCGATCTGCTCGGGCCGGTACGTCACGTGCGGCGAGCGCCCGGCGCCGACGGTCGAGCCGATGAGGATGCCGATGAGCGCGAGGAAGAACAGCGCGGGGATGACCATCATCGGGTCGAGCGTCGGCAGGGTCAGGTTCGTGAGGTCGAGTCCGTCGCCGCCCAGGATGCGCGACCACAGGTAGAAGGCCGGGACCAGCAGCAGCAGGAACAGGGTCAGCAGGCGACGGCGGCGGGAGCGCTCGCGCGAGGCACCGACATCGGCCTGGGAGGCGCGCAGCGTGCCGCTGCCGGCCTGGGCGAGCATGCTCGACGCGCCGGGCGCCGTCTGGGTCGTGGCGCTCCGGTTCGTGGTCGTCCTGCCGCCGTACCGAGGCATCTGCCGCTCCGCTCGTCGAGAGCCCACTGGGACCGCGGACCACCGGGGGCCGCGTACTCATCGTGAGCGACGGGAGGGCCGGACACCTCGTCCGATCGGCCCAGGTCACCCGCTCGGAGTACCTCGACCGGGCCAACTACCACGCTGCGTGACCGGCCGAACCCCCTGAACGGCGCAGCGACGACCGGGTCAGAGGCCGGCGAACAGGTCGGTCTCGCGCCCGTCGGCGTCGAGCTCACCGCCGACCCGGCCGCGCACGAGCCGATAGAACTCGGTCCCGAGCGCCCGCGACCCGAGGTTGTTCGACAGCGCGAAGAAGCCGTCCTCCACGCTGATCTGGGTCGCGTGGGCGCGCATCGCGTCCATCTTCCGCTCGTAGTAGGCCTCGCCGTCGACGACCGTCGTCACGAGGGCGTCGTCGACGGCGAACGGGATGTCGTCCGGGTCCATGGCCGCGAAGCCGCTCGTGTCGCCCGCCGCGCGCATGGCCTCGATGCCGGCACGGATGAACGACCTCGGGAAGGCGCCCCAGTAGATCTTCGGGACGTCCCATGCCGAGCCGAGGTCGGGGCGGAAGGACGGCGCCGCCGCGAGCATCGCGCCGTACATCGCGACCCGGTGCGCCTGGATGTGGTCGGGATGGCCGTAGCCACCGAAGTCGTCGTACGTCACGAGCACCTGGGGCCGCACCTCGCGCACGACGGCGACGAGGTCCGTGGCGGCGGCGAGCAGGTCCGCGCGCCAGAAGCACGCGGGGTCGTCGTTGTCCGGTGTGCCCATCATCCCGGAGTCGCGGTACTTGCCCGGGTGTCCGAGCAGCCGGTGGTCGGTGACGCCGAGCGCGGCCATCGCGTTCGCCAGCTCCACGGCGCGGTGCTCGCCCAGGGTGTCGTTGCGGTCGGCCGCGTGATGGGCGTGGTCGTCGAGGATGATCTCGCCCTCCTCGCCGAGCGTGCACGTCACGAGCGTCACGAGGGCGCCCTCGGCGGCGTACTTCGCCATCGTGGCGCCGGTGCCGATGGTCTCGTCGTCCGGGTGGGCGTGGACGAGGAGCAGCCTGCGGTCAGCGGTCGGAGAGGTCACGTCGCGAGCGTAGCCCGGTGCCGGCCGGTCGACCTCCGGAGCCGTCCCGAGCACCCGGACCGGGCCGCACCGACCCGGCTGAGAGACTCGCGCCATGCAGCAGGAGTCCTACCCGCGACAGTCCGCCCGCACCCACCGGTTCACCGCGGGCGCCCCGCGCGGCTTCACCGTCTCCCCCGACGGCACGCGCGTCGTCTTCGTCCGCTCGTCGTCGGGCACGGACGTCGTCGGCCGGCTGTGGGGGATCGACGCCGCCACCGGTGCGGAGACGCTGCTGGCGGACCCGACCGTCCTGCACGCCGGCCCGGAGGAGCTGTCCGCGGAGGAGCTGGCACGGCGCGAGCGGATGCGCGAGGGCAGCAGCGGGATCGTCGGCTACTCGACCGACACCGACGTGACGGTCGCCGCGTTCGCGCTGTCCGGCGGGCTCTACGCCGTCGCGCTCACCGGCTCGTCGGCCGTGCGCGCCCTCGACGTCCCCGGTCCCGTCGTCGACCCGCGCGTCTCGCCCGACGGCACGCGCGTGGCCTACGTGTCCGGCCGCTCGCTGCGCGTCGTCGGCGTCGACGGTGGGGATGACCGCGCGCTGGCGGAGCCCGCGCACGAGCACGAGACCTGCGGGCTCGCCGACTTCGTCGCCGCGGAGGAGCTCGACCGCCAGACCGGCTTCTGGTGGTCCCCCGCCTCCGACGCCGTCCTCGTCGAGCGTGTCGACGAGACACCCGTGCAGCAGTGGTGGATCGCCGACCCGGTGCACCCGGAGCGGGCGCCGCGGGAGCACCGGTACCCGGCGGCGGGGACGGCGAACGCGCTCGTGTCGCTGTCGGTCGTGCGCCTCGACGGCGGTACGACCCCGGTCGCGTGGGACTCCGCGGCGTACCCCTACCTGGTCGACGTCTCCTGGACCGAGCACGGCGACCCGCTGCTGGTGGTGATGACGCGGGACCAGCGCGACCAGCTCGTGCTCGCGCTCGACCCCGCGACGGGGGGCACGCGCGTCGTCGACGCGATCCACGACGAGGCATGGGTCGACGCGTTCCACGGGGCGACCCGGTGGACGCCGGACGGCCGGCTGCTCACGCTGCGCGCCGACCACGACACCGACACCTACCGGCTGCACGTCGGCGGCTCCTGGCTCGGTCCGGCCGGGCTGCAGGTGCGCGGGGTGGTCGACGTCGACGACGACGGGGTCGTCGTCTCGGCCGCG
>JAJXTD010000035.1 GCA_021784035.1 Actinomycetes bacterium | reverse complement strand
CGCGCACGCGGATGCCGACGAGCATGCGGCGCAGGCCCAGCTTCAGGCTACAGATCGACGGCGAAGTACTGGGTCTCGAGGAACTCGTGGATCCCCGCGAACCCGCCCTCCCGGCCGAGGCCGGACTCCTTCATCCCGCCGAAGGGCGCCGCCGGGTCGGAGGCGACCCCGCGGTTGATGGCGACCATCCCCGACTCCATCCGGCGCGCGATCGCCAGGCCCTCGCCGGCGTCCTTCGCGAACACGTAGGAGATCAGGCCGTACTCGCTGTCGTTGGCCATCCGGATGCCCTCGTCGGGGTCGGAGAACGTCACGAGCGGCGCGACCGGTCCGAAGATCTCGTTGCTGGTGAGCACCGAGCCGTGCTGAACCCCGCGGACGATGTGCGGCGCGAGGAAGGCGCCGGCGGACGGCACCTCCGACACGGCTCGCACGTCGAGCCCCTCGGACCCGGCCCGCTCCACGAGCTCGACGATCTTGTCGCGCTCCTTCACGCTCACCATCGCCCCGAGGTCGTTCGCCTGGTCGATGCCGGGGCCGACCTTGAGGGCCCGCAGGGCCGCCTCGAAGCCGCTGGCGAACCGGTCGCTGAGCGACTCGTGGACGTAGAAGCGGTTGGCCGCCGTGCACGCGGCGCCCCCGTTGCGCATCTTCGCCACCATCGCCCCGGCGACCGCGCGGTCGACGTCCGCGCCCTCCATCACCAGGAACGGCGCGTTGCCGCCGAGCTCCATCGACGACGGCAGCACCCTCCGGGCCGTCTGGTCCAGCAGGATCTTGCCGACGTAGGTCGAGCCGGTGAACGACAGCGTCGCGACGCGGGGGTCGGCCAGCACCGCCTCGGACACGGTGCCGGACTGCGACGTCGTGATCACGTTGACGACGCCGGCCGGGGCACCGGCCCGCTCGAGCACCTGACCGATCCACAGCGCGGTGAGCGGGGTCTCGCCCGCCGGCTTGAGCACCGTGGTGCAGCCGGCGGCGAGCGCGGGGGCCAGCTTGCGGGTGGCCATCGCGGCCGGGAAGTTCCACGGCGTGATGAGGTAGGCGACGCCGACCGGCCTGTGGTCGGTGATGATCGTCTTGTCCCTGCTCGGGGAGTAGCGGAACCCGCCCTCGACCCGGCTGGCCTCCTCGGAGAACCAGCGGAAGAACTCCGCGGCGTACGCCGCCTCGCCCAGGGCGTCGCGCCACGCCTTGCCGTTCTCGAGCGCGATGAGCCGGGCGCACACGTCGAGCTCGGCGGTCATGATCTCGAAGGCGCGGCGCAGGACCTCGGCGCGCTGCCGTGCGGGGGCCGCCGCCCACGCCGGGAACGCGTCGCTCGCCGCCGCGACCGCGCCGAGCGCGTCCGTCACCGTCGCGTCGCCGACCTCCGCGAGCACCCCGAGGTCGGCCGGGTTGACTACCGGGATCCGGCGGTCGGTCGACACCCACTCACCGCCGACGAGCAGCCCGGTGGGGAGGTCGGCGGGGAGCGCCTCGATGGTCATGCGTCGGTCCTCTCGGGAGTCGACCGCGACACGCGGTCGTGGATGGCCGGACGGTCGGGTCCGGGGCGTGACGTCGTGGCGGTCCGGACCGGAGGGGAGGTGGTCGGTACGAGGGTCACTCGGTGGCCGCCCAGTACTGGGGGCTCGACACCGCGGCGGCGTAGCCCTCCGGGGTCTCGAGGCCGGGCGCCATGGAGGCGCCGGTGCCCGCGAGGTACTGGTGGTGCCGGATGCCCAGCAGCCGGATCCAGCTCTGCTGACCGAACGTGAGCGCGATGAAGCAGCCGAGCTCCACGAGCTCCGGCTCGGTGAAGTGCTCGCCGAGCGTGCGCCACATCCCGTCGACGTCCGCGATGCTCGCCTCGCCCCATGCGATCGCCTGCGCGTAGCGGAGCGCCGCCTTCTGACGGTCGTCGTAGACCTCGGACGTCTCGAAGTTGAGCAGGTCGTCGTACTGCATCTCGCGCAGCCCGAGCTCGGCGCCCTGCTCGGACCGCTGGTTGCCGCAGAAATCACAGGTCACGGTGCGGGAGATGTACACCCGGCAGAGCTCCTTGATCGCGTGGTCGCAGACGCCCTCGCGGAAGATCGACTGCCACGAGCTCGCGAACGCCCAGAACGCGTTCGGCGCGTGCGCGCGCACCGCCGAGGACTCCGGCCGCGGGGTCCCGTGCTCGGCGCAGCGTCGGAGCTCCGCCTGCATGTCCTCGTCCAGGGTCTCGAGTGGCACGAAACTGATCCGTTGCGGCATGGCTGCTCCCGCGTGTCGCTCGAAGGGCCGGTGGACCCGCACACTGTAGGAGGTGGCCGAGTCCACCGACAGGTCTTCACGACATTGTGCAATCGTTTGTTGACCGGACGCACCTCCAGAGGACGGATGGCTCGGTGGACGAGGTCTTCGACATCACCGTGAACGGTGTCGGGCACACGGTGTCCTGCGCGCCCGACACTGCCCTGCTCTGGGTGCTGCGCGGCGACGTCGGGCTCACCGGGACGCGCTACGGCTGCGGCGCCGGCTCCTGCGGCGCCTGCACCGTGCTGCTGGACGGCGAGCCCGTCCACTCCTGCGACACCCCGATGTGGTCGCTCGGGACGCGCGCCGTCGTCACCGTCGAGGGGCTCGGCGCACCGGGCGCGCCGCACCCCGTCCAGCGGGCGATCCTCGAGGAGCAGGCGGGGCAGTGCGGCTACTGCCTCTCGGGGATCGTCGTCACGGCCGCCGCGCTCGTGGACTCCGGAGCCGACCTCGACGCGCGAGCGATCCGGACGGCGCTCGACGGGCACCTGTGCCGGTGCGGCGCGCACAACCGGATCGTGCGCGCCGTCGCGCGGGCCGCGGGCGTGCCGGACCGCGAGGAGGGGCGCCGGTGATCCAGAACCCGTCGCTGGTCGCGAACCCGCTGGTGTCGCAGTGGCTCGACTTCCACGAGCCGGGCGTCGTGACCGCGCGGACCGGCAAGGTCGAGCTCGGCCAGGGGATCACGACGGCGCTCGCGCAGGTCGTGGCGGACGCGCTCGGTGTCGATCCGCACGTCGTCGCGATGCGCCCCGCGAGCACGGCCGGGAGCCCGGACGAGGGCTTCACGGCGGGCAGCATGTCGATCCCGCACTCCGGCGACGCACTCCGCCGCGCGAGCGCGACGGCGCTGCGCCTGCTGCGCGCCCGGGCCGCGGAGCTGCTCGGCTGCCCGGAGTCCGACCTCCGGGTCGAGGACGGCTCCTTCCACCGCGGGTCGACGAGCGTCGGCTACTGGACGGTCGCGATGTCGACGGCCCTCGACGTGCCCGTCGACGTCGAGGGCGCACCGGGGACGCCGCGGCCGACGTCCGAGCGGACGTCGCTCCCCCGGATCGACCTGGCGGACAAGGTCTTCGGACGACCGCGGTTCCTGCACGACCTGCGGCTGCCGGACATGGTGTTCGGCCGAGTCGTCCATCCACCGGGACGCGGCAGCACGCTCTCCGCGGTGGACCGGTCCGTGGCACTCGGCATCCGTGGTGTGCTGGCGGTCGTCGTCGACGGTTCGTTCCTCGGTGTCGTCGCGGACTCCGAGCGGACCGCGCTGGAGGCCGCCGCGGCGCTCGCGGCCGCGGCGACCTGGTCGCCGCCGCGGCCCGACCTCTCCGACGCGACCGTCCACCGCTTCCTGCGCGCGGCCCCGACGGTCGACACGCCCATCGCCGTGGACGAGCTGCCCGCCGACCGGCCGGACACCACCCGCTTCCGGGCCACGTACTCCCGGCCGTTCATCGCGCACGCCTCGATGGCCCCGTCGTGCGCCGCCGCGGTCTGGGACGCCGCCACCGCACTGAAGGTCTGGAGTCACTCCCAGGGCATCTACCCGCTGCGCCGCGACATCGCGCGCGCCGTCGGCCTGCCCGAGGCGGCGGTCACCGTGCAGCACGTCGAGGGGGCCGGGTGCTACGGGCACAACGCCGCCGACGACGTCGCCTACGACGCCGCCCTGCTGGCCCGCGCCGTGCCGGGACGGCCGGTCCACGTCACGTGGTCGCGCGAGAGCGAGCTGTCGTGGGCACCGTTCGGGGCCGCGATGGTCGTGGACCTCGACACGAGCGCCGACGGCTCGGGCACCATCACCGGCTGGCGGTACGACGCATGGGGGAACGGGCACTCGTCGCGGCCCGGCACGCTCGCGTCGCCGTCGATGCTCGCCGCGGAGCTGCAGGCGGGTGGCGCCCCGGTGCCGCCGAGCCACGACCCGCCGGAGGCCGCCGGCTGGGGCATCGGGCGCAACGGCGTCCCGGCGTACCGCGTCGGAGCCCTGAGCGCCACGACGCATCGTGCGCTCGAGATGCCGGTCCGCGCCTCGGCGCTGCGCTCCCTCGGCGCGCACCTCAACGTGTTCGCCATCGAGAGCCACCTCGACGACATGGCGCACCACTTCGGGGTCGACCCGCTGGAGTACCGGCTGCGCCACCTGGACGACCCCCGGGCGCGCGCCGTGCTCGAACGGGTCGCCGAGCTGAGCGACTGGTCGACGCCGGTCCGCGGCGACTCGACCGGGCGCGGCATCGGCTTCGCCCGGTACAAGAACAAGGGCGCGTGGTGCGCGGTCGTGGCCGAGCTCGTCGCCGAGTCACGGGTCGAGCTGCGCTCGCTGTGGGTCGCGGTGGACGTCGGCGCCGTGGTCGACCACGACGGCGTGGTGAACCAGATCGAGGGCGGCGCGATCCAGGCCGCGAGCTGGACCCTCAAGGAGCAGGTCGGCTTCGACGCGGGGGTCGTCACGACGGCGACCTGGGACCGCTACCCGATCCTCACCTTCAGCGAGGTCCCGGCCGTGCGGGTCGAGGTGCTCGACCGCCCGGAACAGCCGTCGCTCGGGGCGGGCGAGGCGTCGATGGGCCCCACGGCGGCGGCGATCGGCAACGCGCTGCGCGCGGCGATCGGGGTGCGGGTGCGCGACCTCCCGCTCACGGCCGAGCACGTCGTGGCAGCGATGACGGACTGACCGGCCGTTCCGGACCGAGGCGGGACCAGGGCCGCTACAATCGATTGCAGTCGGGTGCGCCGCCACCCGCTCCCCGGAGGGAAGTGCACCGTGACCCTGCGCCCCGCGAGCGAGTTCGCCCAGACCCGCATCCCGGCGCCCGGCATCATCGGCGTCGACTGGGAGGAGCGGGTCGACTTCTCCCGGCTGCGCGCCTACCGCACGGCCCGGGCGCGCGCTTCGCTCGAGGCCAGCGACCTCGGGGCGCTGCTGGTCTTCGAGACGTCCAACATCCGCTACCTGACGAGCACGCACATCGGGACCTGGGCCTACAACAAGCTCGAGCGCTGGGCGCTGCTGACCCGCACCGGCGAGCCGTGGATCTGGGACTTCGGGTCGGCCGCGAAGAACCACCGGCTCTACTCGCCGTGGCTCCCCGAGGCGCAGTCCCGCGGGGGCAACAACGGGCTCCAGGGCGCGATCGCGCCGGGCTCCGGCCTCCCGGCCGGCACCGCCCACGAGATCGCCGCCATCCTGCGCGAGGAGGGCGTCGCCGGGATGCCCGTCGGGGTCGACATCGTCGAGATCCCGATGCTCCGCGAGCTCGAGGCCGCCGGGCTCGACGTCCGCGACGGACAGCAGGTCATGCTCGACGCCCGCGCGATCAAGAACCGGGACGAGATCCTCCTGCTCAGCCAGGCGTCCGCGATGGTCGACGGCGTCTACCAGGACATCTACGAGGCGCTCAAGCCCGGGGTGCGGGAGAACGACATCGTGGCCCTGGCCACCAAGCGGCTCTACGAGATGGGCTCGGAGCAGGTCGAGGCGATCAACTCGATCGCGGGCGAGCGCTGCAGCCCGCACCCGCACGTGTTCTCCGACCGCTACATACGGCCGGGTGACCAGGCTTACTTCGACATCATCCACTCGTTCAACGGGTACCGGACCTGCTACTACCGGACGTTCGCCGTCGGGCGGGCGACGACCGCGCACCGCGACGCCTACAAGCGGGCGCGCGAGCTGATCGACAACGCGATCGCGCTGGTGCGGCCCGGTGTCACCACCGACCAGATCGCCCGGCTGTGGCCCGCCGCGAACGAGTACGGCTTCAGCTCCGAGATGGAGGCGTTCGGCCTGCAGTTCGGCCACGGGCTCGGGCTCGGCCTGCACGAGCGCCCGGTCATCAGCCGGCTCAACTCGCTGGACAACCCGGTGGAGATCCAGGCCGGCATGGTCTTCGCGCTGGAGACGTACTGGCCCGCCGGCGACGGCCACTCGGCCGCCCGGATCGAGGAGGAGCTCGTCGTCACCGACGACGGTGCCGAGCTGCTCACGCTCTTCCCCGCCGAGGAGCTCGTCGTCACGAACGCCTACTGAGGCAGGTGCTCGGCCACCGGAGGGCCGCGACCGCAGGGAGGGCACGATGACCGAGGACGTCACCGCCGACGTGGTCGTGGCCGGCGCCGGGCACAACGCCCTGATCGCCGCGGCGTATCTCGCCCGGGCCGGCAAGCAGGTCGTGATCCTCGACGCGCGGTCCATCCCCGGTGGCGGCGTGGCGACCGAGGAGCTCGTCCCGGGCTGCTTCATGGACAGCTGCTCGACGGGTCACACCCTCATCCAGAGCAACCCGGTCATCCGGGACGACACCCTCGGCCTCGTCGCCGAGCACGGCCTGCGCTATGTCGACCCCGATCCCGTCGCGCGGGTGTCGTTCCCGGACGGCGAGCAGATCGGCATGCACCTCGACCCGGAGCGCACCTACGCCGAGCTCGCCCGCTTCAGCCCGGTGGACGCCGACCGCTACCTGACGTTCCTCGAGCAGTGGGACCAGGCCAAGACCGCGTTCTGGGCCTCGAACAACACGCCCATCGGCTGGGGTCCCTCGCTCGACCAGCTGCTCGACGCGCTGCCCGACGGCGGCGTCTGGCGCCGGCGTCGCTCGCTCAGCGCCCTCGAGGTGATCCGGCACGAGTTCCGCGAGGAACACGTCCAGGCGTTCCTGCTCTGGGAGGCGTGCCAGACGTTCGGCTCGGTCGACCTGCCCGGATCCGGCGCGATGCCGTACTCGATCATGGGCGGCCGTCAGGCGCGCAGCTGGACGATCCCGCTCGGTGGCTCCGGGCGGCTCACCGACGCCCTCGTGTCCGTCATCGAGCGGGCGGGCGGCGTCATCCACTGCTCGACCCGCGTCGACCACCTGCTGCTGGACGGCGAGCGCTGTGTGGGCGTGGCCGCCACGGACGGCCGCCGGTTCCTCGCCCGCGACGCCGTGCTGTCGACCATCCACGTGAAGCACCTCGTCGACATGGCGCCGCGCGAGCTGTGGGGCAGCGCGTTCACCTACGGCGTCGACACGTACGACATCGGGATCCCGCTGTTCGCCGTCTTCCTCGTCATGAACGAGGTCCCGACGTTCCGCGGTCTGCGCGCGGAGGACACGGCCGTCAGTAGCGGCCTGGCCCGCTGGCCGCACGAGGTGGTCGAGCAGATCCGCGACATCCGGGACCGCAAGCCCGTCACGGGGTCGGCCTGGACGCTCGTCGCGACGCCGAGCATCGTCGACCCGTCCCGCGCCCCCGAGGGCAAGCACACGGTGAAGCTGCTCGTCCCGTGCTCGCACGTCGCGCCCTACGGGCACGCGGACTGGGACGCCGCGAAGGAGCAGCACGCGGACGCGATGGTGGACTACGTCCGGACGGCGATGCCCAACGTGGAACCGTCGACGATCGAGGCTCGGATCGTCAAGAGCCCGTTGGACATCGAGCGGGGCAACCCGCACATGATCAACGGGTGCGCACACGGCGGGGACAAGGGCGTGCCGTTCAGCGGCCCGCTGCGGCCGGCCCCCGGCTGGGCGACGCACCGCATGCCCATCGCGGGGCTCTACCAGACCGGGGGCACCACGCACCCGGGCGGCTCGATCACCGGGTCGCCGGGGCGCAACGCCGCGATGGTGCTGATGGCCGACCTCGGGCTCGACTTCCCGGGCTAGGGCAGGCGCCGGGTCACTCCGGGTCGAGCCCGTCGGAGACGTCGGCCTCCTCGCTCTCCAGCGTGACGCCGGCGTTGGCTGCCGCGACGAGCAGGAGCGTGGCGAAGTCGTCCTTCGCGAAGCCGCGTCCGATCGAGGACTCGACGAGGTCCCGGGTCAGCGTCGTGATCGGCATCGGCGTCTCGGTGCGTCGAGCCTCAGCGAGGCCGAGGTCGAAGTCCTTGCGCAGCAGCACCGGTGTGAACGTCGGGTGGAAGTCCAGGTTCACCAGCGACGGGGTCTTGTACTGGCTGAACACCGATCCCATGACGCTGCCGTTGATGAAGTCCATGACCGCGCGGCGCGACACCCCGCTCTTCTCCGCCAGGACCAGGATCTCCGCGAGCGCCTCGGTGTAGATGCCCAGCAGCAGGTTGTGGTAGATCTTCACGAGCCTGGCCGTCTCGCCGTCGCCGACGTACGTGACCGACCGGCCGAGGCGCTCGATGAGCGGACGGACCTCGGCGAACGCGTCCGCGTCACCGCTGCACACGACGCTCAGCTTGCCGGCCGCGGCCACCTTGCCGTTGCCGCTCACCGGAGCCGCCAGGAACCGGACGCCGCGGGCTGCCGCGGCGTCGCGCACGCGCCCGCTCGTCTCCACGCTCACGGTGGAGCAGTCGACGACGACGTCCGGCGCCGTGTCACCGGTGAGCAGCCCGCCGTCCGGGTCGAGCATCACCTGCTCGAGGTCGGCGGACGTGCTCACCATGCTGAAGACCACGCCGCGCGAGGACAGGTCGCGGATCGTCGGCGCGACGACGGCGCCCCGCTCCGCCAGCGGCTGCGCCTTGGCCGCCGTACGGTTCCACACCGCGACGTCGTACCCGGCCCGGACCAGCCGGCCGGCGAGCGGCGCTCCCATGTTCCCCAGGCCGATCCACCCGACAGTGGGGTTGTTCTGCTCTGCCATGTCTAGTCCTTCTCTGTCCGGGCGGATCGGAGACGCGCGGCCATCCAGTCGGCCGTCTTGTACCTGTGCTTCGCGGCGACGTTCATGCAGCCGTGGTTGCCGTCGGGGAGCATGAGCAGCGTCCCGCCGGTCTCGCTCGCGAGACGTTCGGCGCCGTCCGGCGGGATCAGCCGGTCCCGCGCCCCGAAGACCACGAGCAGCGGGCAGGCGATGGTCGCGGTGCGACCGGCGAGGGTCAGCCGCTGGGCGAGCTCCCGCGCCTCGTCCTGGTCGGCGGCGTGCGACCGGAACGTGAACGTGCGCCGGGTGAGCTCGGGGAGGCCGTCCCAGACCGCGCCCCAGTCGTACGGCCCGGCGAGGGCCGCGCAGGCGCGGATCCGCGGCTCGCCGCTCGCCATGCGGGGCGCGTAGTAGCCGCCCAGCGATACGCCCCAGACGCCGACGCGGTCCGCGTCGAGGTCCGGCCGCGTCTCGATCCAGTCCAGCACCGCGTGCCCGACGTCCTCCCAGTCGGCCTGGATCGGCAACGCGTACTCGGACTCCCCCTGACCAGGGCCGTCGATCGCCAGCGTGGCGAGCCCGCGCTCGAGGAACAGCGCCTCGGTGCTGCGCAGCTCCTCCTTCGTGGAGTCCAGCCCGCTGATCATGAGGACGACGGGCGGGCGCTCGGCGTCGCGCGGCCGGCGCAGGATCGCCGGCATCGCGAACCCCTTGTACCGCACCTCGATCCGCTCCCCCGGAGGGGACAGGTGGGGGAGCGCGTCGGTGAGGCAGCGCACGGCTCGCTCGTGCGCCGCGCGCATCACGTCCGGGTAGTCGACGTAGACGAACTTGGCGAAGTGGTAGTAGACCGCGGCGGTCGAGAGGTGGTGCCCCGCGGACAGCAGCCGGCCGTCGACCTGCGCCTCGCGCCCGAGCTGCTCGTGCACCTCGCCCGCACCGATCCAGGCGCCCGCCCAGTCCTCCCACCGGAGCACCGAGGACGTCACGGCGGTGAAGTCCGAGACGGCGACGCCGTTCGTCGTGAAGCGCGGCGCCCAGTGCGCGATCGCCTCCCGGACGAGGACGTCGCGGGGGTCGTCTCCGGTCGTCGTCACTTGTTGCCCCCTCCGGTCGCCGGGATACTCCGCGCATGGCCGAGCTGGAATTCGCGTTCACCGCCGACGAGTACGCCCGCCGCCGCCAGGCGGCCCTCACGCTCGCGGCGGATGTGGGCGCGGACCGCCTGCTCGCCTTCGGGGCGAACCGCAGCGGCACCGGCGTCACGTACCTCACCGGGTGGCCGGTGACGCGCGCGGCCGCCTACCTGCTCACCGCGAGCCGGAGCGCACTGTGGGTGCAGTTCCACAACCACGTCGCCGCGGCCCGGCGGACGGCCGTCAGCGCGACGGTCGCGGACCTCGACGACGCGACGGCCGGCGAGCTGCTGCCCGCCGGCGACGCCGTGGTCGCCACGGTCGGGGCGGTCCCGCCCGGTGTCGCGGGACGTGCCCGCGAGGCCGGCGTCGAGCTGGTGCCCGTCGACGCCGGGCTGGTGCGGCTCGTGAGCGTGAAGTCCGAGGCGGAGCTGGCGGCCGTCGCCCTGGGCGCGCGGGCCAGCGACATCGGCGCCGCCGCGCTCATCGACGCGTGTCGGCCGGGCGCCACCGACTGGGACCTGATGGCCGCCGCCCGCTCGGCGTACACGCGCGCCGGGGCGCGTGACCACATCTGCTACCTCGCCGTCACCGACATGGCCGCGCCCGACCGCGACGTGCCCGCCCAGATCCCCGAGGGCCGGGTGCTCGCCCGCGGTTCGGCCGTCATCTTCGAGCTGAGCGCGGCCGTCGCGGCCGAGTACCCCGGACAGGTGCTGCGGACCGTGACGCTCGGCGAGCCGACCGCGGAGTACGCCGCGCTGCACGAGGTGGCCGAGCGCGCCCGGGCCGCTGTCCGGTCGGTGATCCGCGACGGCGTCGGCGCGGACGCGCTCGTCGACGCGTCGGTCTGCATCGAGGACGCCGGTCTCACCACGACCGACGACCTCTTCCACGGGCTGGGCATGGGCTACCTCGAGCCGATCGGCACGTCGGTCTCGCGCGTTCCCGTGCACCGGCCGCAGACGCTGCTGCGCGCCGGCATGACCGTCGTCGTGCAGCCCAACGTCGTACGCGCGGACCACCTCGCCGGCGTGCAGACCGGCGAGCTCGTGGTGGTCACCCACGACGGGCTCCAGGACGTCCACGCGCTGCCCTCGGGGCTGGTCGTGGTCTGACGCCGCGCTCACGGCTGGTCCTTCGCCCGGCCGAGATACATCGACGCGACCTCGGGGTTGTCCGCGAGGCCGTCCGCGTCGCCGGTGAGCGCGACCTTCCCCTGCTCCATGACGACGCCGTAGCGCGCGAGGTTCATGCCCAGCCGCACGTTCTGCTCGACGAGCAGCACGGTGCGGCCGGTGGAGGTCACCTCGCGGATGAGCTCCGCGACCGTGGCCACCGACTTGGGATCGAGGCCGAGCGACGGCTCGTCCATGAGGATCAGCCGCGGGTCGAGCATCAGCGCCCGCCCGATCTCCACCATGCGGCGCTGGCCGCCGGACAGGTTGCCGGCATAGTCGTTCGAGCGGTCCTTGAGCAGCGGGATGAGCTCCTCCACCATGCTCACCCGCTGCCTGAGCAGCTCGCGCTCCCGGCGGATGATGTAGCCGCCCATGAGGATGTTGTCGCGCACGGTCATGTGCGGGAACAGGGCCCTGCTCTGCGGCACCTGGGCGATGCCGGCCCTCAGGATGTCGGCCGGCGAGCGACCGACGAGCTCCTGCCCGTCGTACCGGACCGAGCCCGCGGAGGCCGTGAGCAGGCCGCTGATCACGCGGAGCACGGTGCTCTTGCCGGCACCGTTGGGACCGACGATGCACGTGATGCTTCCCGGCTCGAGCTCGAGGTCGACGCCCTGGAGGACGAGACCTCCGCCGTAGCCGGCCTGGACGTCCCGCATCGTGAGCAGCGCGTCACCCACGGGGGGCCTCCAGCAGGTGGTCCGGGCCCAGGTACGCCTCGATGACGAGCGGGTCGTTGCGGATCACGTCGGGAGTGCCCGAGGTGAGGATCTTCCCGCCGGCCAGGACGTGGACGGTGTCGCACAGCCCGAGCACGAGGGGGATGTTGTGCTCCACGATGAGCACGGTCGTCCCCGCCTCGTTGAGCTGGCGGATGACCTTGGTCAGCTTCTCGATCAGCGTCGGGTTGATGCCGCTCGCGGGCTCGTCGAGCAGGACCACGCTGGGTCGCAGCATGAGCACCTGCGCGAGCTCGACGAGCTTCTGCTGGCCGAAGCTGAGAGCGGCGGCGTTCTGCTTCTCGAAATCCTGCAACCCCATGAAGCCGAGGATGTCGCGGGCACGGTCCACCTCCTCGCCGGAGTAGCGGCCGGCCACCATCTGCCGCGCGCTCGTGCGCTCCAGCGGCGCGACGAGGTTGTCCAGCACCGTCATGCTCCGGAACAGCCGCGTCACCTGGAAGGTCCGGCCGAGGCCGCCGTGCGCCCGCGTCCACACCTTGTCCGACGTGACGTCCTCGCCGTCGAGGAGCACCGTGCCCTTGTCGGGCCGGACGGTCCCGGTCAGACAGTTGAACAGCGTCGTCTTGCCGGAGCCGTTCGGCCCGATCAGACCGGTGATGGAGCCGCGCTCCACCGTGAGGCTCACCCCGTCGACGGCCCGGACCCCGCCGAACCGCTTCACGACGTCGCGGACCTCGAGGACGGCCGTCCCGGTGTCCCGCTGCCCGGCTCCGCGCGAGATCAGGCTCGTGATGTCCAGGTGCGAGTCGTGCCGGGCGATCGCCGCCTGGTCGATGTACTTCACCGTCGACCTCGACGCCCGGCGCCGGGTCATGAGCCCGGTGAGCGTGGGCAGCAGCCCCGCCGGGAGGAACATCACGGTGAGGACGAGGACGAGGCCCATGATGAGGACGCGTGCGCTGACACCGCCGGCGGCGACGGTCGCGCCCTCGTTGGCAAGCGCGACGATGAAGCCGCCGAGCACCGGACCCCAGAGCGTCCCCCGCCCGCCGACGAGCGCCGCGAGCACGAGGTAGACGCTCGTGAGGATCGAGAAGGCGCCGGACGGGTTGACGAACGAGAGGTACTGCCCGTAGATGACGCCTGCCGCACCGAACGGCAGGGCGCTCAGCACGTTGGCGATCGTCTTGTAGACCGTCGTGTTGACGCCGATCGACGCCGCCTTGCCCTCGTCGTTGCGGATCGCGACGAGCCCGGCACCGAGCCGGGAGGACATGAGGTAGGCCGCGAGCGCGAGCGTGAGCAGCAGGATCGCGTAGAACATGTAGAAGTACGGCGTGTTGCCCCACTCCTCGGGCCAGCCCGGGGCGCCGAGGGTGAGTCCCTCCGTGCCACCGGTGAACTGCTTGAGGTTCGCCGAGAGCAGCTGGAAGGAGAGCAGGACGGCGATCGTGATGATGACGAACGCGTGGGCGCGCGTCCGCAGCACCACGAGACCGATGAGCAGGGCGACGACGCCGGCGACGAGCGCCCCGAGCGGTGCGAGGTAGAACGGGTCCCAGCCCCAGCGGGTCGCCGCGATAGCCCCGGTGTACATGCCGATGCCGAGGTAGACGCTGTGCCCGAGGGACACGTAGCCGGCCATGCCGCTGATCAGGTTCCAGCCCGAGGCCATGATCGCGAAGAGCAGGCAGGTGATGAGGACGGACTGCTCGTACTGCGAGTCCGGGACGAGCGGGTAGAGACCCAGGAGCAGGAGCAGACCCAGCGGGACGAAGACCCGCGGGCTCTTCAGCCGGTTCCTCATACGACGTCCTCCCGCGTGACGGAGCCCATGAGGCCCTGCGGGCGGAAGACGAGGATCGCCAGGATGGTGCCGTAGAAGAACAACGTCGACCACTGCGGCACGTAGGTGACGGCGAAGGCCTCCATCACCCCCAGCAGGAGGCTGCCCGCCACCGCACCGGGGATGCTCCCGAGGCCGCCCAGGACGATGATGCCGAGCAACCGCGCGATCCAGTCGTACTGGGTCGCCGGGTAGACCGGGTACATGATCGACAGCAGGACGCCGCCGGCACCGGCCGTGGCCGCGCCGATGCCGAAGGCCAGGGCGGACGCGGTCTTGTGCGAGATGCCGACCAGCGCCGCCCCCTCCCGGTTCTGCGCGGTCGCGCGGACCGCCCGCCCGGCCCAGGAGACGCGCAGGAAGACGTAGATGAGGCCCAGGATCGCGATGGCCAGCACACCCGAGATCAGCTGGGGGACCGGCAGGACGATGTCGCCGATCTTGACCGACCAGGTGAAGTACTCCGGCGTCACGGACTTGAACTTGTTGCCGAACACCAGGTTCAGCGTGCCCTCGATCACGAGCGCGATGCCGAACATGAGCAGCACGGTCATGCTCGGCCCCTGGGGCGCCACCCTCGCGACCATGCCGCGATAGATGATCCAGCCGATGACGAACAGCAGGGCGGCGTTGACCGGGATGAGGAGCAGGGGCTCGATCCCGGTCACGCTCCACACCTGCCAGGTGAACAGCGCGCTCATCACGAGGAACGCGCCCTGCGCCACGTTCACCACGTCCAGCACGCCGAAGATCAGTGTCACGCCGGACGCCAGGAGGGCGTACATCCCCCCCAGCAGGATCCCGTAGGCGAGCACCTGCACGATCTGCACCTCACGCACCTCTCTCCGCAGCGACACCGCTCGACAGCCTGGGTGGCCCGCGCGGCGCGCGGGCCACCCAGGGCTCGTTCCGACGGGACGGGCTACTTCCAGGCGGGCTTCGGCATCACGAGGTTGTCTGTGGTCTTGGCCGCGTCCGGCGCGACGATCTCCACGACGCCCTTCTGCCACTGGGAGAGCAGGAAGTCACCCTGAGGGCGACCGATCTCGTCCCACGACAGTTCGCCGAGGATCGTCGTCACCTTGTTCGCGTGCAGCCACTCCTGCAGCTTCACGTTGTCCAGTCCGTTGGTGCCCTTCACCGCCGCAGCGAGCACCTCGGCAGCGGCATACGCGTCGGCAGCGTCCTCAGCGGGCACGAGGCCGGCACCGTTCTGCTTCTGGTACTCGGCGATGAACTCCTTGTTGCCGGGCGTCGGAGCCTTCTCGCTCCAGGACACCGTGGCGAAGACGCCCTCGGTGTTGTCGATGCCGATCGCGTCGCTGTACTGCGCGCCGTTGGTCGGGGCGGACGTCTGGAACAGGATCTTCGGGTTGTAGCCGATCTGGATGAGGCTCTTGACCAGGCCGACGCCGTCCTCGAACACCGCTCCCTGCGCGATCAGGTCCGGCTTCGCCGCGGCGATCTTGCTGGCGAGCGGCTGGAAGTTCGTGGTCTCCGGCGGGTACGTCTCGGAGTAGACGACCTGGACACCGGCGGCCTTGAGCTGCTCCTGCATCGAGGCGATGACCGGTGCCGCGAACGGGTCGTCCTGGGTCACGAAGGCCGCGGTCTTCGGCCGCTGGTCGGCCGGGAGGGCGAGCAGCTTCTGGACGAACGGGTTGGCCTGGTTGGGGGCCGTCGCCTGCTGGGCGAAGAAGTAGTACTTGAACTTCTGGTCGAAGATCTTCGGCGATCCCCCCGCCGGGGCGACGAGGACCATCTTGTTCTTCTCCGCCACCGACGACGCCGGGTAGTTGAGCAGGGAGGAGAACGTCCCGAGCAGGAGGTCGACCTTGTCCTGGCTGATCAGGCGGTTGTAGTCGGTGACGACCTGCTCCTGGCTGCTCGCGTCGTCGAGGATGGTGAGCTCGACCGGGCGGCCGAGGAGCCCGCCACCGGCGTTGACGAGGGAGGCCCAGGCCTCGTAGCCCTTCTTGGCCTCGCCACCGGGCTGCGAGAAGTCACCCGTGAGCGGCAGCGAGATGCCGATCTTGATCGGCGCGCCGCCGCCGGAGCTCGAGGCGCCCGACGCGCCCGGCGACGAACTGCTGCCGCAGGCGCTGAGACCGAACGCTGCTACTGCGAGGGTGGCCGCGACCGCGGCGACCCGGGTGTGCCGGCGAAGCCGACCCCCTGCGTGATCCATTCGAAACCTCCGCGGTTAGCAATCGATTGCACTACGCCGATCTGCAGCGAACTGTGTCCCTCGCGGTTACCCTTCTCAAGCATCTCTCAGATTTGTAACCAATCCGACACATTCGAGCCTGGCGCCCGCCTCCCGGCCGCCTGGTGGCGACGCCCTCGGCCCAGGGTGCCGAAGGCTCACGATTGCAGGAAGGACGGCCGGTGCCGGAGTCGCGCGTCATCACGATCGGGCAGTTCAGCGAGTCACCGGTGCTCGTCGCCGCCGCCCACCTCGGGCTGCCGGCCGAGGCAGGGCTGACCCTGCGGACCGAGCGGGTCGCGTCGTCCCCCGCCCAGTTCGGGTCCCTCGCCCGGGGCGACCTCGACCTGGTGATCACGAGCCCGGACAACGTCCTGCTGTACGGCACCACCGCCACCAATCCGCTCGGGGCGATGCTCGACCTCCGCATGGTGCGCGCGATCGACCGCGGGCTCGGGCTCGCGCTCGTCACCCGCCCCGAGGTCGTGACGACGGCCGACCTGCAGGCGAGCGTGCTCGGCGTCGACGTGACGAGATCGGGCTTCGCCCTCCTCCTCTACCGCATGCTCGGCCACGTCGGCGTCGACCGCGCGGCGGTGGAGCTCCGCGAGCTGGGGAGCACCCCGCGGCGGGCGGAGGCGCTGCTGGCCGCCGAGATCGGCGGAACCATCCTCAACGCGGAGTCCCGCGTGCGGGCGCTGCGCGCCGGCATGACCGCGTGGGTCTCCTCCGCGGACCTCTACCCGGACTATCTGGGCACGGTGCTGGCCGCGCCGACCGGGACCGACCACGACCTGCTCGACCGCGTCCTCGCGGTGTGGGCCCGGGCCACGGACTGGCTCGCCCACGCTCCCGCGGCAGAGGTACGCGAGGTGCTGTCCCGCAGCAGCGCCGAGCTGGGCTCGCCCGAGTACC
Organism: Actinomycetes bacterium; assembly: GCA_021784035.1. Taxonomy (GTDB): domain Bacteria; phylum Actinomycetota; class Actinomycetes; order S36-B12; family CAIYMF01; genus Longivirga. Next base: position 3,662 of record JAJXTD010000035.1, on the reverse strand, counting down.
TGGAGCTGCTGCGCTCACCCGCGCTCGGACTGGTCGAGCAGCCCGTCGTCTCGGTCCACGACCTCCGGGTGCTGACCTCGATCCGACGCGCGAGCGGCGCGTACGCGCCCGACGACGACGTGCTGGCCGGGCTGGTCGCCTCGTGACGACGTGGACGCTCGACCGCGGCATCCGCTTCCTGCCCTGGGCGGTCCTCGTCGCGACCTTCGACCGCGCCGTCGTGATCCCGATGCTGCTGGGGATGTCCCGGGACTTCGGCGTCTCGATCTCCACCATGACGCTGTCGGTGAGCGCCTACTACCTCGCCTACGGCCTGGCCCAGCCGGCCTGGGGCCTGGTCTCCGACCGGCTCGGGCGCATCCCCACGCTGCGGCTCGCGCTCGTACTGGCCGCCGTCACCGACCTGATCAGCGTCGTCCCCATGCCGATCGGGCCGTTCATCGTGTCGCGCGCCGTGGCCGGGGCGATGATGGCCGGTGTCTTCCCCACGGCGGTCATCTTCATCGGTGACGCGATCACCGACCGCTCCCGGCGCCAGCCCGCGATCGTGGGTCTCCAGGCGGGGGTCGCCCTCGGCCTGACGATGGGCACGATCCTCGGCGGCATCGGCATCGCGACGATCGGCTGGCAGGCGTTCTTCGTCATCACCGCGGTCGTCTCCGTCGCCATGGCCTGGTACGTCCGGGGCCTCCCCGACCCGAGCTCGCCCGGCCCGCGGCTGCCCGCGCTGACGTCGTTCCGGCTGGTCCTGTCGCAGCGCTGGCCGTGGACGCTCTACACCCTCGTCTTCGTCGAGGCCGCCCTGCTGCTCGGCGCCTTCGCGCTGGTGCCGACCGCGCTCGAGGCGACCGGGAGCAGCGCGTACGTCGCCGGGCTCATGGCGGGCGGCTACGGCGCGGCCGTCCTCGCCGGGTCCCTCGTCGTCGGTCGGCTGTCGCTCCGGGTGCCGCCGCACCTGCTCCTGCTCATCGGCGGCGTCGCCGCCGCCGTGGCCTTCGCGATCCTCGGCGTCGAGGTCACGCCGGTCCTCGTCTTCGTGAGCGTGGCGCTGCAGGGGGTCGCCTGGGTCTTCATGCACACGACCCTGCAGACCTGGGCGACGATGCTGTCCGACACCGCGCGGGCGACGGCGGTGTCCCTGTTCGCCGGGTTCATGTTCCTGGGCAACGGATTCGGCTCGTACGCCGCCGGGGTCGCCCTGGAGAGCCGTGGCGCGAGCCAGCTCTTCTGGGCCACGTCGATCGGGCTCGCGGCCTTCACCGCGGTCGCCGTCGTCAGCCGGCGTACCTACTCAGAGCACCTAGGCTGACGGCCATGGCGGCGACGCTCAAGGACATCGCGGAGAAGCTGGGACTGCACCCGGCAACGGTGTCGCGCGCCCTCAACCCCCGCACCGCGCACCTGGTCAACGCCGGCACGGTGACGCGCGTACGCCGGGCGGCCGAGTCGATGAGCTACGTGCCCAACTCCATGGCGGCGGGGCTGCGCACGTCACGGTCGCACACCGTCGGCGTCGTGATCCCCGACCTCACGAACCCGCTGTTCCCCGGCATCGTCCGGGGGATCCAGGACACGCTGTCCCGTGCCGGCTACACGCCGCTCATGGTCAACACCGACAACGACGCCGATGTCGAGGCCCAGGTCGTCGCCTCCCTGCGGGCCCGCCGGGTCGACGGCTTCATCCTCGCGACCGCCCGGCGGGAGCACCCGCTGCTCGTCGAGCTCAGCTCGAAGCTGCCGGTCGTCCTCATCAACCGCGTGACCGACAGCATGCAGCTGCCCTCGGTCTCCGCCGACAACCAGCACGGGATCCGGCTCGCCGTCGACCACCTCGTCGGGCTGGGGCACCGCGAGATCGGGCACGTCGGCGGCCCCGTCTGGTCCTCGACCGGTCACGAGCGCGCGCAGTCGTTCGCGCGCACCATGCGCGCGCACGGGCTCAGCACGGCGCGGCGGATCAATGCCGTCGACGCGTGGAGCATCGAGTCCGCGCGCGACGCCGCCCGGCGCCTCCTCGTCGCGAACCCGGGGATCACCGCGATCCTGGCGGCCAACGACCAGCTCGCCATCGGGACCATCGAGGCCGCGCGCAGCCTCAAGCGCCGGTGCCCCCAGGACCTCAGCGTCGTCGGCTACAACGACATGCCGTTCATGGACCTCGTCGACCCGCCGCTGACCACGGTGCGGGTGCCGCAGTACGACATCGGCTCCGAATCCGCCCGCCTCATGCTCAGCCTGCTGCTCGAGCAGGAGGCGACGCCGCTCAAGCAGGTACGGCTCACGCCGGAGCTCGTCGTCCGCGGCTCCACCGCACGACGCCGCGCGCCGCGGGCCTGACCCGGCTCGACGAGGTCACCCCGCGGTCGTCCGGTCAGCCCGTACCGCGGCCGGCGTCGAGCCCGATGTCGGGCGACGGGCCGCGCGCCGCGTCCCGACGGCGACCCCACTCGCGCCAGGTGAGCCCCACGATGAGCACGTCGACGACGGTGAGCAGCGCCATGCCCCACGTGGGGTGCAGCGCGAACCGGTAGAGCTGGTAGGCGATGAACACCAGCAGGAACCCGATCATCCACGGGTAGGCCCAGAGGTAGTCGCGCAGCACCGCCACGACCAGCACGACCTTCACGACTCCGTGGGTGAGCAGGTAGAGCGCAGCGAACGTCGCCCCCGAGCCGGTCAGGCTGTGGCTGCCCGCCACGAGGCGGGTGAACAGGAAGTCGTGCGGGTCCTCGGAGAGCTCGTGGAAGGTGAGGGCCTGCACCCAGCCCTCGAGCGTCTCCTTCGACACCACGAGCAGCACGAGACCGCCGACGATCTCCAGCACGCCGTCGATCCCCTTGAGGATCAGGGCGATCTCGAAGGTCCAGTCCAGCCACCCGGCGGGGCGAAAGCGTCTCACCGCGACATCCTCCCCGATCGCGACCACGACGACGCGGACCGGGCCGCCGGCCGAGTCCGGTCGCCCAGCTCGATCCAGCCGCGCCACACCGTCGTGCCGCTGCGCCAGACCCTGCGCGACGTCGAGATCATCACCGGCTCGGTCGTCCAGGTCGACCACGGGCGCAAGGTCGCCGTCGTGCAGCCGCTCGAGGGGGCGGCGTACGACCTGAACTACGACACTCTCGTGATGGCGGTCGGCTCCGTCCCGCGCACGCTGCCGGTCCCCGGTCTCGCCGACTGGGCGATGGGGTTCAAGAACATCGAGGAGGCCATCGCGCTGCGCAACCGGGTGCTCGAGTGCCTCGACATCCCGGAGAGCGCGACCGACCCCGAGATCCGGGAGCGCTCGCGTCGACTGTCGACGGTCGCGTCGAGCCGTGCCCCGCCTTCGCCGAGGTCGCCCACTCGAGCGACGCGACCGAGACCGGCGCAGCGGAGCGAGGCTGGGCGCGGGGCGGGCTCGCAGCGGGCTCGTGATCACGGTCTGTCCTACCGGCGCCCGCGGGCCGAGAGTGGGCCCGCAGCACCAGCGCGCCGGGCGCTGCTCGCGGAGCCGGCATGGGCATCTCGATCTCCCAGCACCGGACGCTCACCGGTCGAGGTAGCGGTCCCGCTGCTCGATGATGTCCGCCCGGCAGGCTCCGGTCAGCAGGTCCGGTGCGCCCAGGTCCATCTCGCCGTAGCGCTGGTACGGGTCGATCCCACTGGCCCACAGGAGGGGT
>JAJXTD010000209.1 GCA_021784035.1 Actinomycetes bacterium | reverse complement strand
CACCTGCGGCACGTCGTTCGGCTCGGAGCACATCAGCGTCCTGCGCCGCCTGCTCATGGACGAGGGCGTGTTCACCGGCGAGGTCGTCTTCACCTTCGACGGCGACGCCGCGGGCCAGAAGGCTGCGCAGCGTGCGTTCGGCGAGGACCAGCGCTTCACTGCGCAGACCTTCGTGGCGGTCGAGCCGAGCGGCATGGACCCGTGCGAGCTGCGCATGGCCCAGGGGCCCGAGGCCGTGCGCGAGCTCGTCGAGCGGAAGGTGCCGCTCTTCGAGTTCGCGATCCGCACCGAGCTCAAGGGCCACGACCTCGACCGCGCCGAGGGCCGCATCGCCGGGCTGCGGGCCGCTGCGCCCGTGATCGCCCGGATCCGGGACGAGGCGCTGCGCCCGGAGTACGTGCGGCTCGTCTCCGGCTGGCTCGGCCTGCCCGACGAGGACGTACGCCGTGCCGTGCAGGCCGCGAGCCGGGCCCAGCCGCCGGCGGCGCGCCGGCCGAGCGACCCCGACGCGCCGACGGTCGCGCCGGAGGCCGGCGCTGTGCCGCGCCTGCCGCGCCCGGACCCGCGCGACAAGGTCGCCTCGGTCGAGCGCGAGGCGCTCAAGGTCGCGCTCCAGGTGCCCCAGGTGGCCGGGTCGTGGGTGGACGCGCTCGAGACCGAGGCGTTCCGGTCCCCGGCGTACGTCGCGGTGCACCGGGCGGTCGTCGCTGCCGGTGGCGCGGCGGCCGGGCTCAGCGACCGGGCCTGGCTCGACGCGGTGCTGGGCGCCTGCCCCGACGACGCGGTGCGCGCCGTCGTCCACGAGCTCGCGGTCGACCCGCTGCCGACCGACGAGGCCGACCAGCGCTACGCGCAGTCGGTCATCGCCCGGCTGCTGGAGATCGACGCGGCTCGGCGTATCGCCGACCTCAAGGCACGGCTGCAGCGGGTCGAGCCCGCGTCCGACCCCGACGCCTACCAGGCGCTGTTCGCCGACATCCTCGCCCTGGAGAGCTACCGACGCGGCCTGCGCGAGCAGGTCGCGGGAGGGCCCTCGTGAGGCTCCGCCCGCCCGCCGAGGTCCGGGTCCGGGTGCCGGGCGAGCGCGTGCTCGCGTGGATGCCGGTGGGCTCCTCGTCGCTCGTGGCGACCGAGTCGACCCTGCTGCTCCCGTCCGACGGTGGCGTCGACGTCCGGGTCCCGTGGGACCGGGTGCTGCGCGCGTCCTGGGAGCCGGCGATCCTCGAGGTCACGGCGCAGCCCGAGGGCGGCGGGCGGCCCGTGGTCCACCGCATCCGGTTCGACGGCGAGCCCGGCGTGCTGCCCGAGGTGGTGCGCGAGCGGGTGACGGCGAGCATCGTGGTCCAGCACCACGCCGAGCTCGTGGGGGACCGCGGCGCCCGCTTCGTGGCCCGTCGCGTGCCCGGCTCGACCGACCTGCGCTGGTCGGTCGTGTTCGACGTCGGCCTCGATCCCGCCGATCCTGACCTGCGTCGGCGCGCCGACGAGCTCCTCGCCGAGTTCCGCGCCTCCCTCGGCGTCTGACCAACGGCACGGTCCGTCCACGTGCGGGCGAGCTCGGCTGCTCGACCCCGTCCCCGAGGGACGACGACCACCCGCGCGGGCTCGGCGATTTCGGTGGCGCCCCGGGCCCTTGCTATCCTTCGTGCGCGCTTCCACCCCGGTGGGGCGAGCACGGTCCCGCGTAGCTCAACGGCAGAGCTCCCGACTGTTAATCGGGCGGTTTCTGGTTCGAATCCAGACGCGGGAGCCACGAGACGAGAGCCGCCCCGCACCGGGTGCGGCTCTCGTCGTTCCGGGCTCGGGAGCGTGACCCGTGGCGGCGGCCTCAGGTCGGGTCGGCGTCGAAGCGGGTCTCGACGCGCTCGGGGATGATCCGCTCCTGCTCGCGGGCGAGGGACGTGAGCGACCGGCGGTCCGCCTCGGTGGGCTTGAGCGTGTCGAGCGCGCGCGGCCACAGCCGACGGCGCCGGACGATCGCGATCTCCGCGGCGTAGACCACGGCCTGGCTGACGAAGTAGAGCAGCGTGAACAGGCCGACGATCGTGGCGAAGCTGCCGTAGACCGGCCCGGACTTCGCGACGAGCCGCGGCAGCACGAGCGCACCGAACGTGAGCAGACCCGTGACGGCGAGCGCGCCGAGCAGCGCGGCCGGCCAGACGACGCCGAACCGCGCGCGGAAGGGCAGCAGCAGGGCGGTCGACGCCCACAGCAGGAGGAACATGACCGTCGTCGTGCCCGCGAATGCCGCGAACCGCGACACCTGCGGCAGGTCGGGCAGCGCGCTGATGAGGACCGTGAACGCGCCGATCCCCAGGAAGCCCGCGACGAGCACGAACAGCATCGCGACGATGCGCAGGTAGCGCGGCACGAACTCGAGCCGGCTGCGGTGCGGCACCGCGGCGAGGTGGTTGAGGGTCTGGTACGCCGAGAAGACGATGCCCATGCCGGAGAACAGCAGACCCACGATCGCGATGGCGAGCGGGATGCCGCTCGTCGGCAGCGTCAGCAGGCTGGTGTCGACGACGTCCTGAAGCTGCGCGGGGATGATCGCGTCGAGCATCTGCCGGCGCAGCTCCGGGTTCTCGCGCAGCACGGCGCTCACGATGACGACGACGAGGAGCAGCAGCGGGAAGATGCTGAGGAACCCGTAGTAGGTGAGCAGCGCCGCGTGCCGGCCGCCCTCGTCGTCGCCGTACTTCTTGACGACGGCGTACGGGAAGCCGAAGACGCTGTGGCGCCGTTGTGTCGCGTCGGCCCAGTCGCGCACGGAGTTCACCAGGCCGCCGATCCCGCCCGTGTCGCTCACGCGGTCACTCTGCCGCACCCGACGGTCCGAGCCGCGGCGACCCGGCGGACGGCGACCGACTCGTCGCACGTGCCGGGCCGCCGCGCGACACGTGGCCGCTCACCAGGCGTAGGCCTCGGGTGCCGTGCCGCCGGGGCCGGGGAAGATCTCGTCGATCCGCGCGAGCGCGTCCGCGTCGAGCGTGATCTCGAGCGCGCGCAGGGCGCCGTCGAGCTGCTCCTGCGTGCGCGGACCGACGATCGGCGCGGTGACGGCGGGCTGGTGCAGCAGCCAGGCGAGCGCCACGTCGCCGGGTCCCTCGCCGCGCTCGTCGCAGTAGGCCTCCCACGCCTCGATCGCCGGGCGGTGCTTTACCAGGGCGTCCGCGGCGCGACCGCTCTCGCTCCGCCCGGTGGCGCCCTCGGCCCGCTTGCGCAGGATCCCGCCGAGCAGGCCGCCGTGCAGGGGCGACCAGGGGATGACGCCGAGCCCGTACGCCTGCGCCGCGGGGAGCACCTCGAGCTCGACGGTGCGCTCGACGAGGTTGTAGATCGACTGCTCGCTCACGAGGCCGACGCTCCCGCGCCGGCGGGCCGCCTCCTGCCCCTGCGCGATGTGCCAGCCGGCGAAGTTCGAGGACCCGACGTAGAGGATCTTGCCCTGCTGGCGCAGTACGTCCATCGCCTCCCAGATCTCGTCCCACGGCGTCGCGCGGTCCACGTGGTGCATCTGGTAGACGTCGAGGTAGTCGGTCTTCAGCCGCGCGAGGGACGCGTCGCAGGCACGCCGGATGTTGAGCGCGGAGAGCTTGCCCTCGTTCGGCCAGTCGCCCATGTCGCCGTAGAGCTTCGTGGCGAGGACCGTGCGCTCGCGGCGTCCACCGCCCTGCGCGAACCAGTCGCCGATGATGCGCTCGGTCCAGCCGCGGTTCTCGCCCCAGCCGTACACGTTGGCGGTGTCGAAGAAGTTGATGCCGTGCTCGTGGGCGCGGTCCATGATCGCGAACGAGTCCTCGGGCGTCGTCACAGGACCGAAGTTCATCGTGCCGAGACAGACCCGGCTGACCCGCAGACCGGTGCGGCCGAGGTGCGCGTACTCCATGGGGGACCTCCCAAGGCGTCGTCAGGAGCCTCGACGCTAACCCAGGACGATGCCTACGTCGCCCCGGCCCCGTCCGTCGCTCTGCGAGCGTGACTCGCGCGGGCGTTACGCTCGCACCGCCGGGGCGGTAGCTCAGCTGGTCAGAGCAGCGGACTCATAATCCGTCAGGTCGTGGGTTCGAGCCCCACCCGCCCCACTGGCCCTGACCTGGGCAAACGCTGGGATCACACCTGTGCAAGCAGGTGGAGATTCGGCGTCTACCCTCCATCTCCCCTCCCTCCTCTCGCGCTGAAACTCCGATCATGACTGACGACGTGACTGGCGACATCACTCCTCGCGCTGAGGGTTGGCACCTGCTTCTACGGGTGCCGCGCGCGGACCTGGAGTTGGCCTTGGCAGAGGGGTGGACCAGCGGCAACTTCGCTAGCGACGTCGCGCTTCCGGAGCCCAACGACGACACAGGCTCGGCCATAGTGCGCTGGCAGATTGAGGTAGCCGACTGACCGTCTGCGGCATTACCGCAAGGGCTGGAGACGAGTTAGGACGGCGCTCCGCATCGCGAATCCCGGCAGGTCCTCCGGCGCAATGGCCAGCCACCACAGGCCGCCTTCACCGAGCCTGAACTCCCGGCCGCCGTCAGCAAGGCGAGTACCGGAATGCATCGGGGGTGTCATCACAAGAAGTCCAGGCGCCATCCCCGGCCGCGCTCGCGACGGGGCCGCCTGCGCTGATGTTGGATGGGCGGGTGACCGACACTGCCGACGCGACCAAGGTTCGTCTGCTGCGACGGGGCTACGTCTTGGAGTCGATCACCCTCGGGTGGAACGTCGTCGGCGTGGCTGTGCTGGCGGCGGCTGCAATCGCGGCGCGCTCGGTGGCGTTGGCGGG
>JAJXTD010000208.1 GCA_021784035.1 Actinomycetes bacterium | reverse complement strand
CGGACCACGCGACCGTTCTCCGGCAGGTTGTCGCACGGCACGAACGTGACACCGCCGAGCCCGGCGGCACGGCGTACGGCGAGCCCGGCGACGAACTTGCCCGGTGCCGTGACGACGTCGGCCGCGCTGGGGTCCTGCTGCAGCGCGGCCACGTCGGCGATCACCCGCGGATCACCGACGTCCAGCGCCCCCGAGTCGTCGCGGCAGTAGCCGGCCTCGGTCACCGTCGACGTGACGATCGACAGGTCGTCGAGGCCGAACGCCGCCCGCCAGGAGCGCAGGTCCACGGAGCCGTGGACCTCGGAGATCGACGACACGACGAGCGGCTCGTCGCGCGTCGCGTCGCGCACCAGGAGCGTGTACAGACCCTGCTGCGCGACGAGACCCTCGGGCGGGCCGCTGCGGCCGGCGAACGCCGCGATGCCCCACTGCGCGGCGTCCGCCGCCCGGTCCGTGTACCACGCCTGGTGGGCGCGGAAGAAGCTGCCGAGACCCAGGTGGACGATCCGCACGGGTGCCGCGGGCCTGCCGTCGCCGTCGCGCGACAGGCGTCGTCCGACTCCCGGTCGGTCTTCGGATGGGTCGGTGCGCGGGCTCATCGCTCGTGCCTCGCCCGAGCATCGCTCGCGACGTCGTAGCCGTTCGGGCGGCGCTCCACGGGCCCGACCCTACGGCGACCGCGGTGCTCGGACCACGGCTCGCGGGTGCTGGTTCGGCAATTCGTTGCCATGGGTGCCGGCGACCGGGAAGCATGAAGAGCCAGAGGGAGCCATCGACCGTCGGCTCCGGCCGACCACAGCTCAGCACCCCGGCAGGAGCCCGCCCATGGAGATCGTCGCCGCCGACGTCATCGTCACCAGCCCCAACCGCAACTTCGTCACGCTGAAGATCACGACCGACGACGGTCTGACCGGACTGGGCGACGCCACCCTCAACGGCCGCGAGCTGGCCGTCGTCAGCTACCTGCGCGACCACGTCGTCCCGCTGCTGATCGGCCGCGACGCCCACCGCATCGAGGACACCTGGCAGTTCCTCTACCGCAGCGCCTACTGGCGCCGGGGACCGGTCACGATGGCCGCGATCGCCGCCGTCGACATGGCCCTGTGGGACATCAAGGGCAAGGCGGCCGGGATGCCGGTCTATCAGCTGCTCGGCGGCGCGAGCCGCAACGGGCTCATGGCCTACGGCCACGCGTCCGGGAAGTCGCTGCCCGAGCTGTTCGACTCGATCCGCGACCACCAGGAGCAGGGCTACCGATCGATCCGCGTGCAGACCGGTGTCCCCGGGCTCACCGCGATCTACGGCATCGCAGCGCAGTCGACGAGCGGGGAGCGCTACGACCACGAGCCGGCGCAGCGTGGTGGGTACCCGACCGAGGAGGACTGGGACACGCGCGCCTACCTCCGGCACGTACCGACGGTCTTCGAGGCGGTGCGGAACGAGTTCGGCCCCGAGCTGCCACTGCTGCACGACGGCCATCACCGGATGACGCCGATCCAGGCCGCCACGCTGGGCAAGTCCCTCGAGCCCTACGACCTGTTCTGGCTCGAGGACTGCACCCCGGCGGAGAACCAGGAGGCGCTCCGGCTGGTCCGGCAGCACACGACGACCCCGCTGGCCATCGGCGAGATCTTCAACACCGTGTGGGACTTCCAGTCGCTCATCAAGGAGCAGCTCATCGACTACGTCCGTGCCGCGTCGACGCACTTCGGCGGCATCACGCCCCTGCGCAAGGTCATGGACTACGCCGCGCAGTACCAGGTGAAGTCGGGGTTCCACGGACCCACCGACGTCTCCCCGGTCGGCCTCGCGGCGCAGATGCACGTCGGCCTGGCCATCCACAACTTCGGCATCCAGGAGTACATGAAGCACGGCGCGCACACGAACCGCGTGTTCCAGCAGTCGTTCACGTTCGAGGACGGCTACCTGCATCCGGGCGACCGGCCCGGCCTCGGCGTCGACCTGGACGTGGACGAGGCCGGGAAGTATCCCTACGAGGTCGCCTACCTCCCCTACAACCGGCTCGCCGACGGCACGGTGCACGACTGGTGACCCGCATCGTCGTCATGGGGGTGTCGGGGTGCGGCAAGTCGACCGTCGGGGCGCTGCTCGCCGTCCGGCTCGGCGTACCGTTCGTCGATGCCGACGACCTCCACCCGCCGGCCAACGTGGCGAAGATGGCTGCCGGCATCCCCCTCACGGACGACGACCGATGGCCCTGGTTGCGGCTCGTCGGAGCCGAGCTCGCGTCGGCGTCGGACGGGTTGGTCGTCGCGTGCTCCGCGCTTCGGTACGCCTACCGGGACGTCCTCCGTTCGTTCGTGCCCGACGTGTACTTCGTGCACCTCGCCGGCCCCCGCGAGGTGCTCGCGTCCCGGCTCAGCCATCGGGTCCACCACTTCATGCCGCTCGCCCTCCTCGACTCCCAGCTCTCGACGCTGGAGCCACTCCGAGCCGACGAGCTGGGCGTGACCCTGGACCTCACCCTCCCCGCCGACGAGCTGGCCCGCCGCGCGGTGGACTCCCTGGGCCACCCCTGACGGCCGCACGGCAGCCACTGCACTCGTGCTGCTGTGCGCCGTGGGGCACCACGGCGGCACGACCGCTGAGCTGGCCCGATTCGAGTCGCCGGCATGCCTCGAGGGCGTTGTCGAGCGTGAACCGCTCGATGTCGGGTCGGATCCGGCCCGCCCGGTACATCTGCACGACGTCGTGCAGCTCCGCGACCGTGCCCCAGCAGGTGTCCGTGATCGTCGACTCGTACGCGGTCGCAGAGATCGTCGACGCAGCGGTGGCTGCCTCGCCTCGGCCGGCCAGGCACGGCTGCCGAGCACCCCTATCGGATGGGCAGTGGGAACCTCGGCGTGCATTCTGGCGTCGGCGTGCGGATGTTCGTCATGAGGGCCTCGAACGCGGCGACGATGGCGGGGTCGAAGTGGCCACCGGCGCCGGCTCGGATCAGGGCCATGGCATCGGTGTGGGGCATCGGCTCTCGGTAGGGCCGTTTCGAGGTGACGGCGTCGTAGACGTCGATGACGGCGAACAGCCGCGCCGACAGGGGTATGTCCGTCCCGGCGAGGCCACGGGGGTAGCCGGTGCCGTCCCAGCGTTCGTGGTGGCACCAGGGGATGTCCAGGGCGTCGCGGAGGTATTCCACGTGTTCGAGGAACTGCACCGCCAGCTCGGGGTGGCGGCGCATCTGCTCCCACTCCGTGTCGTCGAGGGGTCCGGGCTTGCCCAGGATCGTGTCGGGGACGCCCATCTTGCCGATGTCGTGGAGGGTGGCTCCGCGTCGCACGTTGACGAGCGCCTGGCCCGTGAAGCCGACGTGCCGCGCCAGCTGCTCGGTGAGGGTGGTCACGCGCGTCGTGTGCTGGGCGGTGCTGTGGTCGCGCAGGTCGAGGGCCTCCGCCCAACCGGCGAGGGTCTGGTCGTAGGCGTCCTCCCGGCGCCGGTGCTCGGCGTCCATCCGGCGCGTGTGGGCACGGACCAGGAGGTACACGATGCCGCCGGTGGCGACGACGAACGCGGTGCCCTTGTCGTGCTGGACGAGGCTGCGCATGCCTGGATCGCTCACGAGCGCGTCGACCGCGGCGTCCGACCAGTAGATCCAGGCCGTCCCGATCGCGACGTACAGCGCGGCGACCTTCAGCGGGTTGACGCTGAGCTGGCTCATAAGGGTCCCTCCCGCACGCGCGGCCTGCGCCCACGTTCCGGTGCATCGACACCAGGGCACGTTCCCTGACCTGACGCGCGAGAACTGTGCCACGGATCACGACAGCGTCCACGTGCTGCAGATGAACCTCGTCCCCTGGGTTCGCCGCTGTCGGGGCACCTCCGCCCCCGGCTCGTGTTCGGCTGGCGCAGGCGTGTGGCGTGCGTCAGAATCCCCGCGCCGGGTTCCCTCCGTCCTGAAGGCTGGGGGAGCCCGGTGTTGCGTCGTGCGCCGGCCCCCGCGGGGTGCCGCTGACTGCCCCGGCGCCTGACCCAGGGCGGTCACGCGGAGGCACCGATGCTCCCCCGTCCGGTGGAATGTGTTGTGCATCACACGATCTCGGGCCGCGGCCGGCCAGCCCCGCTGTGCGCTGGGCCAAACGTGCGACATCAGGGCAAGGATCGGCCAAGATCGTCCGTCAGCATTCGTCACCCCCCGCCCGCGTGCCCTACATTCGGACGCGCGGGGCCCTGCGGTGCTACTCCCCGTGGCCCATCCTTCAGGACGCAGGGCCCCGCCCCGACGCCGAACCATCACCCGGTCGACGCAACCCCCCGGGTTCTCACTCACGTCACAGCACAGTCGCACCGCTGCTTCACGGCGACGAACTGGAAGTGGCTCACCAGCTCGACTCCCCGGCGAGAATATGTGGCCGCCCGCTGGAGGATCTCGCGCTCGGTGGCCAGCTTGGTGCTCTCGATCTCCAGTTCGCGGGTCACGCCTTCGACGCCGTGACCGCACCACGCCGGAACGCGATGCTGAGCAGGATCCCGGTCGCGATCAGGGCGATCCAGGCGATGCTCAGGGATGTCACCTCGTACCGGTAGTCAAGGTGGCGTCCGTAGAAGGCGGCGAGCCCGCCGAGCGAGACGACCGCCAGGGCACCGGCGAGGACGAGGACGATGCGCGTGGCCCGGACCACACCGTGCCCCGGGGGCAGGGCCGCGGCGAGGAACAGGAAGCTGAGGCCGAGGAGGAGGTAGGCGACGTTCTCGAACGCGATGAACAGCCCGCTGGGGTTGTACATCGACCACAGAGACAGCCCGTCGAGCTGCCCGTTGAGGAGGGCGGGTTGGACCACCATGAGC
>JAJXTD010000207.1 GCA_021784035.1 Actinomycetes bacterium | reverse complement strand
CCTCGAAGCCGGATCGAGCGGGACCGGACGAGGCGCGAGCGGCCGGTACCGTGCAGGAATGGCGAAGACGAAGAACGAGGCCCGGGTGGCGTGGCACGAGGCGGAGGCCGACTACCGCGCGCTCATCGAGCCGTACGCCGGAGCCACCAACACCGCCACGCTCGACCGGGCCGCCGTCCAGGCCATCGCGAAGGCGCGGGCCAGGGCGGAACGCTGCCTGGACGCCTATGTGCGCCGCTGCCTGGGCTGACCGGGGTCGACCCGCGCCGCGAGCGCGAGCAGGTCGGCCGCGCAGCGGTCCGGGTGCTGGGCGTGCAGGTCGTGATGGGCCCCGACGTACCAGGAGATCTCGGCGTCGGGGAGGCCGTCGAGGGCGTCGGTGACCGGTGTCGGGTGCACCGGCACCGCGTCGACGGCGGCCAGGAGCAGCGTCGGGACCGTGACGCCGGCGTACAGCGGTCGCGGGTCGTCCTGCCACAGCGAGTGCACGATGCTGCGGTGGTGCTCGCGGGACAGGTGCGGGCGCACGGTGCCGTCGGGCAGGTCGGCGAAGTTGGCGAGCGTGCCGCTCCTCCCCTCCTCGGGCCAGTCGCTGTTCCAGCCGCGGGCGCGCTCCTCGAGCTCGGCGCGCGTGAGGTGGTCGAAGCGCGGCGGTGCGAGCTGCTCCCAGCACTCGGCGAAGGTCGGGAACCGGTCCGACAGGTGGATCCAGCCGCCGTCGACGAGCGCCACTCCGGCGACGCCGCCGTGCTCGGCGGCCAGCGTCAGCACGACGTTGCCGCCCCACGACTGGCCGGCCACCACCGGTGCGCGGTCGCCGGCCCAGCCCAGGAGGGCGATCAGCGCGGCGAGGTCCGCGGCCGCGGTCGCCGTGTCGTAGCCGTCGTCGGTCTCCTGCGACCGGCCGTGCCCACGCAGGTCCACCGCGACGACCTCGTGCCCGGCCGCGGCCACGCGACGCGCCACCCCGTCCCACAGCCGCGCGTTGGACGCCAGCCCGTGCACGAGCAGGAACGGGCGGCGTGCTCCGGACGCGCGGCGCAGCGCGAGCCGCGGGCCGCCCGGCAGCGCCGCGTCGTCGTCGACCAGAGGCGGCAGCGAGTCGGGGCTCACGACGCACCCGCCGCGCGTGCGACGTCGTCGACGGTGCGCGCGACGGCGAGCGACGTCGACAGCGGGAGGACCCACGCGTCGGCTCCCGTCGTGACTCTCGAGACGGCCTCGACCATGAGCCGGTAGGCGTCGCACGCGGCGAAGGACTCGTGGCGCTCCACGCCGTCCTGCACGACGCGCAGCGTCGACGCCTCGCGCCAGGACGTGAAAGCCGGGTGCGGGAGCTCGACCTCGAGACCGGGCGCCGTGACGGTCCAGCCCTGCGACTCCGGGCGCTCGAAGGACCCGGTGATCCGGGCGCTGCCGCGGGGGGAGACGAGCGTCGCGGTCGTGGTGAGGTCGACGCCGCTCGGTCCGACGTGCCGGCCGACGTCGGTCACGCGGACGTCGTCCCCGAGCGCCGTGAGCGCCGCGGCGACGGCGTAGCAGCCGACGTCGAGCAGCGCACCGCCACCGCGGGCCGGGTCGAGCCGGTAGTTGCCGGCCGGGACGCCGGGGAAGGTGAACCAGGCGTGGACGTCCACCGGGCCGGTCGCCCCGTCGAGCAGCGCCTCCACCCGTCGGGTGCGCGGGTGCCACCGGTTCCAGGCCGCCTCGACGAGCAGCCGGCCGGAATGCCGGGCGGCCTCGGTCATCTCCGCCACCTGCGCGGCGCCGAGCCCGAGCGGTTTCTCGCAGAGCACGTGCTTGCCCGCCTCGAGCGCGGTGAGAACCCAGGGCAGGTGGTCGTCGTTGGGGAGCGAGAGGTAGACGACGTCGACGTCGTCGGCCGCGCAGACCGCGGCGTAGGAGCCGACGGCGCGCACCGGCGCGAGCGATCGCGCTCGGTCCAGGTCGCGCGCCGCGACGACCTGCAGCACGGCGCCGTCGGCCTCGTGGACGGCCGGCGCGACTCCCCGCGAGGCCACGAAGCCGGCGCCGAGGAAGCCCCAGCGGACGGGCGCGCCCGTCGTCACTGCGGCACCACGGGCCGGCCGGAGTCCTCGGCCGAGCACCGGGCGGCCTCCATGACGGACAGGACGCGTCGCGACTGCTGCCCGGTCACGGTCATCGGCAGCCCCAGCCGCAGCCGGTCGGCGAGCTCGTGGTGGAACGCGTAGGGCTGTGACGGGGGAGTGGCCAGCCGCGTGACGCTGCCGTCCGCACCGTGCAGGTCGAGCAGCGGGGGCGAGTCGGCCGGGGCGAGCACGTCCTCCTCGAGCGTCCCGATGTCGTTGCGCGACACGACCTTCTCGGTGCGCCAGTGCCCGACGAGCGCGCCCGCGGTCCCGAGCACGTACCACCGCGGCTTGAGCGCGGCCGCGAGGTCGGAGTGCACGAACTCCGCCTCGGCGCCGTCCGCGAAGCGGATCGTCACCCGCGAGTGGTCGGCGTTCGTGACGTCGTACCACCGCCGCTTGTGCGCCGCGGCCGTGACGTGGTCGATGTCCGTCGGCACGAGGTCGAGGATCTGGTCGAGGACGTGGGCACCCCAGTCGTAGAACGCGCCGCCGGACACGCCCTCGTCGGAGTGCCACAGGTTGCACGGGTGCCCGTAGCCACCCACGAAGGTCTCGACGTGGAAGACCTCGCCGAGCGCGCCGCCCTGCACGGCGCGGCGGACGGCGAGGTGGTCGGGGTCGAAGCGACGGTTCTGGTAGACGACGGCGAGCCGCTCGGCCGCGGCCGCCTCGGCGAGCACGGCGTCGGCCTCGTCGGTGCGGATCGCGAACGGCTTCTCGACGAGGACGTGCTTGCCCGCGCGGATCGCTCGCAGCGCCCAGGTCGCGTGCGTGCTCGGCGGCGTGGAGACGACGACCAGGTCGACGTCGTCGCGGGCCAACAGCTCCGCGCCGTCCGCCATCGTGGCGATCTCGGGCGCGACGGCGGCGGCGGCGTCGAGGCGCGCCGCCGACGTGTCGCAGACGGCGGTGAGATCGAGTCCCTCGACGGCCCGCACCGCGCGACTGTGCTCGTGCCCGATGGCGCCGTAGCCGAGCAGACCCACCCGGACGTGTCGCGGTCCCGGCGCCCCCGCGACGTGCCGCAGCATCGTCAGCAGCTCCCGGGCGGCGGTGCGGTCATGGACGGACCCGGGAAGCGTGCCGAGGGTCCACACGCCCGTCGCGGTCCCGGGCCGCCAGGTCATCACGGGGTGCTCGGCGAGCCCGACGTAGGCGGTGCGCAGCACCTCGACGTCGTCGGCCACCTTGTCGACGAGCGTGATCCGGTCGGTGACGTGGTCGTGCACGCCGACGTGGTCGCCCTCGGCGTGGGCGTGACCCGACGTCGGCAGGCCGCCGCCGTCGCGGCCGACGCGCACGCGGACGTCGTGCACGGCCGTCGCGCCGTCGGTGTGGACCCCGGACGTCTCGGCCAGCAGCCGATCGGCATCGGCGGCCGCCAGCGTGGGGCCGGCGAGGACCACCCGCAGGCCGGGGTCGGCGAGTGCGTGGGCCAGGTCTCGGGGGAGCGGCCGATCGGCCCACACCACGACGACGTCGGCGTCGTGCACGTCGGTGTCGTCCAGGCCCGTCTCGGCCAGCCGGGACCGCAGCCTGTTCACGGCGGCGCGCAGGTCGTCGTCCTCGAGGTCCACGATCCAGGCGAGGCGCATCACCCACCGACACTAGACGAGGGATCCCGGACCGGCGACCGGTGCGGGGCCCTCAGAACACGAGGACCTTGTCGGCCGCGAGGGTCCGGTCGCCGAGCGCGTCCATGGTGGAGCGCGCGGCGCCGTCCAGCAGCATGTCCTCGGTGATGCCGCGCGCGTCCATGCACGTGCCGCAGCAGAGGATCTCGCCGCCGTGGCGCGTGACCCCGGCGAGCATGCGGTCGAGCTTGTAGTAGCCGTCCGGGGTCCGCTGGCCGGCCATGGCGGCGGTGACGCCGTCGCCCATGAGGAAGACGGTCACGTCCGCCTCGTCCCGCTTGGCGAGGTTGGCGGCGAGCCGGATGGCGTTGTACGTCGAGTCCAGTCCGTAGGCGGACCCGTTGATGACGATCAGGACCTGCACTGTTCTCCTCCGGTTGTCATGCGGCGCCGTCCTCGACCGGGAGACCGGCCAGCCGCCACTCGAGCATCCCCTCGTGCAGTCGCCGCGAGCGGCGTCCCGCTGCCGTGAGCCGCTCGACGGCGTCGTAGGCCAGGACGCAGTAGGCGCCCCGGCAGTAGGCGACGATCTCGACGTCCGCCGGGAGGTCCTCGAGCCGCTGCTCGAGCTCCTCCAGCGGGACGGAGACGGCGCCCGGGATGTGGCCCGCGACGTACTCGGCGGTGGGCCGGACGTCGAGCACGACGACGTCGCCGGAGCGGGCCCGGCGCACCAGCTCGTCGCGCGCGACGGCGCCGTCCCCGGTGCTGACCGCTACGCCGAGGTAGTCCGTCGCGGCCCGCTCGGCGTCGGCGAGGTGCGCGGTCGCGACCGTGCGTAGCAGGGCCAGCAGCGCGGCGACGTCGTCGCCCGCGAGCCGGTAGTGCACGAACGTGCCCGCGCGGCGGGTCCGCACGAGGCCGGCGTCCTTGAGCGACTGAAGGTGCATCGATGCGGTCGACGTGCCGAGCCCGGCCGCCTCGGCGAGCGCTTCGACGGACCGCTCGCCCTGCGCGAGGAGGTCGAGCAGCTCGAGGCGCTTGGGGCTCGACAGCCCCTTGCCCGCGCGGGCGAACTGCTCGTAGAGGGCGGTCTTGGCGTCGCGCCGGCTCATGGGGTT
>JAJXTD010000206.1 GCA_021784035.1 Actinomycetes bacterium | reverse complement strand
GCAGCCGTCCCGGCGGGTGTGACCGTCTCCGTCGGTGTCGTCGTCTCGGTGGGCGCTTCGACGACGGCGGCCGGGCAGAGCTCCGGCGGCGCGACGGTCAGCTGGTACTTCCAGCTCGCGTCGGACAGCGTGTAGCCCTCGTTCGCCTTGGCCGTGACGAGGCCGGAGGCCGGTCCGTCATAGGTGCCGGCAGAGACGACCGTGCCGTCGAGCAGGTAGGTGATGCCCGTCGTCGCCGGGATCGCGTACGTGCCCTGGACCTCGCAGACGGTCGACGGAGTGACCGTCGGCGGCACCGGCGTGACCGTGGTCAGGCACACCGCGCCGGTGAGCATGGGCAGCACGGTGATGTCCCACGACGACGTGCCCTCGATGACGTAGCCCTGCTTGGCCGTGGCGGTCACGGTGTAGTCACCCGGACCGGTTCCGGACGGGAGGGACGCGTAGCTGATCGATTCGGTGTCGGCCGGGACGGTCAGCTTGCCGTCCGCGTAGCACGTGGGAGCAGTGGCGGTCGGTGCGGTGGCCGTGACCTTCGTCGGTCCTACCGGAGCCGGGCACTGATCCACGCCGGGCTCGGGGTCCAGCCTGGCGGTGTTCGCCACGACGACCACCGACGTGCCCTGCTCGTCGGAGAAGGTGTCTCCGACCTGGACGACGCTGTCGTCCTTGCCGGTCAGCGAGTGGTTGTCCACCCAGATGGGGTTCTGCCCCGTCTGCAGCGTCTCGTCGACACCCGGGGTTCCGACGTACTTGCAGACGTAGGACTTGTGGATCGTGTCGGCGGACGCAGTGGCGGTCGCGAGCGTGGCTCTGACCGGCTGTGCGACGACGACGAGCCCGAGGACGGGCGTGAGGGCTGCGAGCGCCACGAGGGCCGCGCGCTGCCCGCCCGAGGGGCGAGCGGTGCGGCCACCGCGACGGGAGCTGAAGTGGATCATGATGCGCTCCCTTCCCCCAGGGCAGCGCCCTGGGTCCCGGGCCGCGGGCTCGTGCCCGCGACGACCGGGCCGAGCAGGAGTCGGTCGTGCTGACTCCCCACGCCTCCATCGTGACCCTCCGCAACCGTCGGTCGCAGGTCGGACGGGTGAGTCCCCGCCATGGCCCTCAGGCGTCGCCCGCGGGGCGCATGTCGTCACTCTCCGTCGCGGGAGCGAGATGACCAGTGACCGCCGTCGTCGCCGGTCCGGTCGGGGCCTGGGGCCGACGTAGACTCGGGAGCGGCACCGGCCGACCCCCGCCCTCGTTCGAGGTGCGGGGCTGCTGTCGTGCTGCGCGCCCGTCCACCAGCACCGAGAGGCGACCCTTGGCACCGACCCTGCGCGGACTCGTCGACGCCGTCGTCGTCGAGCCCGGGATCGCCGACGCCGTGCGTCGCGCCCGGCTCACCGGCACGGCCTCGGCCACCGAGGCGTTCGACGTCACCGCGCCACCGCCGTTCTACCCGCTCGTGGCCGCCGCCGTGGCGGCCGCCGGGGACCGACCGCTGCTCGTCGTCACAGCCACCGCGCGCGAGGCCGAGGACCTGACGGTCGCGCTCGACAGCCTGCTGCCGGAGCACGCGGTCGCGGAGTTCCCCGCGTGGGAGACGCTGCCGCACGAGCGGCTCTCGCCGTCGAGCGACACGGTGGGCCGCCGCCTGGGCGTCCTGCGCCGCCTGGCCCACCCGGAGGACGCCGAGCACGGCGGGGTGCGCGTCCTCGTCGCACCGGTCCGCGCCGTGCTGCAGCCCGTCGTCCGAGGCTTGGGCGACCTCGAGCCGGTCGCGGTGCGCCAGGGTGACGAGGTCGCGATGGACGACCTCGTCCGGCGGCTCGCCGGCGCGGCGTACACCCGGACCGACCTCGTCGACAAGCGCGGCCAGTTCGCGGTCCGGGGCGGCATCCTCGACGTCTTCCCGCCGACGGAGGAGCACCCGGTGCGCCTCGAGTTCTGGGGCGACACCGTCGAGGAGATCCGCTACTTCAAGGTCGTCGACCAGCGCTCGCTCGAGGTCGCCGACAGCGGGCTGTGGGCACCGCCGTGCCGGGAGCTCCTGCTGACCGACGACGTACGGGCGCGGGCCAGGGCGCTGTCGGTGCAGCATCCCGAGCTGCTCGACCTGCTCGACAAGCTGGCCGACGGGACCGCGGTGGAGGGCATGGAGGCGCTCGCCCCCGTGCTCGCCGACGGCATGGAGCTGCTCGTCGACCTGCTGCCGGAGGGCGCGGTCGTGCTCGTGTGCGACCCGGAACGGGTGCGCACCCGGGCGCACGACCTCGTCGCGACGAGCGAGGAGTTCCTCGAGGCGTCCTGGCACAACGCGGCCGCCGGCAACGTCACGCCGATCGACCTGCGCGCCGCGGCGTACCGGTCGGTGGGCGACGTCCGAGGCGCGGCGCTGGCCCGCGGCATCCCGTGGTGGGGCGTCTCACCGTTCGGCGGCGACGTCGCGGCCGAGGACGTCGACCTCGCGACGCTGGAGCCGGACCTCGTCGACCGGGTGACGATCGAGGTCCGCGCCGCCGACAGCTATCGCGGCGAGACGTCGACGGCGTTCGCGCAGGTCGGCACCTGGGTCCGCGACGGGTGGTCCGTCGTCGTCGTGACCGCCGGCCACGGCACGGCCGAGCGCGTCGCGGAGTCGGCGCGCGGCGAGGGCCTCGCGGTACGCCTGGTCGAGTCGCTGGACGCCGCCCCCGGCGCCGGCGTGGTCTCGGTCGTCACGGGCGGGCTCGAGCACGGCTTCGTGGCACCCGCTCTGCGGCTCGCCGTGCTCACCGAGACCGACCTCGTCGGGCAGCGGTCCACGACGCGCGACACGCGCCGCATGCCGACGCGTCGTCGGCAGACCATCGACCCGCTGCAGCTGCGGGCCGGCGACTACGTCGTGCACGAGCAGCACGGCGTCGGCCGCTACGTCGAGATGGTGCAGCGCACGGTCGCCGGCGCGACGCGCGAGTACCTCGTCATCGAGTACGCGCCCGCGAAGCGCGGCCAGCCGGGCGACCGGCTCTACGTCCCGACCGACCAGCTCGACCAGGTGACGCGCTACGTCGGCGGCGAGGCACCGAGCCTGCACCGGCTCGGCGGCGCGGACTGGACGAAGACCAAGGCGCGGGCCCGCAAGGCGGTGCGCCAGATCGCCGGCGAGCTCATCCGGCTGTACGCGGCGCGCATGGCCAGTCGGGGCCACGCGTTCGGCGCCGACACCGTCTGGCAGCGCGAGCTCGAGGACGCGTTCCCGTACAACGAGACGCCCGACCAGCTCTCGTGCATCGACGAGGTCAAGGCGGACATGGAGAACGTCGTCCCCATGGACCGGCTCATCTGCGGCGACGTCGGCTACGGCAAGACCGAGATCGCCGTTCGCGCGGCGTTCAAGGCGGTGCAGGACGGCAAGCAGGTCGCCATCCTGGTGCCGACGACGCTGCTCGTGCAGCAGCACATGTCGACGTTCTCCGAGCGCTTCGCCCCGTTCCCGGTGAAGGTGGCAGCGCTGTCGCGGTTCCAGACCGACAAGGAGGCGAAGGCGGTCGTCGAGGGCATCACCGCCGGCTCCATCGACGTCGTCATCGGGACGCACCGGCTGTTCAGCCCGGAGGTCCGGTTCAAGGACCTCGGCCTCGTCATCGTCGACGAGGAGCAGCGCTTCGGCGTCGAGCACAAGGAGCACCTCAAGGCGATGCGCATGGACGTGGACTTCCTCACGATGTCCGCGACCCCCATCCCGCGCACGCTCGAGATGGCCGTCACGGGCATCCGCGAGATGTCCACGATCCAGACGCCGCCCGAGGAACGGCATCCCGTCCTCACGTTCGTCGGTCCGTACGACGACAAGCAGGTCGCCGCCGCGATCCGCCGCGAGCTCCTGCGCGACGGCCAGGTCTTCTTCGTGCACAACCGGGTCGAGTCGATCGACCGCGTCGCGTCGAAGCTGCGCGAGCTCGTGCCCGAGGCGCGAGTGCAGACCGCGCACGGCCAGATGAACGAGCACGCGCTCGAGCAGGTCATCGTCGACTTCTGGGAGAAGCAGTTCGACGTCCTCGTCTCCACGACGATCGTGGAGAGCGGTCTCGACATCCCGAACGCGAACACGCTCATCCTCGACCGAGCCGACACGTTCGGGCTCTCGCAGCTGCACCAGCTCCGCGGCCGGGTCGGGCGTGGTCGCGAGCGCGGTTACGCCTACTTCCTCTACCCGCCGGAGAAGCCGCTCACCGAGACCGCGCACGACCGGCTCGCGACGATCGCCGCCAACACCGACCTCGGGTCCGGCATGGCGGTGGCGATGAAGGACCTGGAGATCCGCGGCGCCGGCAACCTGCTCGGCGGGGAGCAGAGCGGGCACATCGCCGACGTCGGCTTCGACCTGTACGTGCGCCTCGTCGGTGAGGCCGTCGCCGAGTACCGGCACGGCGGCCCGGTCGCGAGCGAGGAGCTCGGCGACATCAAGGTCGAGGTCCCCATCGACGCGCACATCCCGCACGAGTACGTCGCGGAGGAGCGGCTGCGCCTCGAGGCCTACAAGCGTCTCGCGGCCGCCGTCACCGAGGAGGACGTCGACGGGGTGACCGAGGAGCTCGTGGACCGGTACGGGCAGCTGCCCGAGCCGCTGCTGAACCTGCTCGCCGTCGCCCGGTTCCGGATCCACGCGCGCCGGGCGGGCGTCACGGAGGTGGTGGCGCAGGGGAACTTCATCCGGCTCACACCCGTCGAGCTGCCGGACTCGCGGGCACTGCGCCTGGCCCGGCTCTACCCGGGAAGCCTGGTCAAGCCCGCGACCCGTACGATCCTGGTGCCGCGTCCGACGACCGCCCGCGTGGGCGGCCAGGCGGTCCGCGACACCGCACTGCTCGACTGGCTGCGCGACCTCGTCGACGCCGTCCTGCTCGAGCCGGTCAGCGCCCGATGACCCGAGAGGCCCGCCCGTGAGCACCACCCGCCTGCGCCGTACCGCCG
>JAJXTD010000034.1 GCA_021784035.1 Actinomycetes bacterium | reverse complement strand
CGACCACGCGGAAGATCTCGTCGAGCGTGGTGATCCCCGACGCGGCCTTGAGCAGGCCGTCCTCGCGCAGGGTCCGCATGCCCTCGGCGATGGCGACCTGGCTGATCTTCGACGACGACTCGCGCTCCACGGTGAGGCGCTCGATCGTGTCGCTGACGGCCATGACCTCGTGCAGCGCGAGGCGGCCCTTGTATCCGGTCTTGGCGCAGCTCGCGCACCCGACCGGCTTGAAGAAGGTCGGCTCCGGGTCGCCCGGGTAGGACTTGAAGCCGATGCTGTCCAGCTGCTCGGCGGTCGGCTCGAACGGCTCCTTGCACTTGCTGCAGAGCCGGCGGGCGAGCCGCTGGGCCAGGACGCAGTCGAGCGCCGACCCGACGAGGAACGGCTCGATACCCATCTCGGTGAGCCGGGTGACGGCGCTGGGCGCGTCGTTCGTGTGCAGCGTGGCGAGCACGAGGTGACCGGTCAGCGACGCCTCCACGGCGATCTGCGCTGTCTCGTGGTCGCGGATCTCACCGATGAGCACGATGTCCGGGTCGGACCGCAGGATCGAGCGCAGCGCCGCCGCGAAGCTCAACCCAGCCTTCGGGTTCACCTGCACCTGGTTCACGCCGGGAAGGCGGTACTCCACCGGGTCCTCGACGGTGATGATGTTCACCTCGGGCTTGTTCACCACGTTGAGCGTGGCGTACAGCGTCGTCGACTTGCCCGACCCGGTCGGCCCGGTCACGAGGATCATCCCGTAGGGCTTGACGTAGGACTTCTCGAAGATGCCGAAGTTGTACGGGCTGAAGCCGAGGTCGGTGAGGTCCATCCGGGCGGTCGAGTTGTCCAGGATGCGCATGACCACCTTCTCCCCCCACACGGTCGGGAGGGTGGCGACGCGGAGGTCGATCTTCTTGCCGTGCGCCGAGACCGACAGGCGTCCGTCCTGGGGGATGCGGCGCTCGGCGATGTTGATGTCCGCCATGATCTTCAGCCGGCTGATCACGCCGGACTGGATGGCCCGCGGCGAGCGCATGACCTCGTGCAGCACGCCGTCGATCCGGTAGCGGACCCGGAGGTCGTACTCGGTCGGCTCGAGGTGGATGTCCGAGGCCCGGTCCTGGATCGCCTGGGTGATGAGCAGGTTGACGTAGCGGACGATCGGCGCGTCCTCGGTGATCTCCCGGACCTTGGAGAGGTCCTCCTCCTCCTCGCCCATGTCCAGCTCGGAGGACAGGTCGTTGAGCTCGTCGCCGGCCCGGTAGAAGCGGTCGATCGCCGCGACGACGTCGTTGCGGGTGGCCACCACCGGCTTCACGTCGATGTAGCCGCGCTGGCCGGCGATGGACTTGATGTCGTCGATCGCGAAGACGTTGGCCGGGTCGGCCATCGCGACGACGAGCTTGCCGTCCTCGAAACCGATCGGGATGGCGGTGTGCCTCCGGGCGACGTGACCGGGGATGCGGGCCAGGGCGGCGCCGTCGACCGGTACGTCGCCGAGGTCCACGAAGCGCATGCCGATCTGGGCGGCCAGCGACGCGACGAGCTGGGACTCGGTGAGCACGCCCTGGTCCACGAGGACGCGGCCGAGGCTGCGGCCGAGCCGGTTCTGCTCGAGCACGGCCGAGTCCAGCTGGCCCCGCGTGACCAGACCGCCCTCGAGGAGGATGTCGCCGAGCTGCTTCACGATGGTCCTCTCTGCGAACGCGGCGCCCGCGCTGACGGTCCGTGACGGAGGCACGGGTCTCCGCGATCCCTTCCATCACCCATTCGGCAGCACCGGGCGCGGGCTGAAGCGCTCGACGCCGGCGTACGGCTCAGGCCGGGGGCGGGTCGAGCAGCGCCGCTGCGGCCGCCTGGAAGGTGTGCACGCGGGGGTCGTCCGCGTGGAGCGCCACGCTCGCGCCGTCGGCGAACACGAGCCCGACACCCGCGACCGTTGCACCCCAGAGGTCCTGCTCCGTCCCCGGCGGATCCGCCGGCACGCCGTCGTGCCGGCCGTCGGGGCCGGGGGCGGGCAGGACTGGTGCCTGCCCCTCGCCCGCCGGAGGGACCGTGACGGTCGCCTCGGCCGGCCACGTCCACGCGGTGCCGGTCGGCGGCCCGGAGGCCACGGTGGCACCGGTCACGCGCGGGTCGAGCGACGCGGAGGACACGATCGTCGCGGCGGCGCCGGGCATGCCCACCACCGGCAGGACGCGGACGTGCCGACCCGCCGGGACCGGGTCCCGGTGCCACCAGCGCAGGAGTCGCAGGGTCATGGTGTCCGCCTAGGCGTTGGCCGCCGTGGCCTCGAGCTCGTCGAGGACGGAGTAGAGCAGGGCGAGGAGCACGTCCTTGACCGAGTCCTTGTCCGTGGCGTTGCACGCCACGACGGGCACGTGGGGCTCGAGGTCCAGGGCGGACCGTACGTCGTCCTCCCCCAGGCTCCCGCCCTCGTCGGTGCGGTTGAGCGCCACGACGAACGGCACCCGCGCCATGCGCCGGAACGCGTCGAGGATGTGCTCCGCCTCGCCGAGGGTCTCGGGGCGCGAGGCGTCCACGAGCAGCACGTAGCCGAGCATGCCCTCGCCGAGGATCTCCCACATGAAGTCGAAGCGCTCCTGGCCGGGCGTGCCGAAGAGGTAGAGCACGAGGTCGCGGTCGATGCTGATCCGGCCGAAGTCCATCGCGACGGTCGTCTCGGCCTTGCGCGACCGGGTGTCGTCGCTGATGCCCCGTTCGGTGGAGAGCACGGTGATCTCGGAGATCGTCCGGATCAGCGTCGTCTTGCCGGCCGCGAAGGGGCCGGTGACGACGATCTTCACGGCCTGGCCGCCCTGACGTCGGTTCCTGCGCGTCGCCATCGTCACAACCCCCGGACCCCGGCGATCAGGCGCAACAGCAGGCTGCGGTTGACGCCCGGATCGCGCTCGATGACGCCCTCGGCGAGCGGCTCGGCCACGACCGAGGGCTCGCTGAGCGCGCGTGCGGTGGCCCCGTCGACCATCGCCCCCGCGCCGGTGGTGCGCGGCACCGTGCCGGCGTACATGGCCGGGGCGACGGGCTCGGCCGGCTCGGGGTGCTCGGGGCGGCGACCAGGCAGGAACGGCTCGGGGCGCGGCGGGACGACCTCGCGCGGCTGCATGGGCCGCTGCACGGTCCCAGGACCGGGTACGCCGGACTGCGGCATCCCCTGCGCAGCGCGTGCCGCGGCCAGGGCGGCCGCAGCGCTCATCCCCAGGGCACCGCCCGTCGCGGCGGCCGGCTCCGGCTCCTCGGCCATGCGCGGCTCCTCCGGAACCGCCTCGACACCGGCGAGCAGCGCCAGGCGGCGCTCCACCACGGTGACGTGGTCCGGCTGCGCCGCGTCACGCACGTGCAGCAGCCCGCGCTGGACGAGATGGGCGAGGGTCGTGGTCACCGCGAACTCGCCGGCGCCGGTGAGCTCGGTCAGGTCCCGGACGCGGCGGCGGCCGTCCACGAGGGCGAGCAGGGCCCACTCGTCGCGGCTGACCTCGGGGTCGTGGTGCAGGACGACCGGGACGGCGAGCACGCTGTCCGAGCCCGGGACGAGGGCCTCGAGCTGGGACCAGGAGTCGGTCCGGGCCTGCGCCTCGGCCAGGACCCGCTGGTGGTCGAGGCTGATGCCCACCTCGTCGACGTCGGTGGCGCCCTGGTCGAAGCCGAAGTCACCCTCGGGCCAGCGCAGCAGGTCGAACACGGCGTCGACGGCCTGGTCGGTGGCCGCCTGCCGCATGAGGTCGGGATCGACCGCGCCGGACTCGAGCAGGGCCCGCGCCACGCCCACGCCGCCGGAGGCCGCGCGGGCGACGGCCTGACGCAGGGCGGCGTCGTCCACCGCGCCCGAGCCGACGACGCGCCGGACCAGCGAGGCCCGCGAGCGGTCCGAGCTCGCACCGGAGATGCGGCCCTCCCGGAACCACACGACGCCCTGGACGGGCTCGGCCCCCCGCGGACCGCGGCTCAGCATCAGGCCGCCGGACTTGCCGGTGGACGCCAGCAGGGCGAAGACGTCGGGGAGCCCGAATGCGTCGAGCGAACCCTCGAGGTTCACGGTGCGCGCCTCCTCGTGCTCTCGGGACGGACGGACGGTGCTCGGACGGGGTCGGTCACGACCTGCTGGACTCCTGCTGCGGGGCGCTCATCCAGTCGGCGAGGCCCAGGCCGGGCGTCGGCTCGAGCGGGGTGTCCGGGTGGTACGCGCCGCCGATCATCGGCGCCGGCGGCATGAGGATCGGGCCCGGGCCGGCGGACTGCGTGGCCCGATGGGCGGCGTACGCGGCCTCGGCCTCCGCCAGCGCGTCCGGATCGACCGCACCGGGCGCGGCGGGCGGCGCGACGCGCAGCACCTCGGCGATCGCCGATGCGGCGCGCCGCACCTCGAAGAGCATGAGCCCCGCCTTGGCGCCGGCGGCGGCGACCGCCACGAGCACGGCCTCGTCGTCGCAGGAGACCAGGAAGACCGTGCCGGTCTCGCCCTCGACGTAGACCTGGGACAGGTCGCCGCGACCAAGCCCCTGCGCGGCCTTCTCGCCGAGGCTGAGCAGGGCGGCGCTCATCGCGGCCACCCGGTCCTCGTCCATCCCCAACGGCAGCGCCGAGGCCATCGCGAGCCCGTCGTAGGACACGACGGCGGCCGCCTCGAGCTCGGGCGCGTGGGAGAGGAGGTCGGCGAGTGCGCGGTCCAGTCGCGCTGCACGGCCCTGAGGCTGGTCTGACATGGAGGCACCTCGACGCGTCGCGGACGTGGGGCCGGGCGACCCGCACCCTCTCCCCATCGGCCGGGTGCGTCCCCTCCTTGAGGCGGCGGCGGCGAGCCGGGCCGGGCTCAGCGCGCGGCGACGGCCTCGGCCAGCGCGGACCGCATGGCGTCCACCGGGGCGTCCCGCCCGGTCATCAGCCGCACCTGGAGGACGGCCTGGTGCAGCAGCAGGTCCAACCCGGATGCGACGCGTCCGCCGTGCGCGGCCCAGGCGCCCGCGAGCGGCGTGGGCCACGGGTCGTAGACGACGTCGAGCAGGGTCCCCGGGACGGCGGTGACCGACCCGGCCAGCGGGTCGGCGGCCCCGCTCGGGACCGTGCTCACGACGACGTCCGCGGTCAGCCCGGCCGCGGCCCCTGCCCAGGCGAGCACGTCGAGCGCCACCCCGACCGCGGTCGCGGCCCGCCGCAGGTCGTCGGCCGCCTGGGGCCGGCGGGCGTACGCCGTCACCGAGGTGGCGCCGCGGGTCGCGAGGGCGGCCACGGCCGAGCGGGCGGTGGCCCCCGAACCCAGGACGACGGCCGGCCCGCGGCCCGCCCCGATCTCGTCGAGGGCGGCCACCAGGCCGCCCACATCGGTGTTGGCGCCCCGGCGACGACCGCCTTCGAGCACGACGGTGTTCACCGCGCCGGTCGCCGCGGCGACCGGATCGACGTCGTCGAGCAGCGGGAGGACGGCGTCCTTGAGCGGCATCGTGAGGGACAGACCCGCCCACGAGCCGTCGAGTGAGTCCAGGAACGCGGCCAGACCGTCAGGGGTGACGTCGACCCGGTCGTAGACCCAGTCGAGGCCGAGCGCGGCGTAGGCGGCCCGGTGCAGCACCGGGGAGAGCGAGTGCTCGACGGGATGTCCCAGCACGGCCGCCCTGCGCCGCGCCGGCCTATCCGGCATTCGCCTGGAACTTCTTCTTGAGGACGAGGAAGTCGGCGTAGGTCGTCGCGAACTCGGTCGTCTTCGTCTTCGGATCGGTGGTCACGAAGTACAGCCACGGCCCGGTCGCGGGGTTGAGCGCCGCGGCGATCGCGGCGTCACCCGGAGAGTCGATCGGCCCGGGCGGCAGGCCCTTGTTCAGGTACGTGTTGTACGGCGAGTCGGTCTTCAGCTGCGCCGCGCTGAGCTTGAGCGACGACGTCCCCAGCGCGTAGTTCACGGTGGAGTCCAGCTGCAGGGGCATCCCGGCCTTCAGCCGGTTGTAGATCACCCGGGCGACCTTGTCGTAGTCCTGGGGTCCGGCCTCGATCTCGAGGATGCTGGCGACGGTCAGGACCTCCAGCGGCGTGCGTCCGATCGCCTTGGCGGCGTTCTCCAGGTCGGCCTCGGCCGCGGCCTGGTCGAACCGCTTGAGCATCGCCGACACCACGGTGTCGGCCGAGGTGCCCGGCTGGAACTCGTACGTGGCCGGGAACAGGAAGCCCTCGGGGCTGCCCTCGGCGTACGTCGGCAGTCCGAGCGTTCCGGCGCGGGACAGGCTCTCCTTGAGGGCGTCCGGCGTCAGGCCGGTGGCCTTGGCCGCCGCGGCGACGATCCGCTCCATGCGCCAGCCCTCGGGGACGACGAGCTTGCGGACCTGGCGGGACGACGGGTCGAGCATGAGCGCCACCGCGGCCTCCCCGCTCATGTGCTGCCGCAGCGTGTAGGTGCCCGGCGCGATGCTCTGCGCCCGGGGGTCCGAGGACGCGGCGTCGACGAACGACCCCTCGTCCGCGACCACCCCGGCCGCGGCCAGCGTGCGCCCGATCTGACGCAGCGAGTCACCCGGCGCCACCACGACCGTGGCCGAGCCCTCGCCCTCGCCCTGGTAGTCGTTCGCCGACGCACCGAGAGAGCGCAGGCCGAGGAACAGGGCCAGACCCAGCGCGAGGAGCGCCGCCACGGCGACCAGGACGGGCCGGGCACCGGATCGTTCGCGGCGCGGCCGTCGGTCCGACGGGGGGGCGTCGTCCGGCGCCATGCCGAGTCCGAGCTGGCTCATTCAGGGTCCTCCGCGGGGGTGAGCAGCGTGCCCGGCGGCATGCCGGTGGCGCGCTCGGTGTCGAGGGCGTGCTGAACGATGATGACAGCCGCCGCCTGATCTATCACAGAGCGTCCGCTCCTGGCGTCGTGGCCGGCCGCCTGGAGCCCGCGGGTGGCCTCCGCGGTCGTCATCCGCTCGTCGAGCAGACGCACGGGTACGCCGAGCCCCCGCGCGCGGAGCGTCGCCGCCAGGTCGACGGCGTAGAGCCGCACGGCGGCGGCCGCCCGGCCCTCGGTGCCGTCGAGCCCGAGCGGGAGCCCCACCACCACCTCGAGCGGCTCGTACTCGACGACGAGGTCCACGAGCGCGATCAGGTCGGAGCGCGCCCCCGAGCGCCCGGCCGGCCGGGTGAGCGTCGCCACGGGCACGGCGAGCCGGCCGTCGGGGTCGGTCCGGGCGACACCGACCCGGACGCTGCCGACGTCGACGCCGATGCGGATCCCGCGGCGGAAACCCGCGTCCGTCGGGGACGTCACGCCTCGGCGACCCCTCGGACGTGGACGCGGGCCGCCTCCAGGGCGGCCTCCACCGCCGTCGTGTCGCCGCCGCCGCCCTGCGCCATGTCGTCCTTGCCGCCGCCGCGGCCGCCGACCGGTGCGAGCGCCGCCTGCAGCACGCGGTTCGCCGACTGGCCGGCCGCGCGGCCCGCGTCGTTCGTCGCTGCCACGAGCGACACCTTCCCGTCGACCACGGCGGCACCCACGACGACCGACGGGATCTCGCGGCGGGCCTTGTCCCGCCCCTTCGTCACCAGCTCGCGCAGGCCGCTCGCGTCGGTGCCGTCGGGCGCGGTGAAGGTCCACATGCGGACCGGGCCGTACTCGTGCGCCACGCCGATGACGCCGTCCAGGTTCGCCACCAGCGACGCGGAGCGCATGCGCGCGATCTCCCGCTCGGCGTCCTTGAGCCGGGTCAGTGCGGCGTCGATGCGCTCGGGCAGCTCCTCCGGCCGCGCCTTGACGATCTCGGCCAGCTGCGCCACGAGCAGGTGCTCGCGGGCGAGGAACCGGTAGGCGTCCGTCCCGACGATGGCCTCGACACGGCGTACGCCGGCCCCGATGGAGCCCTCGGACAGGAACTTCACGAGGCCGACCTGCCCCGAGCGCTGCGCGTGCGTGCCGCCGCACAGCTCGCGCGCCCAGTCGCCGACCGAGACCACCCGGACGCGGTCGCCGTACTTCTCGCCGAACAGCGCCATCGCGCCGGACGCGCGGGCCGCCTCCTGCGTCATGTACTCGGCGTGGACGGCGAGGTCCTCCGCGAGCACGTCGTTGACGCGGGCCTCGACGTCGGCCATCACCGACGCGGGCACGGCCGACGCGAGCGGGAAGTCGAACCGGAACCGGCCCGGGGAGTTCTCCGACCCCATCTGCGTGGCGGTCTCCCCCAGCGCCTCGCGGAACGCCTTGTGCACCAGGTGCGTCGCGGTGTGCGCCCGCGAGATGGCCCGCCGCCGCTCGAGGTCGACGCGTCCGACGACGGCCTCGCCGACGACGGCCTCGCCGCTGAGCACGCGACCGCGGTGCACGTAGAGCCCAGGCACCGGCTGCTGGACGTCGTCGACCTCGACGACCGCACCGCTCGCGAGCGTGATGACGCCGGCGTCGGCGAGCTGCCCGCCGCCCTCGGCGTAGAACGGGGTGCGGTCCAGGACGACCTCGACCTGCTCTCCCGCACGCGCCTGCGGCACGTCGACGCCGTCGACCACGAGCCCGCGCAGCGTGCCCTCGGACACGACCTCGTCGTAGCCGGTGAAGGACGTGGTCCCGCTGACGTCCATGATGCCGCGGTAGACGGTGGTCCCCGACAGGCCCTCCTTGCGCAGCCGCTCGGCCGCCTTGCCCCGGTCGCGCTGCTCGGTCATGAGCCGGCGGAACCCGTCCTCGTCGACGGAGATGCCCTGCTCCGCGGCCATCTCGAGCGTCAGGTCGATCGGGAAGCCGTACGTGTCGTGCAGCGCGAAGGCCTGTTCGCCGCGGAGCGTGGTCGCACCCGAGGTGCGCAGGTCGGCCACCGCCGTGTCGAAGATCGTCGTGCCGGCGCGCAGCGTGTGCCCGAACGCGGTCTCCTCGTTCTCGCAGATGCTGCGCAGCCGGCCGGCGTCGGTGACGAGCTCCGGGTACTGCGGACCCATCGAGGTGACGGTCGCGTCGATGAGCTCGCCCATCACCGGGTCCTGCGCGCCGAGCAGGCGCATGTTGCGGATGACGCGGCGCATGATGCGGCGCAGGACGTAGCCGCGGCCCTCGTTGCCCGGCAGCACGCCGTCGGCCACGAGGAACGCGCACGTGCGGGCGTGGTCGGCGACGACCCGCAGCCGGACGTCGTCGGTGTGGTCGCGCCCGTAGCGCGCACCCGAGAGCTCGCTGGCCCGGTCCAGGATGAGCCGGGTGGTGTCGATCTCGTAGATGTTGTCGACGCCCTGGAGCAGCGCGGCCATCCGCTCGAGCCCCATGCCCGTGTCGATGTTCATCGCCGGCAGGTCGCCCTTGATGTCGAAGTCCGTCTTCGACCGCACGGCGGAGAGCTCGTGCTGCATGAAGACGAGGTTCCACACCTCGAGGTAGCGGTCCTCGTCGGCGACCGGGCCGCCCTCGCGACCGTGCTCGGGGCCGCGGTCGTAGTAGATCTCCGAGCAGGGGCCGCCGGGACCGGGGACGCCCATCGACCAGTAGTTGTCCTTCGCGTCACGGCGCTGGATCCGCTCGAGCGGGAGGCCGACGACGCGGTGCCAGATGTCCAGCGCCTCCTCGTCGCTCTCGTAGACCGTCGCCCAGAGCCGGTCCTCGGGGAAGCCGTAGCCGCCGTCGGACTGCGGGCGGGTGAGCAGCTCCCAGGCGTAGGGGATCGCGCCCTCCTTGAAGTAGTCGCCGAAGCTGAAGTTGCCGGCCATCTGGAAGAACGACGCGTGGCGCGTGGTCTTGCCGACCTCGTCGATGTCGAGCGTGCGGACGACCTTCTGCACCGAGGTGGCGGTCGGCCACGGCGCCGGCGCCTCCCCCAGGAAGTACGGCTTGAACGGGACCATGCCCGCGTTGACGAACAGCAGCGTGGGGTCGTCCAGCAGCAGCGAGGCCGACGGGACCTGGGCGTGCCCGCGCTCGGTGAAGAAGCGCAGGAACCTGCTGCGGATCTCGGCGGAGTCCATCAGGGTCGGACCTCTCGGCTGCTGGTCGGCGTGGTCGGGCCTGGGGTGCTCGTGGTCGGGGTGCTCGGGTTGTTCGAGGCGGCCGTGGGGCCCGGCGCGGCCCTCTCGGCGCCACGGACGTCGGCGAGGGCCCGCGCGCGGGACCCGACCGCCTCGCCGACGGCGAGGGTCGTGCGGGACGCCGTCGCGGCCAACCTCGACGCCGTGCCGGCGACCAGGGTCACGTTGCCGACCAGGCCGCGCTCCCGGGCCTGCTCGACCGCCACCGTCCCCTTGCGCGCGGCGTAGTAGCCCGCGGCCGCACCCACGGACAGCCAGAACAGTCGTCGCACGTCTCAGCCCGCCTCTCCACGCCCGTCGGCTTCGTCCGCCGCGGTGCCCGACCCTACCGGCGCGGGTGTGGCGGGCGCCGTGGCGGTTTCCGGGACCGGGTCGCGGCCGAGGGCCACGCGGAGCCGCTCGAGCACGTCGGCGTACCTCGCCTCGGCGCCGTAGCGGGTCGGGACGTAGTAGCGACGGCCCTCGGCCTGGTCCGGCGCGTACTGCTGCGGCGCCACGGCGCCGGGCAGGTCGTGCGGATAGACGTAGCCGACGCCGTGCCCGTGATCGGCCGCGCGCGCGTAGTGGCTGTCGCGCAGGTGCGGCGGCACGGGGCCGATGAGCCCGCGCCGGACGTCGGCCTCCGCCGCGCCGATCGCGAGGGTCACCGCGTTGGACTTGGGCGCCAGGGCGAGCGCGATCGTGGCCTGGGCGAGCGTGAGCCGGCCCTCGGGCAGGCCGATGAGCGCGATCGCGGCGGCCGCGGCCGTGGCGGTCTGCAGCGCCGTCGGGTCGGCCAGGCCGATGTCCTCGCTCGCGAGGATGACCAGGCGCCGGGCGATGAACCGGGGGTCCTCCCCCGCCTCGAGCATGCGGGCGAGGTAGTGCAGCGCGGCGTCGACGTCGGATCCGCGCATGCTCTTGATGTAGGCGCTGATCACGTCGTAGTGCTGGTCGCCGTCGCGGTCGTAGCGGGGCGCCGCGCGGTCGACGGCGCGCTCGACCGCCGCGAGGTCGACGACGTGCGTCCCGGAGTCCAACGCCGCACCCGCGGCCGCCTCGAGGCTCGTGAGGGCGCGGCGCGCGTCGCCACCGGCGATGCGCAGCAGGTGGTCCTCCGCCTCGGACGACAGCTCGACGGCGCCGTCCAGCCCGCGCGGGTCGGCCACGGCGCGGCGGATGAGCCCGCGGACGTCGTCGTCGGACAGCGGCGACAGGGTGAGGACGAGGGAGCGGGACAGCAGGGGCGAGATCACCGAGAACGAGGGGTTCTCCGTGGTCGCGGCGACGAGGGTGACCCACCCGTTCTCGACGGCGGGCAGCAGCGCGTCCTGCTGCGTCTTGGAGAAGCGGTGCACCTCGTCGACGAACAGGACCGTTCCCGTGCCGTGCATCCCGAGCGCGTCACGGGCCCGCTCGACGACCTCGCGCACGTCCTTCACCCCGGCGGTGACCGCGGACAGCTCGACGAACCGACGTCCCGTCGACGTGCTCACGAGGGAGGCGAGCGTGGTCTTCCCCGTGCCCGGCGGCCCCCAGAGGATCACGCTCGACGGCCCGGGCCCGCCGCCCTGCGCCGACGTGATGAGCCGCCGCAGCGGGCTGCCCGGGAGGAGGAGGTGCTGCTGCCCGACGAGGTCGTCGAGGGTTCGCGGGCGCATACGCACCGCGAGCGGCGCCGTCGCCCGAGAGGAGGACGTCCCCTCGTCGAACAGGCTCGCGGTCACCCCCGAACCCTAACGGGCGGTCCGCTTTCGGGACCGTGCCAGGGTTGTCCCGTGGCACCCGCACCCGACGCGCACCAGCGCGATCTGCACGCACGGCTCGTCTCGGCGCTGGACGGCGACCCGTTCGTGGCGCTGGACGTCGACCCCGGGTCGCTCGAGCGCATCACGACGGCGCCGGGCGCCGCCGCTGCGTGGCTGAGCCTGCACCCGGCCCGAGGCGTCCGGTGGGTCACCGGGCTCGCCGCCGACCCGGGCTCGCCCGACGACCTCGCCACCGCCGTACGCCTCGTGGTCGAGCTGGCCGACGATGCCCGCGCGGATGGGCCGGCCATCGCGGGTGTGACGATCACCCGGGGCGGGCGCGACCTGCTCCCCGTGGGTCTGCGGGCCCCGGAGGCGTGGGAGTGGGACTTCTGGGTCACCCGGGACGAGCCCGCCCCGGCGTCGATGGTCACGGCGTACGGCGACGGGGTCGCGGTGCTCGACGTAGCCGGTGACGACCCACGGATCGGACCGCTGCTCGAGCTGGCCTCCCCCACGGCCCCGATCCGCCCGGGCGACCCGCGGGTCGGCCGGTGGGCCGTGATCGAGGACCCGGAGCACGGGCTCGCCGACACCGGCGGCCTCGCAGCCGTGCTGGCCGTGACCGACCAGCGCTCGGGCGCCGCGCACCTCAACGACGTCGCCACCCACCCGGGCCGGCGCGGGCGCGGGCTCGCCCGGGCGCTGTGCGGGCGGGTGACGGTGGACGCTCTGCGCGCCGGTCGGCCCGCCGTCACGCTCGGCATGTACGCCGACAACGACCCCGCCCGGCGCGTGTACACGGCCCTCGGCTTCACCTGCGTGCGCGGCCAGACCTCCGGCCCGCTGTAGCCGCCCGTGCCGCGACGCCGGCTCGCGGGTCCCGCCACCCCGCGCCGTGAACCCGCCACCCCATCGCCGTGAACCCGCCACCCCATCGCCGTGAATGTGCCCCCGACTGCGCTAGAAGCAGCCGCTCCTCCCTCCAGATACCGGACGCACGGGTGCTGGGGAGCCCTGACTGCTTCTAGCGCACTTCAGGGCACATTCACGGGAAACGTCAGGGGGTGGTGGGGCGGGTGGCGGCTACCGGCTCGGGGAGCTGCGGGAGGGCCGGGGGGCGCTCGTGGACGACCTTGTGCGCCTCGACGGCCCTCCGGTGGTAGGCCTCGAGGTCCGCCACGAAGTCGGGCTCGACGTAGCCCCGGCCGTCGACGAGCGGGCCCTGCGTGCCCTCGATGACGGCGACGACGTCCTCGCCGGACAGCGTGCGGTGCGTCTCGAGCGCGTGCGTCACCGCGAGGACCTCGCGGCGGTTCTGCTCGAGCACGGCGACCGTGCGGTCGTAGAGCTCGGCGAGCTTGGCCTCGACCGCCTTCGCCGTCTCCCCCTCGAACGGCACGCCCTCGACGAGCGGGACGCCCCCGGCGACGAGGCCGGACTGGCCGAGCATCCCGGCGTTGAACGCGCGCAGGTTCGGCCCCATCGCGTGCGAGAGGAACGACCTCGTGACGATGCCCGTCGCCGCGGCCATGTCCCCGCCGACGCCCTGCGTGTGGTCGCCGTCGTAGAACAGCCGCTCGCCGGCGAGCGACGCGAGGAACGTCATGACGTCGACCTCGACCTCGCTGCGCCACTCGACGAACCGGTCCTCGATCGGGATCGGGGACACGAAGCCCCCGACGTCGCCGCGGCGCTCGATCGTCGCGGTGTCGATGATGCTGGAGTGCTGCATGCGGTACATCACGACCGCGTGGCAGGCCTCGTGCAGCGCGACCGAGTGCCGCTCGCGGTCGACGTAGCTCGACCCGTCCGGCAGGCCATGGTCCTTGAGCGACTTGGCCCTGATGAGGTCGGCGTACGACACCGTGTCCCGTCCGTCGCGGATCGCGATGACGAGCGCCTCGTTGACCGAGTCCTTGATGGTCGCACCGGTGGCGTACGGCGAGATCGTCGCGAGGTTCTCGATCTGGGCGTCGGTCACCTCGTGCTTGATCTTGTCCAGGTAGTTGCGGTACGTCTCGACGCGTCCCGCCTTCGACGGGTAGCCCACGCGGTAGATCCGGTCGATGCGGCCGGGACGCAGCAGCGCCGGGTCGAGAGCGTCGGGCATGTTCGTGGCCATCATCACGAGGATGCGGTACTTCGGCGGCGGCTTCGGCCGCATGCCGAGCGTGCGGCGTACGACGCGGTTGACGAACCCGCGCGGCTTCTTCAGCCCGGACATCTCGGTGAGCAGCGCCTGCAGCGTGCCCATGCCGCCCATGCCGCCGCCGTTGTTGGTCCCCGTCGGGACGAACAGCTGGCGCTGCTGCGCAGCCGCGAGGTCGCTCTCCGCGAGGTAGCGCTGCGTGGGCACCGAGGCGTAGTACCTGCCGTTGCACGCCACGCCGTCGAGCGCGTCCCACGGCGTGCGCTCGCGGGACAGCTCGGCCCGCCGGGCCTGGCTCACGGCGCCGCCGCGACTGCCGAGCGTGTCGGCCTCGTCGAAGAAGACGATGACGCCGCCGTAGCGCAGCGAGAGCTTGCGCAGCTTGCGGAACAGGCCCTTGACCTTGAGCACGCCGACGCCGAAGAACATGTTGATGAACGCGCCCGGGTCGACGAAGACGTAGGGCTTCCCGGTCTCGCCCGCGACCGCCTCGGCGAGCAGCGTCTTGCCCGTGCCCGGCGGCCCCCAGAGCAGGATGCCGCCCGGGACGTAGCCCCCCTTGGCCTCGATCTCCTCGGGGTTCTCCATGAAGACGATGTTCTCCCGCACGCGCTCCACGACGTTGTCCTGGCCCCATACGTCGTCGAAGCGGGTCTTCACGTCGTCCGGGAAGTAGACGTCGAC
Organism: Actinomycetes bacterium; assembly: GCA_021784035.1. Taxonomy (GTDB): domain Bacteria; phylum Actinomycetota; class Actinomycetes; order S36-B12; family CAIYMF01; genus Longivirga. The sequence goes on along the minus strand of JAJXTD010000034.1, from coordinate 6,779 downwards.
GCCGCCCCGGGACAGGAACCAGAAGATCATCGCGAACTGCGCGACGGCGATGAACAGGTAGAGCATCAGCTGCAGGATCAGCGGCAGCTGGGCGATGAACCACGCCGGCACCTGGAACAGCGCGAGGACCGGCGAGGTGTCGAACACCGCCGCCAGCACCATCGACAGCAGCGTCAGGCCGACGACCCACGTGAGGACGCGCGAGACGCGGAAGCGGGTCCACGGGCTGAACCGCCCGGCGAACCGCTCCTGGCGGGCGAACAGCCGCAACCACATCTGGTGGTAGCCGGCGGCGTGCTCGGCCAGCATGAAGTGGATCTGGCGCAGCGCCTCCGCCATGACGAGCACGAGGAGGATCTGGCCGAGCCCGGTGTTCGCCACGACCTTCTCCGCCTCGGCCAAGGTCATGAGCGGGTTGCTCGACACCTGCGCCCAGATCAGCACGAGGAACAGCGCGACGAGGAACGCCAGGATCTTGATGCGGTCCCAGAACGCCAGCGGCTTGCGGGTGAGCTCGTCGGGGTTGTCCCGGCGGCCGTGCGTGGGCGAGACGACCGGCCCGACCTCGGGCTCGGGCAGCCCGGTGGGCGCCGAGGGGTCGGCGTGGGTCTCCGGCGTCGTGTCGTCAGCCACTGCGGCCCTCCTCGATCGTGTACGACGCGGTCACCGTGGCGATCTCGTCGCGGTGCTCGGCGTAGCAGGTCGTCGTGCAGCGGACCACCAGCAGGTAGACCGCATCCCTACCGTCGGACAGGTAGGCCGTCTGGTCGATGGTCTCTTCGGGCAGTCCCGGCGCGGGCGCATACGTGTAGACCAGGTGCACGCCGCTGGCCGAACCCTGCGTGACCGCAGCATCGGTCGTCACCCGGACGGTCGAGCCGAGCGTCGACACGGGGACGAGCATGTCCTTGAGCGCGGTGGTCGTGGCGCCGGCCTGCTCCTCGGCGTACAGCGAGCGCAGGCTGGCGTAGACCACGGGACGGTCCGGGGCGGCCCGGCCGAGGACGTGGTCGAGCGAGGGGGTCGGTGCCGCGTCGTACGCCGCCTGCCACGCGGTGGCGCCGAGCAGCGCCGCGGCGTCCGGGCCGGCGGTCCAGCCCTTCTCGGCGGTCGCGATCTGCGCGGCGGGGAACTCCGCCCAGGCCTGCGGCACCTTGAAGTACACGGTCCCCGCCGGTGCGGACCCGGCTCGCTCCGCGGCGTACCGGAAGTCCGGCTCCGCGCACGACGTCATCGCGGGCAGCGCCACGACGACGCCGACAGCGGTCGCGAGGACCCGGCGCAGGGTGGGCACGACCGACCCCTCTCGCACCCAGGGGCCCGGCGGGCCCGACCGACGGACGTGGCGACCAGTATGCGACGCGTTCCGGCGGACGACCCGTACCCCGCGCGGGTCCCGTCAGGGACCGCCCGGGGCCGGTCAGGACCCCTCGGACCCGGTCGCCGGCTCGGGAACGGCGTCGACGCCGGCCTCCTTGCGCTGCTCGGCCGTGATCGGCGTCGGCGCCGCGGTGAGCGGGTCGTAGCCACCCCCGGTCTTCGGGAACGCGATGACCTCGCGGATCGAGTCCATGCCCGACAGCAGCGCACAGATGCGGTCCCAGCCGAACGCGATCCCGCCGTGCGGCGGGGGGCCGAACGCGAACGCGTCGAGGAGGAAGCCGAACTTCTCCTGCTGCTCCTCGGTCGTGAGCCCCATGAGGTCGAAGACCCGCTGCTGCACGTCGCGGCGGTGGATACGGATCGACCCGCCGCCGATCTCGTTGCCGTTGCAGACCAGGTCGTACGCGTAGGCCAGGGCCGCGCCCGGGTCCTCCTCGAACCGGTCGATCCACTCCGGCTTCGGCGAGGTGAAGGCGTGGTGCACCGCGGTCCAGGCACCTGCACCGACCGCGACGTCGCCGCTGTCGGTGGCCTTGGCCGAGGGCTCGAACAGCGGCGCGTCGACGATCCACACGAACGCCCACGCCGACTCGTCGATCAGGTCGCAGCGCCGGCCGATCTCCAGCCGCGCGGCGCCGAGCAGGGCGCGGGAGGACGAGGCGTCACCCGCGGCGAAGAACACGCAGTCGCCCGGTACCGCGCCGACGCGCTCCGCCAGACCGGCCCGCTCCGCCTCGCTCAGGTTCTTCGCGACCGGGCCGCCCAGCTCGCCGTCGTCGCCCACGAGGACGTAGGCGAGACCCTTCGCACCCCGCTGCTTCGCCCAGTCCTGCCAGGCGTCGAGCGTCTTGCGCGGCTGCGAGGCTCCGCCGGGCATCACGACGGCGCCGACGTACGGCGCCTGGAACACCCGGAACGGCGTGTCGACGAAGTAGTCGGTGCACTCGACGAGCTCGTTGCCGAACCGCAGGTCGGGCTTGTCGTTCCCGAACCGCGCCATGGACTCGGCGTAGGTCATCCGGGCGATCGGCGTGGGGATCTCGTGGCCCACGAGACGCCACAGCGCGGAGACGACCGCCTCGCCGACCGCGATGACGTCGTCCTGGTCGACGAAGCTCATCTCGATGTCGAGCTGGGTGAACTCCGGCTGGCGGTCGGCCCGGAAGTCCTCGTCGCGGTAGCAGCGCGCGATCTGGAAGTAGCGCTCCATGCCCGCGACCATGAGCAGCTGCTTGAACAGCTGCGGACTCTGCGGCAGGGCGTACCAGCTGCCGGGCCGCAGCCGGGCCGGGACCAGGAAGTCGCGTGCGCCCTCGGGCGTGGAGCGGGTGAGCGTGGGAGTCTCCACCTCGACGAAGTCCCGCTCGTAGAGCACCTCGCGCGCGACGCGGTTCACCTTGCTGCGCAGGCGCAGCGCGGCACCCGGACCCGAGCGGCGCAGGTCGAGGTAGCGGTAGCGCAGGCGGATCTCCTCCCCCACCTCGACGTGGTCGTCCACCGGGAACGGCAGCGGGGCCGCGACGCTGAGCACCTCGAGGTGGGTCGTGACCACCTCCACCTCGCCGGTCGGGAGGTCGGGGTTCGCGTTGCCCTCCGGTCGCGCCGAGACGGCGCCGGTGACAGCGATGCAGAACTCGGCACGCAGCGGGTGGGCCACATCGGGGTCGCGGACGACGACCTGCACGATGCCCGAGGCGTCGCGCAGGTCGAGGAACGCGACGCCGCCGTGGTCGCGACGCCGGGCCACCCAGCCGGCGAGGGTCACGGTCTGACCGACGTGCTCCGGCCGCAGGCTTCCGGCGGTGTGCGTGCGGATCACGGGGTGATCTCCTCGTTCTCGGGGCTGATCAGGCGGACGACGGGTGCGAGGTCCTCCTGCGGGGGGCGCCAGGAGCCGGGATCGGCCGCCACCTGGTCGCCGCTGCGGATGTCCTTGACGGCGTGGCCGCCCTCGGCGTCGGGGAACCACACGTACGGGATGCCGCGCCGGTCGGCGTAGCGGATCTGCTTTCCGAACCGGTCCGCCTTCGGAGCGACCTCGGTGCTGATACCGCGGGACCGCAGGGCGGCCGCGACGCCCTCGGAGGCGCGCCGCGACTCCTCGTCGGTGACGGCCACGAGGACGCACGTGGGCACGGACCGGCTGGCCGCCACGAGCCCGCGGCCGACGAGGACCGCGAGCAGCCGGGTGACGCCGAGGGAGATGCCCACCCCGGGGTACGTCGTCCGCCCGTCGCTCGCGAGCGCGTCGTAGCGCCCGCCCGAGCACACCGAGCCGAACGACTCGTAGCCGACGAGCTGCGTCTCGTAGACCGTGCCCGTGTAGTAGTCGAGGCCACGCGCGATCTTGAGGTCCGCGACGAGCGCACCGGGCATGCGCTCGTGCGCGGCCCCGACGACCGCGCCGAGCTCGGCGAGCCCCTCGTCGAGCAGCGGGTGCTCGACGCCGAGCGCGCGCACCTGCTCCACGAACGACGTGTCGGCGCTGCGGATCGCGGCGAGCCGCAGGCAGGTCCGCGCGGCGTCGGCCGACAGCCCGGCGTCGGACTCGAGCAGCGCCGCGACCTTCTCGGGGCCGATCTTGTCCAGCTTGTCGATCGCCCGCAGGGCCGCACCGGCGTCGGTCGCGCCGAGCCCGAGGAAGAACCCCTCCGCCAGCTTCCGGTTGTTGACGAGGATCACCGCGGGCGGGCAGGGCAGCGCGCGGAAGACCTCGGCCATCACGAGCGCGACCTCCACCTCGTGGTGGAAGGCGAGGGTGTCGCGCCCGACGATGTCGATGTCGGCCTGGGTGAACTCCCGGAAGCGGCCCTCCTGGGGTCGCTCGCCGCGCCAGACCTTCTGGACCTGGTAGCGGCGGAACGGGAACTCGAGGTGCCCTGCGTTCTGCAGCACGTAGCGCGCGAACGGCACGGTGAGGTCGAAGTGCAGGCCGAGGCCGGCGTCGCCCTCGCTCTCGTCGGCCTGCAGCCGGCGCAGGACGTACACCTCCTTGTCGATCTCGCCCTTGCGCAGCAGCTGGTCGAGGGGCTCGACGGCCCGGGTCTCGAGCGAGGAGAAGCCGTGCAGCTCGAAGACGCGACGGACGGTGTCCAGGACCTCGAGCTCGACGAGGCGCTCGGCGGGGAGCCACTCCGGGAACCCGGACAGCGGCGCGGGACGGCTCACGTCACAGCCCCTTCGTGGGTGCGCCCGGCGCCGGGACGTGCTCGGCCAGCGCCGTCAGGTACGGGTTCGTCGTGCGCTCGCGACCGACGGTCGTCGTGCCTCCGTGCCCGGGGAGCACGACGGTCTCGTCGTCGAGCGGCAGGACCTTGGCGGTGAGGCTGCGCAGCATCGCGGCGTGGTCGCCGCCCGGCAGGTCGGTCCGCCCGATCGACCCCTCGAACAGCACGTCGCCGGACAGCAGCAGCGGCGGGGCGCCGGTCTCGCCGGCCCGCCGGAACATCACCGAGCCCCGCGTGTGTCCCGGCGCGTGGTCGACGACGAACGACAGCCCGGCCAGCTCGAGCTCGATCCCGTCGACGAGCTCGCGCACGTCGTCGGGCTCGCCCGTCGTGAGCACGCCGTCGGTCATGGTCGCGAGCAGGTCGCGCGTCTGGCCGCTGATCCCGGCCATCGGGTCGGTGAGCAGGGCGCGGTCTGCGGGGTGGAGGTACGCCGGGATGCCCCGTGCCCCGCAGACGGGGGCGACCGACCACACGTGGTCGATGTGGCCGTGGGTGAGCAGGACGGCGACGGGGGCCAGACCGTGCTCGCGCACGGCGTCCTCGATGCCCTCGACGGCGTCCTTGCCCGGGTCGACGATGACGCACTGCTCCCCCGCGGCGGGCGCCAGGACCCAGCAGTTCGTGCCCCACGGACCGGCGGGGAAGCCGACGACGAGCACGGGCGGACGCCTCCAGGCGGGTGGACGGTGGGTCGCCGGGGCGAAACCTCCCCGACCTGCAGAGCCTACCCGCCGCCCCACTGGCGTTCTCCTCGGTACTCCTCCCTACACTCGGCGCGGGTGCTGGGAAGCCACCCCCGACGTGACGGGAGACGCAGGGCGTGTCGAGCAGCAACAAGCGTGAGCGCGAGCTGGCCCGCAAGAAGTACGAGCGCCAGCAGGAGCGTCGCCAGGCGCGCGAGGCCCAGCAGCACCGCCGTAACCAGGTCCTCGCGGTCGTCGCGGGCCTCGTCGTCGTGGGCGGGGCGGTCATCGCCCTGGTGTACTCCTCGCGCGGCGACTCCACCCCGACCGCCTCCGCGACGTCCAGCCCTTCGGCGACCGCCAGCGCCTCGGCGTCGACCTCCGCGTCCGCCTCGGCGTCGGCCTCCCCCACGGCGAGCGCCAAGGACTGCACGACGGCGCCGACGCCCACCACGAAGACCCAGACCTGGTCCGCACCCGGCGGCTCGCCGCTGCCCACCGACAAGCCGACGTACCTCCGGCTCGCCACGAACTGCGGCGACGTCGTGATCCAGATGGACGCCAAGGCCGCGCCGAAGACCACTCAGTCGATGGCGTTCCTGGCCGCGCAGGGCTACTACAGCGACTCGGGGTGCTTCCGGCTCACCACGCAGGGCATCTTCGTGCTGCAGTGCGGCAGCCCCACGAACGACGGCCAGGGCGGTCCGGGCTACCAGCTGCCGGACGAGAACCTCCCGGCATCGGGCACGAACAACTACCCGGCCGGCACCGTGGCCATGGCGAATGCCGGCGCGGGGACCGGCGGGAGCCAGTTCTTCATCGTCTACAAGGACACAACTCTCGGGCCCAGCTACTCGATCTGGGGCAAGGTGGTCTCCGGCCTCGACGTCGTGCAGAAGGTCGCGGCCGCAGGAGTGCAGGGTGGTGGGGGCGACGGCGCCCCCAACCAGAAGACCGTCATCACGAAGGCCACGACCAGCACCACGCAGGCCGGCTGAGGAGTGAACCAGGACATGAGCACCGACAGCACGCCCAGCGCCGCAGAACGCGACCACGACGCACCCACGACCCCGACGACGGCCCCCGGGACCGTCGAGCCGGCCGAGGAGCGTGCCGCGGAGACCTCGGCGACCGATCCCGCGGTCGCCGAGGCGGCGGAGCCGGCGGCGGCGGAGCCGGTCCAGGAGCCCGCAGCCGGTCGACCGGAGCCCGCCGAGCCCGGCGCCGAGGCAACGGCGGCAGAGGCCCCACCTGCGGTCGAGGAGGCTCCGGCCTCGGTCAGCGTCGTCGAGGAGCCGCCGGCCGCGGTCGAGGAGGCCGCCGCGCTCAAGGCCCAGGCCGAACCGGCCGTGGAGACGGCCCTGTCGAGCACCGAGGCCGAGCCGGCGCCCGCGAGCATCGAGCCCGCGACCGCCGCGGCCGAGGCGGCGGCGCCGACCGAGCCCGAGCACACGCCTGCGGAGCCCGAGCCCGAGGGGGTCGC
>JAJXTD010000033.1 GCA_021784035.1 Actinomycetes bacterium | reverse complement strand
GTGCTCGCCTTCGACCGAGCCGTGCGGGCCGACGTCCGCGGCGCCACCGGCAACGAGCTGCTGCCCCGCATCTCCCTGGCGCTGTCCGACGTCGAGCCGCATCTCGTCGAGACGGACGCACACGGGCTCGTGTCCGCCGTGACCGCACGCGTGCGGCAGCACGCGTTCGTCGTCCTGCTCACCGCGCTCGAGCCCTCGGCGCTGCGCGAGGGGCTCCTCCCGTTCCTGCCGGGGCTCGCGGCGCGGCACACCGTCGTCCTCGCCTCGGTGCGCGACGAGCGGCTCGAGCAGCTGGCCGCGTCGCGCGGCGACACCGCAGCGGTCTACGACGCCGCCTCGGCGGAGAAGGCGATCGCGGCCCGCGACCGGATGACCGAGCTCGTGCTGCGCGCCGGCGTCGAGGTCATCGACGCGGGGCCGGACGAGATCGCGCCTCGGCTGGCCGACCGCTACCTCGCGCTCAAGACCGCGGGCCGGCTGTAGCGCCCCGGTCGGCCGTCGTCAGCCGGCGTAGGGCAGCGTCTCGGTGACGGCGGCGCGGTCGGCCACGTCACCGAGATCGCCCTCCCGGACGCCGCGCCGGCCGAGGACGACGACGTAGGTCAGGAACGCGACCCAGACGACGGCGCCGATGCCGATGCGGGCCCACGTCGGCAGGCCCGACGGCGTGACGAACGCCTCGACGACACCGCTCACCAGCAGCACGACGACGAGGCCGAGCGCGATGGTGAGGGTGGACCGGCCCTCCTCGGCCAGGGCGACGGAGCGCGGTCGCGGCCCCGGGCTCACGATCTGCCAGCCGAGCCGGATCCCCGCGCCACCGGCGACGAAGACGGCGGTGAGCTCCAGCAGCCCGTGCGGCGTGATGAGCCCGAAGAACAGGTCGAGGCGTCCGGCGTAGGCCATGAGGCCGCCGACCACGCCGATGTTGAGCGCGTTCTGCCACAGGATGTAGACGCCCGGGAGGCAGAGCAGCGCACCGCCGACGAGGGCGAGCGCCGCGACCCAGGCGTTGTTCGTCCAGACCTTGAAGGCGAACGAGCCGGCGGGGTTCGACGTGTAGTAGTCGGCGAAGTCCTGGTCGACGAGCTGCTTGAGGTCCTTCGGTGAGGAGATGGCAGCGACGACGTCGGGGCTGCGCGCGACCCACGCCCCGATGGTGACGGCGACGAGGGCGGTGGCCGCGGCGACGCCGATCCACCACCAGCGGGTCCGCCACACCGCGACCGGGAACGACCGCAGCACGACGTGTGCGACGTCGGACCAGGACGCCCCGCTCGCGCCGGTGACCGCCGCACGCCCGGTGGCCACGAGCGAGGACAGCCGGCTCACGAGCGCCGGGTCGGGCGCCGAGGACTGCACCATCGAGAGGTGGGTCGCGGCGCGCTGGTAGAGCTCGACGAGCTCGTCCGCCTCGGCCCCGCTGAGCCGGCGGCGGCGGGTGGCGAGCTCCTCGAGCCGGTCCCACTCGGCGCGGTGCCCGGCGACGAACGAGTCGAGCTCCACCGCGTGCCACCTCCCGTGACGGCTGCCTGCCCGCGACACTAGTGCGATGTCCGCGCAGCCCGGTGACTACACCACGCTCGTCCCCGTCACCGGCGAGGCGGTCGCGCTCGACCTCCGGCTCGCCGAGATCCCCAGCCGCATGCTCGCCCTCGCCCTCGACCTCGTCGTCCAGGTCGCCGCGCTGATGGTCGTCGTGTGGTTCTCCGTCGCCGTCGCCACGCAGACCGACAGCGCGGCCGCGGCGGCGATCTCGCTCGTCTCCGTCGTCGCCATCATCGTGGGCCTGCCGACCCTCGTGGAGACGCTCAGTCGCGGGCGCTCCCTGGGCAAGCTCGCCGCCGGGCTCCGCGTGGTGCGCGACGACGGCGGCCCCGTCCGGTTCCGGCACGCGTTCGTCCGGGCGCTGTTCATGCTCGTCGACTTCTGGATCTCCAGCGGCGCCGTGGGACTCATCAGCGCGCTCGCGTCCTCCCGCAGCAAGCGCCTGGGCGACCACTTCGCCGGCACGGTCGTCATCCGCGAACGGGTTCCGGTCGCGAGCGCCGTGCACCAGCTGGCCTACGCCATGCCGCCCGCTCTCGAGGGCTGGGCCGCCACGCTCGACCTCACCCGCCTGCCCGACGTCACCGTCCTGCAGGCGCGACAGTTCCTCGCGCGTGCGGCGTCCATCGCCCCGGGGGTCCGGACGACGATCGGTCAGCAGCTCGCCGCGGAGGTGGCGTCGTACGTCACCCCGCCGGCGCCGCTCGGCACCCCGCCGGAGACGTACCTGCTCACGGTGCTCACCGAGCGGATGCGCCGGGCCAGCCGCGCCGGGACGCCCCCGCGCACGGCAGCGCTCCCCGCCCCGGCCGTGCCCGCGGCGGAAGCGTCGACGTGGCCGGGACCACCCGGGACGTCGTCCGGCGTGCCGGGCGCCGGGGAGACGCCTGGAGGCCCGTTCGCGCCGCCCCGCTGACCGGGTCCGCGGGTCACGCACGCGCCTGGACGGCGTCCCAGGTGTCGCCGTCCAGGGCGATGGCGGCGGCCGGGAAGATCCCGTTCTCCTCCCGGTCGATGTGACGGCGCAGCAGGGTCTCGAACGCGGCGACGGCCCCGACGTCACCGCCGGACACCCGGGAGAGGTACGCGTCGAGCTCGCGGTGCTCCGCGCAGAGCCCGTCGATGTGCTCCCCGAACTCCGGATCGCTCCGCAGCTCGGCGAACAGGCCGAGCTCCTCCCGCACGGTGTGCGGCCCGAGCAGCGACGCGACGACCGCGCCCGCGACCCGCGCCGCCTCCGCGTCGCCGACGGCCGCGGCCCGGCTGAGCATGCCGGCAGCGTTGACGATCGCCTCGTGCTCGGCGGTCAGAGCGCCGATCACCGTGATGGCTCGGCAACCGCAGTAGGAGCACACGGCTAGCCGCCGGTCCGGGACGGCCGGGAGAGCACCGGCAGGTCGCCGGTCGGGGTGGGAGGGCTGCTGTCCATGAGGCTCTCTCCGGCCGTGCTGGTGGATGGTGGCGTGCTCGTCAATTTACTACACTGTACTACGTGGAAATACCACGACCCTCCGCCGCCCGCTGCCCGGCCGTCGCGCCGGCCGGCGCCGGAGCGAGCGGATGATCGATTTCCCGATCGCGCCGGGGGCTGGCTAGCGTGGCCGGGTGCCGTCCTTCCCCCGCACGCTCGGTGTCGCCGTGTCCGGCGTCCTCGCCGTCGCGTCGCTGGCGGGCTGCGGCACGTTCACGGTGACGCACAACCCGCGCCCGTCCGCCGCGGGGGCCCATGCCTCGGGCGCCCCCGTCAGCCTCGTCCGGAGTGACGTGCCGGCGACGCCGGTCCCTCCGCCCGCCCCGGAGCAGGTCGCCGCGGGACGGTGGGCCGTCGGCGACTCGGTGATGCTCGGCGCCGGCGCGCAGCTCACGGCGCGCGGCGTGCGCGTCGACGCCGTGGAGAGCCGCCAGTTCCACGCCGGAATCGCCCTCGTGCGCGCGGCGCGCAACGCGGGCACGCTCCCGCGCAACGTGATCGTGCACCTCGGCACGAACGGCACCGTCTCGCTCGCCGACTGCCACGCCCTCGTGGCGACGGCCGGCACGTCGCGTCGGGTGTTCCTGGTGACCGTGCACGGACCGCGATCCTGGATGCCGGGCGACAACGCCCGACTCGCGGCGTGCGCCGCGTCGTACCGCGACCGCCGGGTGGTCCTGGTGAACTGGGACCGCGCCGCCGCGCACCACCCGGAGTGGTTCTACCGCGACGGCATCCACGTCAACGGTGCCGGGCGCGCGGCCTACGCGGCGGTCGTCACGACGGTCGTCTCCGCACTCGGGCTCTGACGCGTCGACCGGACCGACCGCGCCGGCATCACCTCGACATGGCCGCCTTGATGAGGGCGGCGTAGGCGTCGCTGCCGGCGGCCCTCGTGTGGATTCCGTCGGCGTAGAACCACTCGCGGTGGGGCGCGGAGACCGCGGCCCAGTCGGCCACCCGGACGTTGGTGCCGGCGAAGAGCTTCGCCACTCCCCACACGGCGTTGTTCGACTGCCGGATCCAGGACCGGTCGCCGTGGCAGGTCACCAGCACGACCCGCGTCCGGTCCTGCAGCTCCCGCACGATGGCGACGAGGTCGGCGGTGTGGATGGGACCGTTCGTGCCGGAGTGGATCACGACGACGTCGCCGAGCTGGCCCGCTGCCTTGCGCGCCCGGATGCGGTCGTAGATCTCGATCGGCTGCCGGCTGATGTGCGCGTCGATGGTGATGATCGAGGGGAACGTCGCGAGCAGCGAGGCACGGGCGGCGAGCATCACCGAGTCGCCGACGGCGGTGGTGCGCAGGCCGAACGCGTCCTCGCCCGCGGCCAGGGTGACCGGAACGTGGGCGGGACTCGACGTCGGGCTGGCCGTGCCCGTGGGTGACGTCGTCGGCGTCGCGGTCGGTGTCAGCGGGTCGTCGCCGACGGCCTGCACGCCGCCGAGCGCGTCCTCCACCGTCGGCTCGTGCGCGGAGCTCAGACCGACACCGAGGGCCGCGACGACGCCCACCGCGGTGAGACCGGCGACGGCGGCCCGGCCCGCGTGGCCGAGACGGCCTCGGGTCCGCCAGCTCGCCCAGGCGCGGCCCAGGGCGCCGCGCCGGACTGGCATCTCGACGATGCGGTAGGAGAGCTCGGCGGCGACGAGGGTGACCGCGACGCGCAGCACCTGCACCGGCCAGCCGTCGGCGTCGAGGTCGATGCCCGGGCGCAGCACCATGAAGACCGGCCAGTGCCACAGGTAGATCCCGTAGGACCGCTCGCCCAGCCAGCGCAGCGGCTGTCGCGACAGCACCCCGGCGAACGCCGTGCCCGTGACGGCGGAGCAGGCGACGACGGCCGCGCTCACGACCGCGACGACCAGGAAGCCCCCGCGGTAGAGCGCCGAGGACGTCGGCCCGACGAACCAGAAGATGAGGAGCAGCACGGCGAGCGTGCCGAACCCCGCGCCGCTCATGACGCGGCGACCGCGCCCCGTGATGGTCCGGCGGATCCGCGCCGGCGTCCACAGCGTCGCGAGCGCCGCGCCGACGAGCAGCGTCATCGCGTGGGTGTCGGTGCCGAAGTAGACGCGGCTGGCGTCGGTCACGTCCGGCATGCCGTCGCGGACGGCGATCCACGCCATGAGCGCCGTCGAGAGCAGTGCCCCGGACAGGGCGCCGATCCGGACCCCCCGCACCCCGCCGAGACGCCACAGCCCGAACAGCAGCAGCGGCCACACGAGGTAGAACTGCTCCTCCACCGCGAGCGACCACAGGTGCTGCAGCAGCGGCGGCCGCCCGGTGGCCTCGAAGTAGGACTGCCCGTGCAGCACGTACCACCAGTTCGTCACGTAGAAGAACGCGGCGACGACGTCCTCGCGCACGCGGGCGGCCGCGTCCTGCGCCACCGTGGCCGCGAGCACCGAGGTCGCGACGAGCACCAGGAACAGCGCAGGAAGCAGCCGCCGGGCCCGTCGCAGGTAGAAGCGGCCGAAGCGGAGTGCACCGGACTCGCCCAGCTCGGCGAGCAGCAGCGAGGTGATGAGGAACCCGGACAGGGCGAAGAAGACGTCGACGCCCAGGAACCCCCCGGGTAGCCAGTCCGGATCCGCGTGGAAGACCAGCACCGCGGTGACAGCGATCGCCCGGACGCCGTCGAGCCCGGGCAGGTGGACCCACGCCGACGTACCCGACCGCTGCGACGCCGGGACGTCGGTGGCGGTGGCCGTCATGCTGGATCCCTGTCGTCGGTGATGGTCCAGGGTACGACGTCCCGACCCGGCGTCGGATGTCCCTTCGTCGCCCCGACGTCGCGGATTCGTCGGGGACACCGCCAAGAACCGATGCGGCAGAGGTGGAATCGGCGCTCAGAATCCCGGGATCGTGACCGACGCCACGAGGCCCAGCACGGCGACGAGATTGTTGAGCGAGTGCGCGATCACGCTCGCGCCGACACGTCCGGTGCGCGCGCGCAGGACCGAGAGCACGAGCCCGATCGTGAGCAGGACGGGGATGCGCACCGGCTCGAGGTGCACGAGCGCGAAGAGCAGCGCGGAGCCGATCGTGGCCCACGGGACGGCCGGGAGCCCCGCCCGCGACGCCGTCCGGGCGATGGCGGCGAAGGCCAGCCCGCGGAAGCACAGCTCCTCGAACAGGGGCGCCCCCACCAGCGCGCACAGCGCGAACACCCAGACCACCCACCGGGCCACGTCCGCGTTCGCCAGGGCGTCCCCGGCCGCGGAGTCGAAGCTGCCGACGACGCGCTCGGTGAGCCACGCGGCCGCCGTGCCCAGGACGAGGCAGGCGACGCCGCCGCCGATCCCCCAGAGGACATCGACCCGTCTCACGCTCAACCCGAGGTCGAGGGTAGGGCCGTTCCCCTGCAGGCGCGTGGCGACGATCGGCCAGAGGCCGAACCCCAGCCACGGGAGCACGAGGCTGAGCAGGAGCACGACGGCGCCGTTGCGGGCCGCCCCCGCGGCCAGGACGGCACCGAGCACGATCGTCGGCACGACCAGGGCCAGCAGGACGGCGATGACGACGTCCGCCATCCCCCACCGGGGGACGCGCAGCTCGCGGCCGGACTCGTAGGCGGCCAGGTACGTGACAGGGGCGCCCGGGTAGGGCGCCCCTGTCGGTGCCGGCCGGGCGGCCGGGTCAGGCTGGACGGTCATCGGGTCCGCGGTCCCTGCGATCGGGTCAGTACCGGTAGTGGTCGGGCTTGTACGGGCCGGCGACGTCGACGCCGAGGTACTCCGCCTGCTTCTTGGTCAGCTCGGTGAGCCGGACGCCGAGCGCGTCGAGGTGCAGTCGGGCGACCTTCTCGTCGAGGTGCTTGGGCAGGACGTGGACACCGAGGGCGTACTCGTCGGTCTTGGTGAACAGCTCGATCTGCGCCAGCACCTGGTTCGTGAAGGAGTTGCTCATGACGAACGAGGGGTGACCGGTCGCGTTGCCGAGGTTGAGCAGGCGGCCCTCCGACAGCACGATGATCGCGTGGCCGTCGGGGAAGGTCCACTCGTCGACCTGCGGCTTGATCGTGGTGCGCCGCACGCCCGGCTCGTGGGTCAGGCCGGCCATGTCGATCTCGTTGTCGAAGTGGCCGATGTTGCCCAGGATCGCCTGGTGCTTCATCCGCTTCATGTGCTCGACGTTGACGACGTCGTAGCAGCCCGTGGCCGTGATCACGATGTCGGCGCGGTCGACGACGTCCTCGAGGCGGGCGACCTCGTAGCCGTCCATCGCCGCCTGCAGCGCGTTGATCGGGTCGATCTCGGTGACGATGACGCGGGCGCCCTGGCCGCGCAGCGACTCCGCGGATCCCTTGCCCACGTCGCCGTAGCCGCAGACGACCGCGACCTTGCCGCCGATGAGGACGTCGGTGGCGCGGTTGATGCCGTCGATGAGCGAGTGGCGGCAGCCGTACTTGTTGTCGAACTTGCTCTTGGTGACCGAGTCGTTGACGTTGATCGCCGGGAAGAGCAGCGTGCCCGCCTTGTGCATCTCGTAGAGCCGGTGCACGCCGGTCGTGGTCTCCTCGGTGACGCCCTTGACGCCCGCGGCGATCTCGGTCCAGCGGGTGCTGCTCTCGCTCAGCGAGCGACGCAGCACGTCGAGGATGACGGCGTACTCGTCGGAGTCGCCCGGGTCGGTCGAGGGCACGGCTCCGGCGAGCTCGAACTCGCGGCCCTTGTGCACGAGCAGGGTGGCGTCGCCGCCGTCGTCGAGGATCATGTTCGGGCCGGCGCCGTCGGGCCAGCGGAGCACCTGCTCGGTGCACCACCAGTACTCCTCGAGCGTCTCGCCCTTCCAGGCGTAGACCGGCACGCCGGCCGGAGCCTCGGGGGTCCCCGTCGGTCCCACGGCGACGGCCGCGGCCGCGTGGTCCTGCGTCGAGAAGATGTTGCACGAGGCCCAGCGCACCTGCGCGCCGAGCTCGACCAGGGTCTCGATGAGGACGGCGGTCTGCACGGTCATGTGCAGCGAGCCCGTGATGCGAGCACCGGTGAGCGGCTTGCTGGCGCCGTACTCGGCCCGCATGGCCATGAGGCCGGGCATCTCGTGCTCGGCGAGGCGGATCTCGTTGCGGCCGAACTCGGCGAGCGCGAGGTCGGCGACCTTGAAGTCATGGGTCTGGCTGGACATGTGCGTCTCCGATCGGACACCCGCGGACGGGTGGGGCACGGCGGACGTCTCGAGGCCTCGATGGTTCGCCTGCTGCTCATGCGGGAGTGGGCACCGCCGGGCACCGCCTAGTCTGCCACCCCGCCCGCCGCCCCCGCTAACGCGACCGGCTAGGGAGACCTGTCCAGGTCGGGCTCGAGGTAGATCCACCGGGCCTCGGGCACGGCCGCGCGCACGCGGCGCTCGGCGCCGTCGATGGCCGCCGCCACGTCCGCGACGGTGTCGTGGTGCTGCACGGCGATCTTCGCGGCGACCAGGATCTCGTCGGGCCCGGTGTGCAGGGTGCGCAGGTGGATCACGCGGGCCACGAGCGGCTCGGCCTCGAGCGCCGCGAGGATCGCCGTCGTCTGCTCCGGGACCGCGCTCTCCCCCACGAGCATCGAGGACATCTCCAGCGCGAGGAACACCGCGATCACCAGCAGCAGTGCGCCGATCGCGAGGGCACCGACGCCGTCCCACCGCCCGTCGCCGGTGACGACGGCGAGCGAGACGCCGACCAGCGCGAACACGAGACCGACGAGCGCACCCGCGTCCTCGAGCAGGACGACGGGCAGCTCGGGCTGCCGCACCTCGCGCACGAAGCCGTACAGCGACTTCGAGCCGCGGCTGCGGTTCGCCTCGCGGATCGCGGTGCGGAAGGAGAACGCCTCGAGCGCGATCGCGATGCCCAGCACGACGAAAGCGACCGCAGGGCTGGTCAGCGCCTCGGGCTGGTGGATCTTGTGCCAGCCCTCGTAGAGGCTGAACAGGCCGCCGAGGCAGAACAGCACGATCGAGACGACGAACGCGTAGACGTAGCGCACCCGGCCGTAGCCGAACTGGTGCTGCTCGTCGGCCACGCGCTGCGCCCGGCGCCCGCCGACGAGGAGGAGCACCTGGTTGCCGGCGTCGGCGAGGGAGTGGATCGCCTCGGAGAGCATCGAGCTCGACCCGGTGACGGCGAACGCGCCGAACTTCGTGATCGCGATGCCGGTGTTCGCGGCCAGCGCGGCGACGACGGCCTTCGTCCCGCCCTCGGTGCTCACGAGATGCGGTCCTTGAGCTCGTTGATCGGCCCGATCGGGGTGGGGTCCACGCCGATCGCGACGGCGGCGTAGACGCTCGCCCAGTCGACGAGCCCGATCAGCGAGGCGAGCCGGACGACCGCGTGGCCCTCCGGCGCGTGGACGACGTCGACGGGGACGTCGCGACGCTCGGCGATGTCCCGCGTGACGTCGGCGCGCCGGCCGTCCTGCGGGTGCTCGCCGGGGTCGCGGAGCAGCACCAGGCGCAGCCGCGCCGGCCCCGCACCGTCCTCGATCGGGTCGCGGAAGATGTCGTCGTCGTGCGCCACCTGCTGGCCGTCGAGCGCGACCACCTGGTTGTGCGTCGCCTCGGGGACGGCCCCGTGGACGACCGCGAGCTTCGCGTTCTCGTTGAGCTGGCAGGCCAGGCGGTACGCCGCGACGGCACCGACCGGCGACGTCCCCCAGACCATGGGCAGCGACGCGGCGAGCTGCACGCCGAGGAGCTTGGCGGGGTTGTCGGCGAGCGCGGCAGCCGGCCCGCACTCGACGGAGCGCTCGTCGAGGACGTCGGCCGCGCGCTCGAGCACGGACACCGGGACGTCCGCGATGCCGAGCGCGTGGGCGACCAGCAGCAGCGGGGTGGCGAGCAGCCACAGTGCGGCGCGCGGCATGAGGCCGCCGGCGTCGACGCCCACGAAGACGGCGCCGGGAGAGGTGCGGACCAGGTCGTGCAGCGGCGAGCCGACGGCGCCGACGCCGACGAGCCGCGTGCCACGCTTCGCGGCCTCGGTGGCGATCGCGAGCGTCTCCTCCGTCCGTCCCGAGCACGAGACGGCGATGACGAGGTCGAGCGGGCCCACCCAGCCGGGCAGGACGTACCCGCGCACGGTGGACACCGGGACCGGGCAGCCGGTGCCGCAGACGGCGCCGAGGACGTCGCCGCTGATGCCCGAGCCGCCCATCCCCGCGACGACGACGGCCCGGGGACGGCCGTCGGCGGCGATGGTGCGCAGCACGTCGGGCGACGTCGCGGCGAGGGCCCGGCGTACCTGGGCCCCGGCGTCGGCCGTCGCGCGCAGCATGTCGCCCGGGTCGGCCTCGGCGAGCGCGGCGACGTCGTCGAGCAGCCGGTCGTCGGCGTAGTGGCGCACGATCAGTCCACCACGTGCGCGCCGACGCCCTGCGGGCCCGGCGTCGCGTCGTCGAGCAGCATCACCGGGATTCCGTCGCGGACGGGGAACGTCGTGCGGCAGCGCCGGCACACGATGGCGACCGGGGGCTCGCCCTCGACCCGCACCGGCGCGTGCTGGTCGCACGGGCAGGCGAGGACCTCGACGAGGACGGGGTCAAGACTCATGCGGCACCATCCCTGATGATCGCGAGGGCTTCGTCGCGGACCGTCGCCATGAGGGCGTCGTCGGCCCCCTCGGCGTTGAGCCGCAGCAGCGGTTCGGTGTTGCTGGGCCGCACGTTGAACCACCATCTCCGGCCGTCGGTGCTGCCGGTGACGGTGAGGCCGTCGAGCTCGTCGAGCTCGACACCCTCGCGGGCGCCGTACGTCGTGACGATCCGGGCCAGGACCGCCGCCTGGTCGCGCACGGTGGTGTTGATCTCCCCGGAGGCGGCGTAGCGCGTGTACTGCGCGAGCAGGCTCGACAGCGTGGTGCCCTCGGGGGTCTCGCCGAGCGCGGCGAGCACGTGGAGCGCCGCGAGCATGCCGGAGTCGGCGCGCCAGAAGTCGCGGAAGTAGAAGTGGCCGGAGTGCTCGCCGCCGAACACCGCACCGGTCTCGGCCATCGTCGCCTTGATGAACGAGTGGCCGACGCGCGTCCGCACCGGGACGCCGCCGTGCTCGCGCACGATCTCCGGCACTGCCGCGCTGGTGATGAGGTTGTGGATCACCGTCGCACCGGGGTGCTTGGCGAGTTCCCGCGCGGCGATGAGCGCCGTGAGCGTGGACGGGTCGACGATCTCGCCGCGCTCGTCGACCACGAAGCAGCGGTCGGCGTCGCCGTCGAAGGCCAGCCCGATGTCGGCGCCCGTCTCGTTCACCGTCGCCTGCAGGTCGCGGAGGTTCGCGGGCTCGATCGGGTTGGCCTCGTGGTTCGGGAAGGTGCCGTCGAGCTCGAAGTACAGCGGGGTGATCGAGAGCGGGAGACCGGCGAGGACGGCGGGGACGGTGTGGCCGCCCATCCCGTTACCGGCGTCCACGACGACGTCGAGGTGACGGCTGCCCTCGAGCGGCACGAGCCCGTTGAGGAAGGCGGCGTAGTCGGCGAGGACGTCGCGCTGCGACACCGTGCCGGCCGGGCCGTCGTGGGCCGGGACGCCCGACGCCGACCAGGCGAGCACGAGGTCCTTGATCTCGCGCAGGCCGGTGTCCTGGCCGACGGGAGAGGCGCCCGTCCGGCAGAGCTTGATGCCGTTGTACTGCGCCGGGTTGTGGCTCGCGGTGAACATCGCGCCGGGCAGGTCGAGCGAGCCGGCGGCGAAGTAGAGCTCGTCGGTGGAGGCCAGCCCGATCTCGAGCACGTCGACGCCCTGGGACGTGACCCCCTCGGCGAACGCCGCGACCAGGTCCGGCCCCGAGGGCCGCATGTCGCGACCGACCACCACGGTCCCCGGGCCGCCGTCGGCCCGCGCCGCGCCGACCACCCGGACGAAGGCGGCGCCGACGAGGCGGGCGATCTCGGGGCTCAGGTCGTCGGGGACGACGCCACGGACGTCGTAGGCCTTGATCAGGCGGTCGAGCAGAGCAGCATCCAGCACGCGGTCGACCCTATCGGTCCCGTCGTGCCTGCCGTGCCGCCCGCGGAGCGACCGCGACCGCGGCGCCGCGGGAGGCGCGAGGGTCAACGCGTGCGCTTGGCCCGGCTCAGGACGTGGTCGACGGAGAGGACCTCGTCGCCGTGCTGCCAGGTGCGGTGCTCGCACTCGAGGCAGTGGGTGAAGTCGACCTCGGAGCCGTCGGTCAGCTCCATCGAGATCCGGGTGACCCGCTCGGAGTGGCACATCTGGCACCGGGCGCCGTCGCGCGCACCCGGCTGGGTGAGCGATCCGAGCGGGACGGGCGCTGCCGCCGACGAGCTGCGAGCCATGTGGTCCTCCTTCAGATCCCCGCTCGACCGGTCCCCCCGATCGGGCCGTGCTGCGGGCGCTGCCGGCGCGGACCGGGGTCCGCGGCCCGCGACGGGTCCGCGTGCTCGTGCGGACCGGACATTACGGTGCTTTCCCGGCCCAGGGAAGCGCTCCCGGGACCGGAGTGGCAGATGTGACGCGTGTGACCACACTCCGCAGTCAAATCGTTACCTAAGGTGAGCAATCCGACCGACGCCGGCGGGCGGGCGGTCAGCCGTCGACGTCGGGGCGCAGCACCCGCAGGTGCCCGCGGCGGCCGACCTCGACCATGGGCGGCACGGTCTCGCGCGGCCGGGCGGCCTCGCGCACGGCGTCGGCCAGCGCCTCGAGGTCGTCGCTCGACGGGCGCAGCGCGTCGGGGTCGGGCTGCAGCCGCACGACCTCCCAGCCCACAGGCGCCGTCATCCGCACCGAGTGCTGCTCGCACAGGTCGTAGCAGTGCGGCTCGGCGTACGTCGCGAGCGGCCCGAGCACCGCGGTCTGGTCCGCGTAGACGTAGGTGAGCGTCGCCACGGCCGCACGGGTGCAGGAGGGCTTGGAACAGCGGCGGACGGGGCTCACGGGGGCGACACTACGGTCCTGGACCGACGGCGCACGGGAGCGGCACGCCGACACTCGCACGGCCTACCCTGGCGGCATGTCAGGTCCGCGCCGCCGCGACCGGCACGCGCGCGGCCTGCGCGGTCCGCTCGCCCCGGCCACCTCCCCCGCGACCGTCCCCCGGTCCGAGCAGTTCGGCGACCTCGTCGTCGCCGCCGTCGACCGGCTCGAGCCTCGGTGGGGCCCTCGCCTGGCCGCCGTCGACGTGGAGATCGTCGACGTACCGGACGTGCCCACCGCACCGGCGCTCGACGGGCTCGCCGAGGTGCCGCTCGCCGGGCACCGGCACGCCTCCGGGTCGCGGATCGCGACGATCGTGGTCTACCGGCGGCCGGTGGAGCTGCGCGCCCCGGACCACCTCTCCCGCGTCGACCTCGTACGCGACCTCGTGGCCGAGCAGCTCGCGGACCTGCTCGGGCTCTCGCCGTCCGAGCTCGACCCGTCCTACGACGAGCGCGCGGACGGGTGACGGCGGACCGCGTCGCGGCTCAGCGGACCGAGGACCCGGGGAGCGACACGACGACCGGCACGAGCGCGGTCGCCCGCGTGGGATAGATGGGAGCGAGCGCGATCATCGGACCGCGTGCACCCGCCTCGGTCACCTGGCGGCCGGCGTAGACCGGTCCGCCCGACACTGGCGTCACGACGAGGATCGACGTCGCGGACGGCGTGGTCACGGGGATCGTGACGCGCCGCACCGCACCGCTCGGCACGGGGACGTCCTGCCGCCACACGGCGTCGGCGCGGCCCGGGACGAACAGCTCGAACAGCACGTCCGCGGCGGCGGCGGGCGCAGCGACGATCACCTTGTGCGTCAGCTGGTTGCGGGCCAGGCCGACGACGACGCCGGGGCGGGTGAGAGCCGGCGTGCCCGCGGCCGTGTCCTTCTCCTTGAGGTCGGCGCCCTCGCCCGTGCGGACCTCGACCGCGGCGACGACGTCGGCCGTCGCCGTGACCACCAGGCCGGCGGGCATCCCCGCGAGCGCACCGGTGAGGTCGATCGAGGTGACCCGGCCGGCCGGAAGCGACACCTGGTCGATGCCGACGGGCGCGATCGCCCCGTCGTCGGTGAGCAGCAGGATCTTCGCGGTCGCGTCGGTGTCGGGCGAGAGGAGGTCGAGCCGCGCCGAGTGGACGGGTGAGGGGATGTTCGGGATCACGACGCGCCGACCGGGCTGGGTGGCCGGCAGCAGCGACATGCCCAGCGGGATGAGTCCGTTGGCCTGCTGGTCGAGACCGGAGACGCCGATCCGACCGCTGCGCGCGAGGACGTGCACCGCGGTGACCACCTGGTTCGGCGCGAGGGTGTCCAGGCGCACCTGCCGCCGGGACGACGCCGGCAGCACGATGCCCGAGCCGCCGGGCGCGTCGACGGGACCCTTCGGGCCGTACACCAGCAGGTCGACCTGCGCGGGCCGGTCGTCGTCGTTGACGAGCAGCACCTGCGTGAGCCGCCCGACCGTCGTGCCGCCACCGACGAGCCACGCGTCGGTGACCGGCCGGGCGCACGGGGAGACGGCGAGGCCGCGGCTGCTCCCCTGTCCCGAGCGGATCGTCTGGTCGGCCCCGAAGCCGGCCGCGAACGAGCCGGTGGCCCGGGCGAGCAGGGCCGGACCGGGCTTGCCCGTGACGACGCGGGTCACCGTGCGGCCGGGCTCGGTGATGACCTGCGGCTGGGAGGCCGCGGCCTTGGTGGTGAGGTCGGCGAGCGTGGCCACGCCGTTGGTGACCGTCGCGAGCGAGGCGACCCCCGCGCTGACGGTCGAGACGAGCGCGGCAGTGGCCGTGGTCACCGGGCACACCAGCTCGGTCGACGCCACGGGCTCGGGCAGGGGGGTGTTGTCGGCGGCGACGACGGTCGGGACACCCAGCTGGCCGAGCCCCACCACGGCGAGGACGGCGGCCAGCGCGACCGCGACGGTCACGGCAGGGCGGCGCAGCGCGCGGCGCACCCGGTCCCGCAGGGGCGGCGCGCCGGCGGCCCGGCCCGTGGGTGCGGTGACGGGGGTGGTCATGACGGCGCTCCTGACCCGACGGGCTCGGTCGGCGTGGCGGCCGGTGTCCCCGGTGCCCCGCCGGGACCCGCGTCCGTCGCCGGGCCGGTCGCCGCAGCCCGGGGCGGTACGCCGGCCGCGCCCGGACCCTCCTCGAACGTGTCGCTGTCGTCGTCGTCCTCGGCCCGGCGCGAGGGCAGGGCGAGCAGCAGGGCGACGAACACCACCGCGGCCTCCGCCCAGAGCCAGGCACGGCGGGAGGAGCCGTCGAACGCAACGGTCGCGGGCACGGCCGCCGCGACGAGTCCGGCGTGCTGCAGCGCGGGGTCGACCGGGACGTCGTAGCCGGTGACGCCGGGCGACGTCGGGACGACCGGAGCGCCGTCGACCGTCCAGGTCCAGCGACTGTCGGCGGCTTCCGCGACGACCATCGTGCGACCGGCCTTGCCGGCGGGGATCGTCGTGTCGACGCTGGGCGTCGTCCAGGGGTCGCCGGGCAGCGTCGGAACGGTCCGCGAGACGCGGACCGGCACGGTGCCGGACGCGACCGCCTCGGGCGGGTCGATGACCTGCACCCGGCTCGACGTCGGGACGACCTGCCAGACGGCGGCGCCGTCCTGCGCCGAGAGCCGGCGCAGGCCGCGCTGCGAGTCGAGCGACTCCACCAGGCCGCGGTCCCGGCCGCCGGCGTCGGAGAGGACGACGTAGCGGATGCCGTGCGTCGCGATGGCATCGACCTCGTCCGCCCCCAGGCCCGCGGCCAGCCGCCCGACGAGCTTGTCGAGGACCGCCGACACCTCCACCGGCGGGGCGACGTCGACGTCGCCGAGCTGAGGCTCGGGGGCGGCGAGCAGGTCGTAGACGAGCCGGCCGTCGGTGACCCGGCGCAGCACGAGCGAGCGCGGCCGGTCGGTGCCGCGCATCTCGGCCGCGACGTACGCCGGGAGCACCTCGCGGGACCCCCGGGTGAGCGGCCCGTCGACGCCGAGGACGAACAGCCCGAGCGATGCGGCCGGCGCGAGCAGGAGGAGGACGGCCACGACGGCGGCCGCGGGCTGACGCCAGCCGAAGCTGGCGCCCGCGAGGCGCCGCGGCAGCCGGTCGACGGCGAACGCCGACGCCACGATGAGCGAGCCGCCCCAGATCGCCGTCGCGACGCCGGGCCACGGGGCGACCGGGTCGGGGAGGGCGTCGACCTGGACGCGCAGCACCGACTGCGCGACCCCGGCGAGGAGGCCCACGACGCCGACGACCCACGCGGCCGCCGGGTAGCGCCGGCCGCCCGGCACGGCCAGCGCCACGACGGCGGCGACGAGCAGCCCGGTGGCGAGCCAGAGCGGGGTGGACCCCACGCCGCCGGGACGCAGCGCCAGGACGTCGTAGGGCTGCAGCCGCAGGTCGGTGGGCCCGACGAGACCGGGCTCGAGCCAGAGCAGGCCGGGCTCGCGGACGAGGCGCAGGCTCCACGGCACGAGCAGCGCGACCGGGAGCAGGACCGCGACGAGCAGCCGGAGCCGGCCGGCGAGGTCGCGCACGACGGTCAGCCCCGCGACGACGGCGAGGGGGACCGCGACGAGCCACACGACCGGCGTGAACGACGCCGTGACGGCGAGCAGCAGCGCCGTGCCGAACGCGCGCCGCCACGTGGGCGCCTGCCCGACCCCGACCAGCCGGGCGCACGACCGCACGAGCCAGGGCAGCAGCACGATCGACGCTGCGGTGCCGATGCGGCCGCCGGAGATCGCCCCGGTGACCGCCGGGAGCGTGGCGTAGGTGGCCGCCGCCCACACCCGCACCCAGACGTGGGACACCACGCCCCGCAGCGACAGGTAGGCGGTCAGCCCGGCGAGCGGGACGAGTCCGAGCAGCAGGACGTCGACCGCGGTCGTCGCCGACCCGCGCAGCACGAACGCGAGGAGCGTCAGGGGGACGAGCCACGCGGGCGAGTCCGCCGACGAGCCCGGCCCGACCTCGTGCCACGCCGTCGTGTAGCTCGCCCAGAGGTCCCCCGCACCCTCCGGGGCCGGGAGCAGCGCGCCGCCGAGCAGCACCCCGTCGCCGAGCAGGCCGCGGACCGCGACGAGGGTGAGGAGGACGAGCGTGAGGACGAGCAGGACGCCGGGGCGGCGCGCAGCGCGGCGCAGCCGAGAGGTACGCCGGTCCTCGGCGTACCAGCCGTCTGGGTCGTCGGTCGTGGAGTCGAGGACGGAACGGCTCGCGTCGGCGGTCTCGCGGCCGGCCACCAGGTCGGCGACCGACTCGAGGACGTGCCGCGCCTGGGTGCCGCGCGGCGCGAGCAGCGTGCGGACGTCGGACTCGGGCACCGCGCCGGGCAGCGCGGCCGCCGCCGCGACGCGCGCGCGCGACGCGCGCAGGCGGGACCGGTCGCGCACGGCGTCGCGGAAGGCGCCCCACTCGTCGCGGGCGGTGTGCGGCGCCTTCGCCAGCAGCAGCCCGACGGCCCGCAGGAGCGAGCCGAGGAGCAGCCGCAGCGTCACGTAGGGACCGCGGAGACCGGTGGCGTGCGAGCGCATGAGGTGGATGGCGGCGACGCGGTCGATGCGCGCCGGGCGGTCGGGGTGCTTCGGCGAGCCGGCGTCGACCGGACGGCGGCCGTGCGTCGCGGCCTCGCGGTGGTGGACGACCGCGGACGTCGCGACGACGACGCGGCGGCCCGCGCGGCGCGCGCGCCAGCAGAACTCGACGTCGTCACGGAACATCGGCAGCGAGGGGTCGAACCCGCCCAGCTCGTCCCACACGTCCCGGCGGACGAGCATGCCGGCGCTGCTGACCCCGAGGACGTCGCCGACGCCGTCGTGCTGCCCCTGGTCGAGCTCCCGGCGCTCGAGACCGGTGACCCGGTTGCCCGACCGGGCGACGGTCACGCCGCACTCGACGAGGACGTCCTGGTTGCGCCAGCCGCGCAGCTTCGGCCCGAGGATCTCGGCCGAGCGCTCGTGGTCGGCGTGCCGCAGCAGCTCGACGAGGGCGGTCGGCGCCGGCGCGGAGTCGTCGTGCAGCAGCCACACCCAGCGCACGGTGTCGTCCGCGGCGACGGGGACCGCGTCCTCGGCGCTGCCCGACGACGTCGCGAGCGCGGCACCGACGGCGGTGCCGAAGCCGGCGTCGCGCTGCAGGGTGACGACCCGGTCGACGAGTCCCGCGGTCGCGGCCCGGACGAGCATGTCGGGCGTGGCATCGGTGGACCCGGTATCGACGGCGACGACACGCTCGGGCCGCCGGGTCGAGCGGGCGAGCGCGGTCAGCGCGGCAGGCAGCCAGCGGGCGCCGTCGTGGGCGACGATCACCGCGGTGACGCGGTGCGTCCGGGGCGGGAGGTCGTCCTCCTCGTCGGGCTCGGCGAGCTCGGCCGGGTCGTCGTCGGGATCGGGACCCGCGGTCGGACGGGATGCGCCGGAGCGGCGCGGCTCGAGCAGGTCGCTGACGTCGTCGACGTCCCCGGGCAGGTCGGAGGCCAGCTCGCGGACCTCGTCGCCGAGCCGGCGCAGCTGGCCCAGCGGCTCCTCGGGCTCGAGGGCGGGGACGTCGTTGACCATGGCGCCCAGCACCCTATGCGACGCGGATGAGTCCCCCGACCCGGTGACCGGCGACCGGGCGCCGGCCCCGGTGGATCAGACGGCGGCCTTCTTGAGACGACGGCGCTCCCGCTCGGAGAGGCCGCCCCAGATGCCGAACCGCTCGTCGTGGTCGAGGGCGTACTCGAGGCACTCGACACGGACCTCGCAGGTGGTGCAGACCCGCTTCGCCTCGCGGGTCGAGCCGCCCTTCTCGGGGAAGAACGCCTCCGGGTCTGTCTGAGCGCACAGTGCGCGCTCCTGCCAGCCGAGTTCCTCGGCGTCGGTCATCGGCAGGACGGTGGCCTGGCTCACCGCGGTACCTCCTCGACCCTGGCTCCGCGCGCTCGCGACACGCGGGGCCTGACGTGGTGTCGGACACAGTCCGTGGGCGACACGGGGTGAATTACACGCGTGTAAGGAGTGCCGCGTCAACCCCGACGGGGAATCGTGACGCTACTGATAGTCACTTACTGTGCACGTAACGTGACGGACTCGAGCGGCAGGGGCACGCGCCGGGCGGCCGCGAGCCGCTCGGCGGGGACCTCGCCGTACGTCGTCGTGCGCTGGCGGGCCGGCCGCCCGGCCGCCGCCGCGAGTGCCTCGAGCTCCTCGACGCTCTTGCGCGAGCCGTGCTGGGAACCGGCCATGCGGCTGATGGTCTCCTCCATGAGCGTGCCGCCGATGTCGTCGCAGCCGCCCTGCAGCATCGTGACGACGCCCTCGGTGCCGAGCTTCACCCAGGAGCACTGGATGTGGTCGATGGCGCCGTGGAGCATGAGGCGGGCCATCGCGTGGACCGCGCGGTCGTCGCGCCGGGTGGAGCCGGGGCGGGCGACGCCGGCGAGGTAGACCGGCGCGTTGTGGTGGATGAACGGGAGCGCGACGAACTCGGTGAACCCGCCGGTGCGCTCCTGGACCTGCCGCAGCAGCGCGAGGTGCGCGACCCAGTGCGCCGGGTTGTCGACGTGGCCGTACATCATCGTCGAGGTCGAGGGGATGCCGACCTCGTGCGCGGTGGTGATGACGTCGACCCACGCGGCGGTGGGGAGCTTGCCCTTGGTGAGGACCCAGCGGACGTCGTCGTCGAGGATCTCCGCGGCGGTGCCGGGAATCGAGTCGAGGCCCGATTCCCTCGCGGCGAGAAGCCATTCCCGGATCGACATCCCGGACCGGGTCGCGCCGTTGACGACCTCCATCGGCGAGAACGCATGCAGGTGGACGTCGGGGGCGCGCCGCTTGACCTCACGGGCCAGGTCGAAGTACGCCGTGCCCGGCAGGTCGGGGTGGATGCCGCCCTGCATGCAGATCTCGGTGCAGCCGACGTCCCAGGCCTCGGCGACGCGGTCGCCGACCTCGTCGAGGGAGAGGGTGAAGGCGTCGGCGTCCGTGCGGCGCTGCGCGAACGCGCAGAAGCGGCAGCCGGTGTAGCAGACGTTGGTGAAGTTGATGTTGCGCGTCACGACGAACGTCACGTCGTCGCCGACAGCGTCACGGCGTACGTCGTCGGCGATGCGGGCAAGCGCGTCGAGCGCGTCGCCGTCGCACGACATCAGGGCGACGGCGAGCGCGGCGTTGTCCGGGTGCGCGAGGGCCGCGGGGTCCTCGGCCGCGAGCGCGAGCCCGGCTCGGACGTCGGCGTCGAGCCGCGTGACCGCTGAGCTGCCGGCGACCAGAGCGCGTGCAGCGATGTCGGTCGCGTGATCGCCGATCGCGCCCCAGTCGCCGTAGACCTGGTCGAAGTCGCCGCGCCGGTCGCCCGTGCGGCCCGTGGTGTCGACGGTCTCGTGCAGGTCGGTGCGCCCGCCGGCGTTGGCCGCGGCGAAGGCGTCGTAACCGGTGTCGGCCTCCTGCCACGGCGATCCCACGGGGGAGCGGCCCTCGACGGCGAGGCCGCCGGGCTCCGCGAGCGCGGCGACGTGGGCCCGCACGCGCGGGTCGAGCCACGGGTCGGGCCGCAGGACGTACTCCGGGTGAGCGGTGAGCCGCTCGCGCAGCACGAAGCCGGCGTCAGCCGTGCGCCGGGCGAGCTCGTCGAGGTGCGGCCAGGGCCGCTCGGGGTTCACGTGGTCCGGCGTCAGCGGGGACACGCCACCCCAGTCGTCGACGCCGGCGCGGAGCAGCAGCGCGACCTCGCCGATGTCGGTGAGGTTCGGCGGCGCCTGCACGCGCATGCGCGGACCGAGCAGCAGCCGGGTGACGGCGATGGCGGCGAGGTAGTCGTCGAGCGGTAGGTCGGCGTCGTCGCGCATCGCGGTGTCGGGCTTGGCCCGGAAGTTCTGCACGATGACTTCCTGCACGTGGCCGTACTCACGCGCCGCGCGCCGGATCGCGAGCACCGACTCGACCCGCTCGCGCGGCGTCTCCCCGATCCCGACGAGGATGCCGGTGGTGAACGGGACGGCCTGGCGACCGGCGTCGGCGAGGACGCGCAGCCGTACGTCGGGGTCCTTGTCCGGGCTGCCGAAGTGCGGCTCCCCCGGTGTCTCGAACAGCCGCCGCGACGAGGTCTCGAGCATCATCCCCATGCTCGGCGCGACGGGCTTGAGCCGTCCGATCTCCTGCCAGCTCATGACTCCCGGGTTGAGGTGCGGGAGCAGGCCGGTCTCCTCGAGCACCCGCACGGCCATCGCGCGGACGTAGGACAGGGTGTCGTCGTAGCCGTGGGCATCGAGCCACTCGCGCGCGGCCGGCCAGCGGTCCTCGGGACGGTCGCCGAGGGTGAACAGCGCCTCCTTGCAGCCGAGCGCGGCACCGGCGCGGGCGATCGCGAGCACCTCGTCCGGACCGAGGAACATGCCGTGGCCGTCGCGGCGCAGGGACGCCGGGTCCGTGGCGAACGTGCAGTAGTGGCACCGGTCGCGGCACAGCCGCGTGAG
>JAJXTD010000032.1 GCA_021784035.1 Actinomycetes bacterium | reverse complement strand
ACGCGACCAAGGTTCGTCTGCTGCGACGGGGCTACGTCTTGGAGTCGATCACCCTCGGGTGGAACGTCGTCGGCGTGGCTGTGCTGGCGGCGGCTGCAATCGCGGCGCGCTCGGTGGCGTTGGCGGGGTTCGGCCTGGACTCACTGATCGAGATCGGTGCCAGCACTGTCGTGATCTGGGAGTTGTCCGGCACGGGGGAGGATCGGCAGCGGCGAGCCCTCCGCTTGATCGGTGTCGCGTTCCTTGTCCTGGCGGTCTATCTGGCGGTGCAGAGCGTGGCGGTGCTGGCGACGCGGTTCGCGCCGCATCCAAGCCCGATCGGCATCGCCTGGACCGGGGCCACGGCGTTCGTGATGTTCTCTCTCGCTGCAGGAAAGGCTCGGACGGGGCGCGCGCTGGCCAATCCGGTTCTGTTGACGGAGGGTCGAGTGACCCTGATTGACGGGATCCTTGCTGCAGCCGTACTGGTGGGATTGGTGCTCAACTCGTGGCTGGGATGGTGGCGGGCCGATCCGCTGGCGGCTTTCGTGCTCGTCTACTACGCGGCCCGCGAAGGCTCGGCCGCGCTGCACCACTGACGCGACGTCGACGCCGATGGGGCGGCTACGCGGGTGGGTTGGCGTCGATGATCGTGTAGCCAAGACAGGCCGATACGGCTTCGGGGTCCAGCGGCAGCCCTGGAAGCGCAACCGCCGCGGGAGCCGAGCCAGGGCGCGGAGCTCGGAGCGTTCCCCTCAGTCGCGACTGTCGTTCACGGTCGCCTCACCTACGACGCGGTGCGTCGAACCGTCTAAAGCGTGATCCCGTAGGGCAGGTCGGGTCGACCGGCGGCGATCTCGAGGAGCCGGTTGTACTTCGCGACGCGCTCGCCGCGCGCCGGCGCACCCGTCTTGAGCTGGCCGCACCCGGTCGCGACGGCGAGGTCGGCGATGAAGGTGTCCAGGGTCTCTCCCGAGCGGTGCGACACCATCTGTGCGTACCCGGCCTGGTGGCAGATGGTCATGGCGTCGAGGGTCTCGGTGACGGTGCCGATCTGGTTGAGCTTGATCAGGGCGGCGTTCGCGATGCCGTCCGCGATGGCCTCGGTGATGATCGCGGGGTTGGTGCAGAAGTTGTCGTCGCCGACGAGCTGGATGCGGTCGCCGAGGCGGGCGGTGATCTTCTGCCAGCCGTCGTGGTCCGCCTCGCCGAGGCCGTCCTCGATGGACCAGATCGGGTACGCGGTGATCATCGCGTCGTACCGGTCGATCATGTCGCCGCTGGTCAGGGTCTGGCCGTTGACGCGGTAGGTGCCGTCGGGCTGGGCGAACTCGGATGCGGCCGGGTCGAGCGCGATCGCGACGCTGTCGCGCCCTGGGGTGTAGCCGGCGTCGGTGATCGCCGCGACGATGGTGGCCAGGACCTCTTCGGGCTCAGCCAGGTTCGGGGCGAAACCACCCTCGTCGCCCAGGCCGGTCGCATGGCCTCCCGAGGCCAGGCGCTTGCGCAGCGCGGCGTAGACCTCGGCGCCGGCGCGGACGGCCTCGGCCATCGAGGGAGCGCCGAGGGGGGAGATCATGAACTCCTGGAAGTCCAGGGCGTTGGGTGCGTGCGCGCCGCCGTTGAGGACGTTGAAGCACGGCACGGGAAGCCGCCGCGCCGGCCCGCCCGTGGGGAGCCACTCGAACAGCTCCACGCCGGCAGCTGTGGCCAGGGCGCGTGAGGTCGCCATCGAGACTCCGACGATCGCGTTGGCACCCAGCCGTGCCTTGTTCGGTGTCCCGTCCAGCGCGATGAGCGCCGCGTCGACGTCGGCGAGGGAGTCGAACGAGCGCGAGGTCAGCAGTTCGGCGATCTCGCCATTCACGTTCGCGACCGCTGTGAGCACGCCACCGCCGGAGAACCGCGCTGCATCGCCGTCCCGCAGCTCGACCGCCTCTCGTGACCCGGTCGAGGCACCCGAGGGGACACCCGCAGCTCCGGTCGAGCCGTCGCCGAGCGTGACGACGACCGAGAGGGTCGGGCGACCACGCGAATCGAGAATCTCCAGCGCACGTGCGGACTTGAACGAGAACGACATGACGACCCTTTCCCATTGATCTTCCAACGATTTCAACGTAGCCCTGAGCATCCGACGATGCCGCTGCGGGAGGGCAGGGCGTCAGCCATCGAGGGCCGCACGACGCAGGCTGGGTGACAGGACGAGGATGCTGAGTGCGGCGACGGCAAACACCGCGCCGACGGCGAACGCCGCGGCGAGCGACACGTGGTCCCACAGCGCGCCGGCGAGCACGCTCGCCGGGAGCACCAGCACCCCGGACGATGCCGCGAGCAGCCCGTAGGCGGCACCCCGTCTCTCGACGGGGACGAGGGACGCAACCCACGCCTTGACGGTGCCTTCGGCCGTGGCGTAGTAGATCCCGTAGAACGCGAACAGGGCCCACAGCTGCCAGGCGTTCGTGGCGACGGCGAAGCCGAGGTAGGCGACCGCGTACACGGCCCACGCGACGATGAGGAGCGGGCGGCGCCCGACCCGGTCGGACAGCGACCCCATCGGCACGGCCATCCCGGCGTAGACCAGGTTGACCAACGCGTAGGCGAACGCGAGCTGGGCGGCGGACATGCCTCCGGCGTTGGCCCGCAGCAGCAACAGGGTGTCGGAGGAGTTCGCCAGCCCGAAGACGAGCACCGCGACCAACAAGACCTTGAACCGGCGGGGGAACGGCGTGATCGCTTCGTCAACGCCGTGCGGTGCGGGTGGGGCGTCGCGCACCTGGCGGAGCGTCCAGAGTCCCGCGATCGCCGGGATCGCCGAGAGTGCGAACACGATGCGCAGCCCGCTGCTGCCGTGGCCGAAGGCGAGCAGCAGCCCGCCCGCGATGAGCGGTCCTGCGACGGATCCGGCAGTGTCCAGGGCGCGGAGGATCCCGAACGCCCGGCCGGCGCGGGCGTCGGTCGCGTCGATGGAGACGAGCAGGTCCTTGGGCGCGTCCTTGCCGCCCTTGCCCAGTCCGTCGACCGTCCGCAGGACGACGACAGCGCCGACGGAGGAGACCAGCGCCAGGAGCGGTCGGGAGACCAGGGACGCGGTGTAGGCGATGCGCAGGATGCGGCGCGGCGAGGCCCGATGGTCGAGCAGCCAGGCGGAGCCGAGGCGAGCCACGGTGACCCCGACCATGAGCAGGCCCTCGACGAAGCCGAGCAGGGTGCGCGAGGCACCCAGGGTGAGGACGACGAACGTCGGGATCAGCGGGTAGATCATCTCCTGCGCCGCGCCGGACAGGAACGAGAGCTGGCCCAGGAGGACGACGTTCGACCGTGGTGCCTTCGGCTCGGGTGTCTCCTCCGCCTCAGGCACGTGGGCGCACCACGGTCACGGCGCAGGGCGCGTAGGACACCACCCGCTTCGCCACCGAGCCCGTCAGCCAGCGGTCGAAGCGGGAGTGGCCACGGTGGCCCACCACGATGTGGTCGACGTGATGCCGCTCGGCGTACAGCACGAGCTGCTCGGCCGGATGCCCGACGACGACGTGGAAGTGGGATCGCACACCGTCGGCGCGAGCCTGCAGCGGAAACAGGACGCGATCGAAGTGGCGTTGAGTCTGCTCGATGACCGCCTCGGTCTCGACGTCCTCGCCGAACTCCGGTGGGCGGGCCACCGACAGGACGTGCAGGTCCGCGTCGTAGCGGCGAGCCAGGTCGAGACCGAGGTCGAAGGCGGCGTCCGACGCTGTAGAACCGTCGTACCCGACGAGCAGGTTGTGGATCATGGCGTCTCCTCGACGTCGGGTGACAGGGACGGTGCGGCCAGCACGTCGTCCCGCTCCTGCACGTCGTCCCGCTCCTGCACGGTGGTCTGCGGGAGCAGGTGCCGCGGCAGGAAGAAGGCGTTGGCGATCAGGGTCGGGATGACGGCGCTGCCGATGACGGCGGCGACCAGGGCGGAGTACTGGGCCTGGTCGACGAGCCCGTGGGAGAGCCCGAACAGGGAAGCGATCGTGCCGAAGGTCAGCCCGGTGGACATCAGCAGCGTCGTATACATGCCCTCCTTCTTCGGGGAGCCGTACCGGCGGGTGACCGGGTAGACGCCGACCACTTTGAACCCCACCTTGGTCACCAGGAGTGCGACGAACGCCATCGGGGCTGCGACCAGGGCCGGGACCGAGACCAGGGCTCCTGCGCGGATGAAGTAGAACGGCGTGAGCAGTCCGAAGGTCAGAGTCCGCAGCCGGCGGATCAGGGCGTGGTCGCGGCCCACGGTGCTGGCCAGGACCATTCCGATCAGGTACGCCGGCAGGACCGCCTCGCTGTCCGCCCAGGTGGCCAGCGCGCCGAGCCCGAAGAGCGTGGCGAGCAGGAACTTGGCCTCCAGCTCGGAGGGCCGCCCGCCGTACCGCGTGAAGATGACCGGAACCACCTTGGGCAACACAACGATCGCGACGGCTCCGACGCCGAGGAAGATGAGGGTCTTGACGGTGAACGGGGAGAAGATCAGCCCTAGTGCCAGCACCGTGGCGAGGTCGGTGACGAAGCACGCGGCGAGCACCGTCTTGCCGTAGTAGGTGGTGTTCAAACCGAACTCGAGCATCACCGCGTACACGACGGCGACCGAGGTCGTCGACATGGCGATGCCGGCCAGCCAGCTCGCCTGAGCGTCCCAGCGCAGCACCCAGTGGGCAAGTGCCGCGCAGCCGAGGAACGGCCCGGCGAAGCTGACCAGCCCGATGGCGGTGGCCTGCTTCCAGTTCTGCTTGAACACCACCGGGTCGAGCTCTGCGCCGGCCAGGAACGTCAGCAGGATCGCGCCTGCACCGGACAGGAACAGGACCCAGCTGGGGTCGCCGCGCAGCAGCGCAGCGCCGAACGCGACGCCGATCACCAGCTGCGCGATGGTGCCGACCACGATCTCGGACAGGGCGGTCGCCATCTTCAGCCAGATCGAGACGAGGGAGGCCAGCAGCGCCAGGCCGAGCCACAGTGCTGCCTGCGCCCAGATCCCGGTCATCGTTGTCCCTCCGGCGCGAACTCGGCCCGCAGTTCTCGCAGCGCCTCGATCAGCCCGGCCACGGCAGCCTGATCGGCCGCCAGCCCGGTGCGGGTCGTGGCGACGTCATCGTGCCTCCCGCTGCGGGCCGCGGCGGCTGTTCTCATCGCCTCGCCGAGCCGGTCCAAGGACTCCGCGTGCTGGTCGGCGCATCGGCGCGCCAGCACGCGAGTGGCTTCGGTGAGTCGTTCCTGCAGGTCCGCGCGCACCCGGCCCACCTGGGCGTCGGCCAGCCGTCGGGCATCGGCGCGGACCCGGTTCTCGATCCACCGTCTGCCCAGTACACCGGGCGTGCGGCGGCGCAGCGCGCGTGCCGTGAGCTCGGTCTGGCCAGGCGCTGGGGACAGCGTGTGGAGGAAGCCGTGGTCGGCGGGCAGCGAGACCCGCGGTGCATCCAGGACGAGGTCCAGCCCGATCAGGTCTCGAGCTGCCTGCCGGACGTCGCCGAGGTCTGTCTCCAGATCGCGTGAGAGTTCGTCGGCGATCCCGGTCAGGCCGTCGTCGAGCTGGCGCCGACCGGTATCTCGCCAGTGGTCGAGGCCTGGACGCAGCGCGTCCGCGACGAGGGCACGTGCCTCGTCCTCCAGAGCGGGGGTCGGGGTCTGGGCCAGGTTCCCGCTGAAGGCCGCGGAGAGGATCTCGTCCACCTGCCTGCGCAGCCGGGCGGACGTGACCGCCGAGGTGTCGTCGAGGTCGTGCAGCAGGCCTCGGCTCAGGGACTCGACGCGGTCGGTGATTCGGTCGGATCTCCGCGTCGTTCGGGCCAGGCGGTCGCGGAAGCGGTCGAGCTGCTTGCGGGATTGCTCGTCCTCGGCGGCCAGGGTGGCGGCGGCCACGGCGAGGTCGTCCAGCGAGGCAGCTGCGAGTCGGATCGCCGCGGCGGCGACGGAGGTCACCAGGTCCTTCGTCGGGTCCGTTCCCGACAGGAGGGCGGTGCTCAGCGCCGCCAGCCCGGGGGATTCGGGTTCCCGTGCGCTGCAGGCGAAGATGGGTATCTGCGCTCCGAGCGCCTCCTTGACGTTGCGCGCGACGAAGGCGAGGGCCTGCTCGCGGTCGCCTTCGTCGAGGTAGTCGACCTTGTTCAGCACGCAGAGGATCCGGATGCTGGTTCCCGCCGCAGCCGCGAGGAGGTCGCGTTCGGCCGAGGACATCGGAGCGTCCGCGGTCAGGACGAGGACGGCGACATCCATCGAGCGCATCGCTTCCCGTGCGGAGGCGGTGTTGTGGTCGAAGACGGACCCGATCCCGGGGGTGTCGACGAGCTCGATGCCGGTGGCCAGCAGGGGCGCCCGCAGTCGCACGGTGACCGACGCGATGCCGGCTTGGTTCGCCGGGTTCGCGTCTTCGGTGACCAGACTCGCCAGGTCGCCCAGGCCGTACTCTCGTCGGCTCCCGTCCAGGAACCGCACGTCGAGTCCGTCCTCGTCGCCGTGGACCACGTCGGTGATCACGGTGGTGACGGGGACGACGCCGGTCGGCATCACCGGTCGGCCGAGCAGCGCGTTGACCAGCGTGCTCTTGCCCCGGTTGGCCTCGCCGAGGACCACGGCGCGCAGGCGGCCCTGCTCGAGGCGATGGACCAGCTCCTCGGCGGCGGGCCGGCGTGGACCGGGCACTCGCGTGCTGAGGTCGGTTAGCAGATCCCGGAGCCGCCGGTGCCGGCTGCGGGAGGGCACAGTGGATCTGCTCGTCGCGATCGTGTCCATGCGGCCTCCTACCCAGTGGGTAGGGACCGTTGGCGGAGAACCGCGGTTGTCGGCGAGCCCCTCCGCCGTCACGTCGCACGTTACCTGGTCCGCGGACGACGCCACCAGGTTCTCCTCGATCCGGGATGGGTGTCGCACGCAGCCGCACGGCTGGGTTGGTCGCACGTGTGGGTGGAGGCGTCGCCAGCGCTGAGGTGACGGCGACCTCAGTCGGCGAAGACCCGCTCGTACAGGTCGAGGCCGTAGCTCGTCGGCAGTGGCTCGCCCTCGATCATGCGGTAGGACCGTGTCCCGTCGGTTCTACGCTCTGCCCGTAGCGATGTGACATCCGCTCGCTGCTCGGCGGCGAAGCCCTGCGCGAGGTCGTACATGTGCGTCACGTAGCCGACGCGCACGTCGCGGTCGAGCAGGGCGTGGACGATGTTCCGGGCGATCTCGGAACCCTCCTGCTCGTAGGTGGAGCCGAAGGACTCGTTGAACAGCATCAGCGAACCCGCGGGCATCGCGTCCACGATGGCGCTCATCCGGATCAGCTCCTCGTCGAGCTTGCCGCTGGTCATGGTCGGGTCCTCCTCGCGCCGGAAGTGGGTGAAGACGGCCGGTCGGGCGTCCACCTGCATCGCCTCGGCGGGGACGCCCAGCCCGGCCTGGGCCAGCAGCTGGGCGAGACCGATGCTGCGCAGGAAGGTCGACTTCCCTCCGCTGTTGGCTCCCGTGATCACGATCAGGCCGTGCGGTCCCGGCCGGAGGTCGTTGGCGACGGGTGCGGTGCCGGTGCGCAGCGCCAGGGCCAGGTCGTACAGGCCGTGGAACGACAGCTCGGGATGTCCCTCAGCCGAGTCCATGCTGGGGAAGCAGGTGGTGAGGCCGAGCTCGGCCAGCCGCTCGTGGAGGTTGAGCGCGCCGACGTAGAAGGCGAGCTCGGCGCGGAGCTGGTGGAAGAAGTCCAGGACGTGCAGGGCGGACGCGGCCATGACGTCGGCGGTCTCGGCGAGCCCGCTATCCCTCATGGCGGCGAGCGCCCTGAACCCGCTCTCGTCGCGTGGTGGGATCTCGAAGGAGTAGGACGTGCGGGGGCGGGTCGGCAGTAGCTCGGACCAGCGCATCCGGGGCCGCTCGGGCCTGAGCAGCTGGTAGTCGCCTACCCGATTGCCCGGGGCGATGCGCACCGCCATGGGCACGCCGTCGCGCAGGTGCAGCAGGCGCAGGTGGTCGGTTACCGTCTCGAGATAGTCCTCGCTCAGCTCCTCGGAGAGGGACTCGAACAGGTTGGTGAACGCCGGGGAGGCGACCGTGTCCGCGTGCAGCTCGCCGAGGGTGCGGAGCCGCCTGAGGAATCCCACGAGGAGATCGAGCACGCTGACCGCGCGGTGCAGCCGGGCGTCGGGCCGGTCGGTGGACAGGAACCAGGCGCGGTGCACCGACCGTTCGGCGTCGATGGCCTCGACGGCCAGCGCATACAGGTCGCGCAGCATCTGCGGGTGCCACAGGGCGTCGCTCAACGCGTGCTGCCGGTAGCGGATGTCGGCGACGTCGACCAACGGACTCAGCAGGGCACGGTCGACGTTGTCCCACAGGAAGAGGTCCTGCCGGGCCGCGGCGGCCAGGACCTGGTCCAGCCCGAGATCCTGGCGCAGGTCGGCGGCGTTCACGAGTCGCGGGGCGTCGAGGTCCCAGTCGGCGGCGCGGTGCATGAGGTGGACTCTCACGGCGTGATCCTCTCCCGGAGCTGGTCACGGGCCAGCCCGTAGCGCGAGGCGAGGGCAACGGCGTATGCGATCCCGTTGGCCGGTTGCCGGACGACCTTGAACGTGCGTTGTGAAGGGTCGTCGTCGCGGACCTGGCTCACGAGGCTGACGGTGCTGGCGTTCAGCGACGCAAGCTCGTCGACGAACGTCACGTAGACGGCGAGGATGTCCCGATCGGTGAGCTCCTCGAGGATCTTCGTCCCCATCGTTCGCGCATCCGAGAGCGAGGTGGAGGTGAAGACCTCGTTGAGGATCACGACGCTGCGCGAGGTCGCCGCGTGGATGACCTGGTGCAGCCGGCGCAGATCGTCCTCCAGCTTCCCGCGGTTGTCGTCGAGATTCTCGGCGCGCTCGAAGTGGGTGAAGACCTCGTCGACCAGAGGGAGGGCAGCCGTGCGGCCGGGGACCGGTACACCGACGGCGGCGAGGTGGTGCACCTGTCCGACCATGCGGGCGAACGTCGTCTTGCCCCCGTGATTGGGTCCTGTGACGACGAGGATCCGTTCGTCGTCGGCGAGCTGGATGTCATTGGTGACAACCCCACCGCCCTGGCCCGCGAGCTTGTGGGCCAGAGCGAGGTCGAAGGACTCCTCGACCTCGCAGCGACGCTCCTCGGTGAGCACCCGCGGGTAGCAGAACGACTGGCCGGCTCGACGCACGGGGGCGATGTAGTCGAGGTAGGCCAGGTAGAACTGTGCCTCGCGCTGGAACCGGTCCACCGTGGGGTCGACGAACGAGGGGTACGTCGCGCACAGCGCGGTCAGGGCGCCGAACTGCTCCGGCCACAGCAGGGCGACCCGGTCCACTACCTGCGCCTCGACGTGGTTGAGCCCGGGGTCGTCGATGGTCGCCCGGGCGCGCGGTCCGTCGGGCGGGGCGCTGTGGCGGAACCGGTCGAAGACCCGCGCGACCTCGTCGCTGTAGTCGACCGCCTCGTCCGCCTGCCGGCTGACCGTGACCTTCCCGCCCCTGATCCGTAGCCCGAAGCTGATCGACTGCAGGTCATCGAGGACGTCCCGCGTCCTGGTGACCATGGCGACGAATTCGGGGGACCCGACGTACCGGGTGAGGTGGTCGCGTACGGCGATCAGTCCCGCCGACTGCAGGGGTGCGTCCGCGAGCAGACGCGTCAGCTCGGTCGCCGCCCGGCCGTAGGCGGAGATCGCGTCCGCGTACCAGCAGCGCTGCTGCCAGCGGATGCCATGCTGTGCCTTGGACGCCGACTGCACCCGACGCCGGACGGCCTCGACCCGGTCCGAGAACGCCCGCACGGCCGCCTCCACCTCAGGCCGTTCGAGGTCGCGGAACACGTCGTGGCGGTACTCCACGGCGGCCCGGTCGGGCAGCGGCGACAGGTACTGCGCCTCGATGTCGTATTCCGGCCGGCTGGCCGCGAGCGCCGAGATCACGTCGTCGAGATTCAGGTCGGCCAGGCCGGGTGGCGCAGGGCGGGCGACGCCCACCGCCTCGGCCACTCCGAACAGCACACTGACCGCAGCGGCGCGACCGGCATGATCCCGGCTGCCCATCGCGATGGTCGTCGACGACTCACGGGTGATGTCCACGACGAAATCCCTTCACGCATCTGCGTGTAGGGACCGTCAGCGGGCTTCCGCGGTCGAACCGGCGAGCCCCATCGCCGTGGCACCAGAATACCTCTCGAGCCCCCTACGGGCGGGGTCAGTCCGAATGGCCGATCGTGCCGCGCACGGAAGGGTCCGCGTTCCGCGGGTACGCGTGCGCGTGAGGTGTTCGCGTCCCGATCCGCCACTGCTACTACGCTCGGAAGGCGACCGACGTCCGGAATCGCCGGTAAGCCGGAGCCGAGGAGGTCACGTCCCGTGCAAGAAGTACGCGAGGGCCAGCGGTGACTGGTCGTCGCGGAGCAGGCTGGCGGTGTCCGCGGCGCGCCACCCTCATCGTCGCGCTGCTCGCCACCTGGATCGGTCTGACCCTGGCCCGCAGCGCGGCGGCCGTGACGCACCCCCGTACCCGCAGGAGCACCCCATGAGTCTGTCCGGCTCCGCCACCCGCATGACCATCTTCATCGGCGAGACCGACCAGTGGCACCACCACCCGATCTACACCGAGATCGTCCACCGGGCCCACCACGCGGGACTCGCGGGCGCGAGCGTGATGCGCGGCATCGAGGGGTTCGGCAAGTCCTCCCGCGTGCACACCACCCGCATCCTCAGTCTCAGCGAGGACCTGCCGGTCGCGATCGTGATCGTCGACACCGACGAGAAGATCCGCGCGTTCCTGCCTCAGATCGACGAGCTCGTATCCGAGGGCCTGGTCATCCTCGACCCCGTCGAGGTCCACCGCTACGTCGGTCGCGCCGCCGCGGAGCCGGCGTGACTCTCCTGTTCGTGATGGTCGGCGCCGCAGCGGGCGCCCCGAGCCGGTGGCTGCTCGACCAGACCGTCCAGTCCCGCTGGGAGCGGGCCTTCCCGCTGGGAACCCTCACGATCAACGTGATCGGATGCGCGCTGCTCGGGTTCCTCCTCGGCCTGTCGTCGCGCGGGACCCCCACACCGGAGCTGGTCGCGCTCGCCGGCACCGGCTTCTGCGGCGGGTTCACCACCTACAGCACGTTCGGGTTCGCGACCCTGCGCCTCGCCGAGGAGGGCGCCCGGCTCGAGGCGTTCCTCAACGTCGCCATCAGTCTCACACTCGGCCTGGCTGCGTCGATCGCCGGTTGGTCCGCCGCCACACTGTGATGGCGGCTTCGCCCGGGTGAGGTGGTGAGCGGTGCGTCCCCGGTGTGCACGCGTGCCCACCTCGATGGAGGATGGCGGGACCTCCCGGCTTGAGTCGTGGTTCCTGAGCATGATCCTTTGACACCAACCGTGACACCAACGCCATCGAACCGACGACGGACGCATCTGGATGCCGAACGACGATAACCATTGTGCCACAACGAGATTTCGGACTTGCGTGAACCGTCACAAACCCATGGATTCGACGAGTCAGGTCGTGGGTTCGAGCCCCACCCGCCCCACGGAAGCCCCACGGAAGTCGTGGGAATCCACGTCTAGGTGACCGGGTCGTCGGTGTCGATGTCACGCCGGGTATGGGCCAGGTAGACGACGAGGACGACGATCGCAAGGCTCCAGAGCACGGTGACGAGTCCGGTGCCGAGGCCGATGCCACCGCGTGCGGGCGGGAGGGCGAGCCAGTCGGCGACAGAGGCACCCAAGGGTCGGGTGATGATGTACGCCGTCCAGAACGTCGCCACCTCGGTAGCGCCGAACCGGGACTGGGCGACCAGCGGGATGGCGAACAGGACGGCGAAGACGATGCCGGAGCTGAGGTACCCCCAGCCGAACGTCATCGCGGTCATGTCCCCGGCGGCGGTGCCGAGTGCGAAGGTGGCGAGGACCGTGCCCCAGTAGAACAGCTCGCGGGGCTTGGTGTGGATGCTGTGGATCGACAAGTTGCCCTCGTGCGCCCGCCACTGCCACAGGATCACACCCAGCACCACGGCGAACACGGTCGTCGACACCACGTAGGGGATGCCGATCCCGATGTGGAGGACGTCGGCGGCCATGGTGCCGAAGACACTGACCATGACCACCGCGAGCCAGTACTTCCACGCGACATAGGTGCGGGAGCGCATCTGGATCACGAAGGCGACCGCGAACCCGAGGAATCCCAGCGGCACCGCGACGAGCGGGCCGATGGTGTGGGCGAGGAAGTCCGACGCTGTCTCGCCCATACCGGTGGTGAGGATCTTGATGATCCAGAAGAAGACCGTGATCTCGGGGACCTTGCTCCGCGGATGCCGGACGACGGCCACCGGGCCGCGGACGACCGGGATCGGCGCGGTCTCGTCATGGGCGAACGAGAACGGCACCCGGTCGCGCGCCATGATGAGTCCTCCCGTGGCCGTGGCCGGCATGCGTCGGTGCCCGCGGCTCCTCGCGCCGCGACGAGTACAAGGCGCTCGCCAAGTGGGCCAACCCGACCTGAGCACTCCGTGGCCGAAGCCCATGAGGACGCTGAGAATGCGGGTGTCACCCAGCGTTGCCGGGCGTTGCTGTGCGGCGACGTGACCATCGTCACGACCCAGCACCCGCGAGTCCGTGCGATCCTCCGACTCGAGCACACCCCGCAGCTGC
Source organism: Actinomycetes bacterium (assembly GCA_021784035.1). Lineage (GTDB taxonomy): Bacteria > Actinomycetota > Actinomycetes > S36-B12 > CAIYMF01 > Longivirga. The sequence continues at coordinate 8,847 of JAJXTD010000032.1, read as the reverse complement.
CGCCGACCATCGGGGCCTGCGGCGACGCGGACGCGGAGAGCTGAGAATGCGCACGATCTCTCGCACGACGGTGGCCCTGCCCGCCTGGGTCACCTGGGCCTTGGCCGTTCCCGGGGTCTTGGCCGTATGTGCCGCGCTCGTGGACGTCGGGGACAAGCCGTCCGGGGACTTCCCCTTGCGCGCCCGGGTCGGCGTGTTCGGACTCGGGTTGCTGACCCTCGCGTGGATGGCCGCCAACACCCGGGTGCGATCCGCCAGGCGCTGATACGACCCGGAACCACACCGCAGGCCGGGAGGGTTGTCGGGCTGCGCGCACGACGCCTACGCCGAGTCCCTTCGGACTGTCAGGCCTTCCTCGCGGCCCGGGCTGCTCGGGTGAGGGAGAGGGCGAGCAGGGTCAGGACGGCGAGGGGGAGGAACCACCAAGCGTCGATGGCGTGGTGGGCCAGGGCCACGGTGGCGCTGATCGCGAGGATGACCCCGGCTGCCAGGGTCCAGTCGTCGCCGATGATGAAGTCCCACCAGAACGAGGCGAACCCGCGCGCCCACCCGGCGATCCTGCTCATCCGGCCACCTCTCCGGCCGGTAGCTGTGACGCCTGGCTTGGCTCTCCTCTGGGGGCGACCTGACGGAGCAGCAGGGTGAGGCCGGCGGCGGCGAACGCCACGGCCGCGATGATCGCGAGCAGGGCCGCATCCGTGCCGGGCCAGGCGATGCCCGCGCCCTCGGCGGCCCAGAACGTGCCGAACGAGGTCAGCAGGACGCCCACGACGAACTTGAGGGTGTTCTCCGGGACCCGGGCCAGCGGTGCCTGGACCAGGGCTCCCGCCGCGACCACGACCGCGACCGCGACGGCCGCCGCGAGCACCGCCAGCGGGATGTTGGACTGGTTGGACCCGAAGGTGATGACGATGAACGCCACCTCCAGCCCTTCGAGGACGACAGCCTTGAACGACAGGGTGAAGGTGTACCAGTCGTGCACGGCGAAGCGTCCGGTGTGCTCGGCGGCCCGCGAGGCGATCAGCTGCCGGGCGTAGATGGCGTCCTCGTCGTGCAGCGCCTTGTAGCCCGAGGCCCGCAGGATGGCCTTGCGCAGCCACCCGAGCCCGAAGATCAGCAGCAGGCCACCCACGACCAGGCGCAGAGCGTCGAGCGGGATTCGGGACAGCGCCGGGCCCAGCACCGCGACGATCGCCGCGAGGGTGACCAGCCCGGCAAGGACGCCCTGGATGGCGGAGCGCCATCCCCGGCTCACGCCGACCGCGAGCACGATCGTGAGCGCCTCGACCGCCTCGACCGTGCACGCCAGGAACACCGCCACGAACAGCAGTGCGTTCCCGGTCATCCAGGCACCCCTCGGCGATCGCCCACACCCATCGGGTCGTCCGCAACCATACGCGCTGACGGCGGAGCCCAGCGGTTCCATGGTGCGGCCTGTTCACTGTCACCGTGCTCGCCGGACTGGACCCCCTCGAGCGACGCTCGACCCGTGACTTGGGCGGAGGTCGACAGGCTGTTCCGCCTGCGTTCAAGGTCAACGATCCGCCTGGGGGAGAGCATCAGCGATCGTCCCGCTCGCGAACGCCCCGGCTCGACTCGATGCATTCCTGAGAGGCTTCACAGGAATGACGCCGTAGCCTTGTTCTCCCGACGACGAGTGGAGACCGCCGTGCTAGTGGCTCATGACTGGGTGGAGCCTCACCGGGAGCGACTCCGAGCACTACTGCCGTTCGCGGTGCTCGCGATGGTGGGTTCTCTGGTCTTTGCGTGGATGTGCGACGCGGTCGGTGACCATAACGGTGTCACCGTCGTCGACGGTCCCGTGTCCATGTGGTTCGCGACTCACCGAAGCGTCACGGAGGGCCGCGTGGGGATGCTCCTGGCCAAGGGGACCTCTCCGGTCGTGCTGATCGGACTGGTCGCGGTGGCAGCACTGGTGCTGCGGCGGAGGGGCTTCCGTCGGGAGTCCACCCTCCTTGCAGGTGCGACGTTCATCGCGTACGCGGCGGGGGGCGTGACGAAATTCGCCGAGCATCGTGCGCGCCCGGTCTCCCCGATCAACCTTGCTCCCGAGAGCGAGCCGTCCTTCCCATCCGGGCATGTCCTTGTCATCGCCACTGTCGCCGTCGTCTGCCTCGGGCTGGCGTGGTCTCACCTCAACCGCACGTCAAGGGTTCTCGGGGTCTCAGCCGCCACGGCCGCCGTAGTGCTCGTCGCCTTGGACCGACTGGTGGTCGGCGCGCATTGGCTCACCGACGTGATGGGTTCGTTGGCCTTGGCTGGAGTGATCGCTGCTGTGGTGCTCGCGACCCACGCCATGGTGCGCACGTGGGGAAAGTCGATCGAGGCCTGATCTAGGCCGCGATCTCACGATCCGCCACGGGCACGGTGGTGAGCGAGCCGATAGTGGCTGTCGCCCCGGCGGGCTGGATCGCGAGCGCGCGCAGGACCGCGGCCGCTACCGCTCGGCGAGCGGGAGCAGGAGGGTGAAGCGAGTGGTGGGCTCGCGCTGACTGAGTCGCAGCCGTCCGCCGTTGTCCTCGGCGACGCCGCGGGCGAACGCGAGCCCGATGCCCGAGCCGCCCTGGCCCGACATCCCGCGGGCGAAGATGTCGACGTCCGAGCTGATGCCGTGCCCCTCGTCGGCGACGTCGATCGCGACCGCAGTTGCCGCGGTGCGCAGCGTCACGGTCACGGCTCCGGCACCGTGGCGCAGGGCGTTGTCGACCAGGACGTCGAGAATCTGTGCCAGTCCCGCCCGGGAGCAGGCGGCCTGCGGGACGTCCTCGGTCAGTCTGAGCCGGAGTGGGCGACCAGCGGCTGCGAGGGGGCCGCTCCATCGCATGAGGGCCTGGTCGAGCTCCATCTCGACGCTCAGGGACTCACCGCTCGCAGGGACGCCACGGGTCAGCGCAACGAGGTCCGCGATCGTGAGCTCGAGCCGGTCCGCGGAAGAGATCGCGGCTCGGGCGGCAGCAGCCAGGTCCGCAGCCGGGTCCGCGAGAGCAGACTCCAAGCTGGCCCGTAGCCCACTGAGCGGGGTGCGCAGCTGGTGCGAGGCGTTGGCCGCGATCTGCTGCTCGCGGCGTACGAGGTCGCCGATCCGCTCGGCAGTCGCGTTGAGCGACGTGCCCGCGTCATCGATCTCCGGCATGCCTGTCGGTGTGGTCCGCACGTCGAAGTCGCCGTCTCCGAGCCGGTGGGCCGTCAGCGCGAACTGCTCCAACGGGCGGTTCACTCGTCGGGCCAGCACTCGCGCGGCGAGGATCGCGATGCCGATCGCCAGCGCCGCGGCGAGGACCATCGCCGCCCAGGTGAGAGCGGTGCGCCGCCACACTTCCGTGACGGGTGCCGCCGTGCGCACTGCGCCGACGACCTGCTCGCCCGAGGACACCGGCACCGAGACGATGACCCAGCCGTCGGCCAGGTTCTGGCCTACGCCGCCGCCGAGCGCCACCGTCGTCGCGGCATCGGCCCGATCGGGTCCGGAGCCGCCGACGCGTCGCCCGCCCTGGTCGTAGAGACCAAGCTGTTCTGCGCCTCGTGGACCGGGTAGCTCGGCCGGATCGCGACCGGCGAAGTCCGGGCCGATGCTGACCGCCGTTCGCAGCGCCGTGCGCTCGAGCGCGACCTGAGCGTCACCGAGATAGATGCGCTGCGCGGCGATGGCTAGCGGGAGTGCGAACAGTGCGACAGCGAGGACCGCGCTCGTCAGCGCGACCCTCACGATGCGCCGCCTCACGCAGGTTCCTCGAGCGGCGGCCCAGCGTTAGCCGTCCGCTTGCCTTGCGCGATCCGAGCGTTAGCCGACACCTACCTAGCCTGACAGACGCACACCACCACAACCTCGGAGGACTCGATGATCCGACCTCGCGTTGGCACGACGATCGCGCTGGGAGTGCTTGCCGTGACTCTGGCCGCCTGCGGGTCGACGGCGGGCGCAGGTCTCGCGCCACCCTCCGGCGGCACGTCGGCCTTGTCGGCGCCTTCTCCTGGGGCGACCGAGAGCAATCCGCCGGGTGACATCCCGGACAACCAGGCCTTCGTGGCCTACCAGGGTGTCAGCGGGCACTACAGCGTGGAGGTCCCTGAGGGCTGGGCGCGAACGTCATCGGCTGACTCGGCATCGTTCACCGACAAGCTCAACTCGGTCACCGCGGCGGAGACCGCCGCGCCGAGCGCACCGACGATCGCCTCCGCGTCGGCGACCGTGGTCCCGGCACTCGCCTCGGCCGTCCCGAAGTTCCAGCTCGTCACGGTCGCGACGTTCACCAGGGCAGGTGGGTCAGGGGTCCTGATCACCTATCTGGCCGACTCGCCCGCCAACCCGGTCACCGGCAAGGTCGTCCGCGATGCGGTCGAGTCCTTCCTGTTCTGGAAGAACGGCCGGCTCGTGACCCTGAGCCTGTCCGGCCCGCAGAGCGCCGACAACGTCGATCCGTGGGCAAAGGTCAGCGGCTCGTTCCGGTGGACCCCGTGACCGGCGGAGGGCAGGCCGCGTTGGAGGCACGGGACCTGTTCAGGTTCTTCCGCGCGGGCGAGGAGGAGACATTGGCCCTGCGTGGCGTCTCGTTGGCCGTGCAGCCCGGCGAGATCGTGGCCGTGGTCGGGCCCTCCGGCTCGGGCAAGTCCACGCTGCTCGGCTGCCTGGCTGGTTTGGACGAGCCTGCGGGCGGCACGGTGTGGATCGACGGGGAACGGGTCAGCCATCGCTCCGAAGCCGAACGGGCCGCCATCCGCGCACGGTCGGTCGGCGTCCTGTTCCAGGTGGGCAACCTCATCGAGCACCTCACGGTGATCGAGAACGTCGCACTGGCCCAACGGCTCAGCACTGCTGACGCGCCAGACCCCACGGTCGTGATCGACCGGGTCGGGTTGGGCTCGCGGGCGCGGGCCTACCCGTCGCAGCTCTCGGGCGGAGAAGCAGCACGAGCCGGGCTCGCGGTCGCGCTGGCCAACAACCCCAAGGTTCTCCTCGCCGACGAGCCGACCGGCGAGCTCGACGGCGAGACCGAGCAGCGGTTGCTCGCGCTCCTGCGCACCCACGCCGACGCCGGGTGTGGCGTCCTGGTGGTCACGCACAGCCCCGATGTGGTGGCGATCGCCGACCGCGTCGTCGCCCTCTCCGATGGACAGGTCGTCTCATGAACGCACGAGCAGGTGTCCCGTTGCCCGTCACGACGGCCGCGGACAGTCGAGCTGTCACGTCCAGCACGCTGATCGAGATGCAGGACGTGGCGCTCACGTACGGATCAGGGCCGACCGCGGTCGTCGCGGTTCACGGCGCCACGTGCCAGGTGCCCACCGGGGCGAGGCTGGCCATCACCGGACCCTCGGGCTCGGGGAAGTCCACGCTCCTGCACCTCATGGCCGGACTCGAGCGTCCGACCGCCGGTCGCATGAGCTGGCCGGCACTGGGCGAGGACCCGCTCGGTCGGCCAGGGCTCGTCGGCGTCGTCTTCCAGGGGCCGAGTCTCATCCCCACCCTCGACGTCGTCGAGAACGTCGCCCTTCCTCTGGTCCTCGCTGGGACGGCGGACCGGGACGCGCACGAGCTGGCGATGAACGCGCTGGAGACCTTGGAGATCGACGATCTCGCCGGAAAGCTCCCCGACGAGCTCTCCGGCGGACAGGCCCAGCGGGTGGCAATCGCTCGGGCCATGGCCACCCGGCCGGTGCTCATCCTCGCCGACGAGCCCACCGGTCAGCTCGACCGAGCCACCGGTGCCCACGTGATCGACGTCCTGCTGGGGGCAGCCGACCTCCTCGGTGCGGCAGTGGTGATCAGCACCCACGACCCGGCGGTCTCCGACCGGCTGAGCACACGGTGGCGCATCCGGGACGGCGTGCTGTCCACGGCCGACCCGTCCACCCCGAACAACGATCGAGGAGTGACCCGATGACCGGCACCTGGCTGCGCGGACTGCTGCGACGACGTCGCGGAGCGCTCGTCGCCACCGCTTCTGGGATCGCCGTCGCCGTGGCGCTCCTGGCCTCGCTGGGGGCGTTCCTCGCTGCCTCCAAGGCCACCATGACCGCCCGCGCGGCGTCCGGCGTCGTCGTCGACTGGCAGGTGCAGGCCGCAGCCGGCGCCGACCCCGCGGCCGTCCTGGAGGCCACCCGTCGGGCGGAGGGAGTGACCGCGGCGCTCCCGGTCCAGTTCGCCACGACGGACGGCTTCACCGCCACCGCGGGCGGCACCCAGCAGAGCACCGGTGCCGGTGTCGTCCTCGGTCTCCCCTCGGGCTATCGCACCGTGTTCCCCGGTGAGATCCGGACGCTGTCGGGTTCCCCCGACGGCGTCCTGGTCGCGCAGCAGACGGCGTCGAACCTGCACGTCGCCCCCGGCGACAAGGTCACCGTCGCGCGAGCGGGCCTGCCGTCGGTGACCGTCACGGTCGCGGGTGTGGTCGACCTTCCCTACGCCGATTCCCTGTTCCAGAAGGTCGGCGCCCCGCCGCAGTCCCAACCCGCTGCTCCGCCGGACAACGTGATGCTGATGCCCGCGACGACGTTCGCGTCGACGATGACACCGCTCTCCGCGACGCGACCAGACCTGGTGACGACTCAGATCCATGTCGCGCACACCCACGGCCTGCCGGCCGACCCCGCCGAGGCGTTCATCGCCGTGACGGCGGCCGCGCACAACCTCGAGGCCACCCTCGCGGGCTCAGGACTGGTGGGCGACAACCTCGCCGCGTCACTGGACGGGGCACGCAAGGACTCCCTGTACTCCCAGGTCCTCTTCCTCTTCCTGGGACTGCCCGGTGCGATCCTTGCCGGAATCCTGACTGCTGCGATCGCCAACGCCGGAGCCGTGCGTCGCCGACGCGAGCAGGCGTTGCTGCGCACCCGCGGCATGAGCGTGCGCCAGGTCGTGCGCCTCGCGGCGGTCGAGGCGCTGCTCGTCGGCGTGGTCGGTGGCGCCGTGGGGCTCGGCGTCGCCGCAGCGATCGGTCGATTCGCGTTCGGGGCCTCGGGCTTCGGGGCCTCCACCACGAGCGCCGTGAGCTGGACCGTCGGCGCGTTCGTGGTAGGGCTCCTGATCGCCGTGATCGCCGTCCTGGTCCCCACGGTGCGTGACTTCCGCGAGAGCACCGTGACGGGTGCCCGAGCCCGGGTGCACCGGGAACGGGCACCTCGCTGGATGCGCTTCGGCCTCGACATCATCATGCTCGTCGGCGCCGCCGTGATGTTCGCGATCACCAGTCAGGCCGGCTACAGCCTCGTGCTCGCCCCGGAAGGGGTCGCCACGATCTCGGTCAGCTACTGGGCCTTTCTCGGTCCGGCACTGCTGTGGATCGGCGTCGCGCTGCTCGCCTGGCGCATCGCCTACCTGATTCTGGGGCGTGGCCGACCGCTGGTCGCCCGCGCGATCCGCCCGCTGACCGGCAACCTGTCCTCGACGGCCGCCGCCGGGCTCTCCCGCCAGCGGACCATCGTGGCGCGTGCGGTCGTGCTGGTGGCTCTCGCCGTCTCCTTCGCCGCCTCGACGGCCACCTTCAACGCCACCTACAAGGCGCAGGCGGAGGTCGACGCTCGACTCACCAACGGCGCGGACATCGCGGTGACCCAGCCCCCGGGATCCAACGTGGGCCCCGACGCGGCCGCGGCCATCGCATCGGTTCCCGGTGTGATCGGCGTGGAACCGCTCCAGCACCGCTTCGCCTACGTCGGTGCCGATCTGCAGGACCTCTACGGCGTCCGGCCGGCCACGATCGCGGCCGCGACATCCCTGCAGGATGCGTACTTCCAGGGCGGCACAGCCGCTCAGCTCATCGGCCGCCTCGCCGCGCAGCCCGACGCGATCCTGGTCAGCGACGAGACGGTCAAGGACTTCCAGCTCGCGCCCGGCGACCTCATCCGGCTCCGCTTGCAGGACGGGCAGACCAGGAAGCTCATCACCGTGCCATTCCATTACGCCGGCATCGCCAAGGAATTCCCGACCGCACCCCATGACAGCTTCTTCATCGCCAACGCCGACTACATCGCGAAGGCGACCGGGAGCAATGCCGTCGGAGCGTTCCTGGTCGACACCGGTGGGCAGAACACCGCGGCGGTCGCGACAGCTCTCCATGACAGGCTCGGGGCTGCCGCGCGAGTTACCGACATCGGGTCGACGCGCTCGGCGATCGGGTCCAGCCTGACGTCGGTCGACCTCGCCGGCCTCACCCGCGTCGAGCTCGGTTTCGCGCTCGTCCTCGCAGCTGCAGCCGGAGGCCTCGTCCTGGCGCTCGGGCTCGCCGAACGCCGTCGCACGTTCGCGATCTCCAGCGTGCTCGGCGCGACGGGACGGCAACTGCGCGGGCTCGTCCTCAGCGAGGCGGTGATCGTGGTCGCCGGCGGGATCATCGCCGGCGCCGTCAGCGGATGGCTGCTGTCGCAGATGCTCGTGACCGTGCTCACCGGCGTCTTCGACCCGCCGCCGGAGAAGCTGTCCGTGCCCTGGCCGTACTTGGCGACGACGGTGCTCGTGGCGGCTCTTGCCATCGGCGCAGCAGCCCTGCTGGCTGCTCAGCGGTCGCGCCGCCCGGCGGTGGAGACGCTGCGCGGACTCTGACCCCTCAGAGCCCTGGAGGAGGATCGAGGCGGTAGCCGTGCCCGCGCAGTGTCGTCACTGCCGGGAGCGCGGCTGCCGCCTCCGCGCCGGCCTGGGCTGCCGCGTCGGAAAGCTTGCGCCGCAACGCGACCATGTGGACGTCGAGGGTCTTGGTCGAGCCGAACCAGTTCTCGTCCCACACGTCGCTCATCAGCCTCTCACGGCTCACCGCCGTACCGGCGTCGGTCGCCAGGCGGATCAGCAGATCAAGCTCACGCGCACGAAGCGCCATCTCCACCCCGGCGACG
>JAJXTD010000031.1 GCA_021784035.1 Actinomycetes bacterium | reverse complement strand
CGCGGATCACCGACGTCGCCCCGCGGGCGAAGTCCGGCCGGCCCGAGCTGACCGAGGCCGCGATCGTGGTCGCCGGCGGGCGCGGCGTCGGCGGGGCGGAGGGCTTCGCCGTCATCGAGGCGCTCGCCGACTCCCTCGGTGCCGCCGTGGGCGCGAGCCGCGCGGCGACCGACGCGGGCTGGTACCCCCACGCGTTCCAGGTCGGCCAGACCGGCAAGACCGTGTCCCCGCAGCTCTACATCGCCAACGGCATCTCCGGGGCGATCCAGCACCGTGCCGGCATGCAGACCTCGAAGACGATCGTCGCGGTCAACAAGGACGCCGAGGCACCCATCTTCGAGCTCGCCGACTACGGCGTCGTCGGCGACCTGTTCGCCGTCGTCCCCCAGCTCACCGAGGAGATCGGCAAGCGCAAGGGCTGACCGCGCAGGACCGACAGCGTCCTCGACGGGGCGGCCGGCGGATTCCCCGCGGGCCGCCCCCTCGGCGCTCACCTAGACTCGCGACGTGGCTCCGTCCCCGGTCTACCTCGATCATGCGGCGACCTCGCCGATGCGACCCGAGGCCGTCGCCGCGATGACCGCCGAGCTCACCGCCGTCGGCAACCCCTCCTCGCTGCACGCCTCGGGCCGCCGCGCGCGCCGCGTCGTCGAGGAGTCGCGGGAGAGCATCGCCGCGGCGCTCGGCGTGTCGGCCGGCGACGTCGTCTTCACCTCCGGCGGGACCGAGGCCGACAACCTCGCGGTCAAGGGGCTCTACCGGGCGCGTCGCGCCGCCGACCCACGACGCACGCGCGTGCTCGCGTCCGCGGTCGAGCACCACGCCGTCCTCGACCCGGTCGAGCACCTCGGCGAGCGCGAGGGCGCGGACGTCACGTGGCTCGCCGTCGACGAGCTGGGCCGCCTGCGGCTCGACGTGCTCGAGAAGGAGCTCGACGCCGCGCCCGGGGCCACCGCGCTCGTCACCGTGATGTGGGCGAACAACGAGGTCGGCACCACGCAGCCCATCGCCGACATCGCCGCGCTGTGCGCGGAGCACGGCGTACCCCTGCACACCGACGCCGTGCAGGCCCTGGGCCACCTCGACGTCGACGCCGCGACCGTCGACTCGCTCGCCGTCTCGGCCCACAAGGTCGGCGGCCCGCACGGCGTCGGCGCGCTCGTCCTGCGTCGCGGCCTGGCCGTGGAGCCGCTGCTGCACGGGGGCGGGCAGGAGCGCGACGTCCGGTCCGGCACGCTCGACGCGCCCGCGATCGCGGGCTTCGCCGCCGCCGTCCGCGCCTCGCGCGACGACCTCGCCGAGCGGACGGCGCGGGTCCGTCGGCTGCGCGACCACCTCGTCGACCGGGTGACCGCCGAGATCGACGGCGTGACGCGCAACGGCGACCCGCGGGACAACCTCCCCGGCATCGCGCACCTGTCCTTCGCCGGCTGCGCGGGCGACGCGCTGCTGCTCCTGCTCGACGCCGCCGGCATCGAGTGCTCGCGCGGGTCGGCCTGCTCGGCGGGCGTCCCGCGGCCGAGCCACGTGCTCCTCGCGATGGGCCTCGACCCGGTGACGGCGATGGGCTCGCTGCGCTTCTCGCTGGGCCACACGTCGGCGGACTCCGACGTCGACCGGCTGCTCGAGGTGCTCCCCGGTGCCGTCGCCCGGGCCCGCCGCGCCGGACCGGCGCGATGAGGGTCGTTGCCGCCCTGTCCGGAGGGGTCGACTCGGCGGTGGCCGCGGCGCGCGCCGTCGAGGCCGGCCACGAGGTCACCGGCATCCACCTCGCGCTGGCCCGGTCACCCCAGAGCCACCGCACGGGAGCCCGCGGCTGCTGCACGCTGGAGGACGCGCGCGACGCGCGGCGCGTCGCCGACGTACTCGACATCCCGTTCTACGTCTGGGACCTCTCCGAGCGCTTCGCCGAGGACGTCGTCGACGACTTCGTCGAGGAGTACGCCGCGGGCCGCACGCCGAACCCCTGCCTGCGCTGCAACGAGCGCATCAAGTTCACCGCCGTCCTCGACCGCGCCCTCGCGCTCGGGTTCGACGCGGTCGCCACGGGTCACTACGCGCGGCTGGTCGACACGCCGTCGGGCCGGGAGCTGCACCGAGCGGCGGACCCGGCCAAGGACCAGTCCTACGTCCTCGGCGTCCTCGACGCCGGTCAGCTCGCCGGCGCGCTGTTCCCGCTCGGCGACTCGCTGAAGCCGCGGGTGCGCGACGAGGCCGCGCGGCGCGGGCTGCTCGTCGCCGAGAAGCCGGACAGCCACGACATCTGCTTCGTGCCCGACGGCGACACCGGCGCGTGGCTGCGCGACCGCCTCGGGACCGTGCCCGGCGACATCGTCGACGCCGAGTCGGGGGAGACCCTCGGCCGGCACGACGGCGCGTTCGCGTTCACCGTGGGGCAGCGGCGCGGCCTCGGTCTCGGCCGCCCCGCCGCGGACGGCGCGCGACGCTACGTCGTCGGCGTCGACACCGGTTCGTCGACCGTGCTCGTCGGCCCGCCCGTGCTGCTCGAGGTCGACCGCGTGGACGCGGTCCGGCCGCGCTGGTGCGGCGCGGCGCCGAGCGGCCCGGTGGACGGCCAGGTGCAGCTGCGCGCACACGGCGAGCCGGTGGACGCCGTCGTCACGGTCGGCCCCGGCGTGACCGGCGACGTCGAGGTCGTCGCCCACCTGCGCGAGCCGGTCCGTGGCGTCGCGCCCGGCCAGGCGATGGTCGTCTACGACGGCACGCGGGTCGTCGGCAGCGCGACCATCACGCGCTCCGCGCGTGATGGTGGGGCCCGCTGAGGTCGCAGGTCCCATGTCCCGGTCCGCGCATCGACGGCGGGCCGGGAGAGGCGGCGAGCAACTAGCCTGCCGAGGTGACCGACCACCCCGTGCCGCTCGCGGCCGTCCCCGCCGCCGCCACGACCCTCGGGTCCATGCCGGGGACGTCCGTGCGCGCCGCCGTCGCGGCGGTGGCACGTGCGCTGGCCTCCGGCGACGGCGTACCCCACCTGCCGGAGCTGCCGGCCCGCGGTCCGGGCGCGGACCTGGTCGGGCGCACGTCCGGGCTGCTCGCAGGCGTGGCCCCCGACCTGGCCGTCGAGACCACGCCTGCGGGGTGGCGCTTCGCCGACGCGCCCGGCCGCGAGTCGCGTCGGGCCCGCTCGTGGCTCGGCGAGGACCTCGACGCCTGGGAGGAGGGCCTCGAGGGCTACGCCGGTCCCGTCGCCGTCTCGCTCGCCGGCCCATGGACGCTCGCCGCGGCGATCGAGCTGCGCACCGGCGAGCGGGCCGTCCGCGACCCGGGCGCGTGCCGCGACCTCGCCGCGGCGCTCCAGCACGCCGCGGTCGACCACGTCGCCGACGTACGCCGCCGCCTCCCGTCGGCGCAGGTGTCGCTCTGGCTCGACGAGCCGGCACTGCCCGCGGTGCTCCAGGGGGCGATCCCCACCCAGAGCGGCCTCGGGCGCTACGCGGCGGTCGACGAGCCGGTCGTGGAGACCGCGCTGCGTCGCGTCGTCGGGGCGCTGCACGCCGAGGGCGTCCCCGTCGTCGTGCACTGCTGCGGCAGCCGGCCGCCGTACGACGTGTTCCGCCGGTCGGGGTTCGACGCGGTCTCCGCCGACCTGCTGCTGCACGACCGGCGGGACGACGACGCCATCGGCGAGCTGTTCGACGCGGGCCGCCGGCTCGTCGCCGGGGTGCTGCCGGCGACGGACGCCGAGCTGTCGGAGGTGCGCGCTACCGTCGCACTGGTGCGCGACCTGGGCCATCGGCTCGGCCACGCCCCGGAGGTCGTCGCCGAGCGGGTCCTCGTGTCGCCCACCTGCGGCCTGGCCGGGGCGTCCGACGGGCACGTGCGGGAGGTGCTCGAGCGGCTGCGCGCCGTGGGACGCGGACTGCGCGAGGAGGAGGGGACGCGTGGCGAGGGCTGAGGGCGGGGCGGGTCCCGCGGCGCGCTGGCGCGAGCTCGTCGAGCTGATCGAGGACGCCCGGCGGCGCTACTACGTCGAGGACGCCCCCACGCTGTCCGACGCCGAGTACGACGTCGCCTACCGCGAGCTCGAGGCGCTCGAGGCCGAGCATCCCGAGCTGGTCTCGGCGGACTCGCCGACCCAGGCCGTCGGCGGCGAGCGCGCGGAGATGTTCGACCCGGTCGAGCACCTGCAGCGGATGCTCAGCCTCGACAACGCGTTCAGCACGGACGAGCTCGCGGCGTGGGTCGCTCGGGTGGAGAAGGAGCTCGGCTCGGTGCCGCCGCTGCTGTGCGAGCTGAAGGTCGACGGCCTCGCGGTGGACATCGTCTACGAGCGGGGCCGGCTGCGGTCGCTGGCCACCCGCGGCGACGGCCGCGTGGGCGAGGACGTCACCTACAACGCGCGGTTCATCCCCGCGATCCCGCGGACACTGACTGCCACGTCGGGCCATCCCGTGCCCGAGCTGGTCGAGGTGCGCGGCGAGGTCTACTTCCCGGTCGCCGACTTCGACACGCTCAACGACGAGATGCTCGCGCTCGGCCGGTCGCCGTTCGCCAACGCGCGCAACGCCGGGGCGGGCACGCTGCGCCAGCGCGTCGACCGGCGCGAGGCCGAGCTCGCGGCGGCGCGGGAGCGGGGGGCGGGCACGGTCGAGCGGCTCGAGGCCGACCTCGCGCGCGCGGTCCGTCGGCTCGAGCTGCTCCAGCTCGTGGTGCACGGTGTCGGCGTGTGGCACGGCCACGAGCCCACCCGGCAGTCCGAGGCCTACGCCGCCCTGCACGGCTGGGGCCTCCCCACGAGCGACCGGGCGCGGGTCGTCGACGACCTCGCGGGCGTGCAGGGCTATGTCGAGCACTACGGCGTGCACCGCCACGACGTCGAGCACGAGATCGACGGCGTCGTCGTCAAGGTCGACGACCTGGCGACGCAGGGCCGCCTGGGCTCCACGTCGCGCTCGCCGCGCTGGGCGATCGCGTACAAGTACCCCCCCGAGGTGGTGCGCACCCGGCTGCTCGACATCGAGGTCAACGTCGGGCGCACCGGTCGCGTCACGCCGTTCGCGGTGATGGCTCCGGTCAAGGTCGCCGGCTCCACCGTCTCGATGGCCACGCTGCACAACCAGGAGGAGGTCGTCCGCAAGGGCGTCCTCATCGGCGACCTGGTCTTCCTGCGCAAGGCCGGCGACGTCATCCCCGAGGTCCTCGGCCCGGTGGTCGAGGAGCGCACGGGTGCCGAGCGCGCGTTCGTGATGCCGACGCACTGCCCGTCGTGCGGGTCCGTGCTGGCTCCCGCGAAGGAGGGCGACGTCGACATCCGCTGCCCCAACCAGCGGTCCTGCCCGGCGCAGCTGCGCGAGCGGGTGTTCCACCTGGCGTCCCGCGGGGCGCTCGACATCGAGGGCCTGGGCTACAAGGCGGCGGTGGCGCTGCTCGACGAGGGCATCGTGGCCGACGAGGGCGACGTGCTGCTGCTCACCCCAGACGACCTGCGGCGCAGCACGTTCTTCACCCGTGACGGCGGTCCCGGCCAGGAGCGCCCGCTCACCGCCAACGCGGAGAAGCTGCTCGCCGAGCTCGAGGTCGCGAAGAACCGGCCGCTCTGGCGCGTCATCGTCGCGCTGTCCATCCGGCACGTCGGCCCGACCGCGGCGCAGGCGCTCGCCCGAGAGATCGGCGACCTCGACCGCATCGCGTCGTCCCCGGTCGAGGTGCTCTCCGCGGTCGAGGGCGTCGGCCCGATCATCGCCGAGGCGGTCGTCGACTGGTTCGCCGTCGACTGGCACCGCGACGTCGTGGAGAAGTGGCGGCGGGCCGGGGTCCGGCTCGCCGAGGAGCGCGCCGACGCCGGTCCGCGTCCGCTCGACGGCGTCACCGTCGTGATCACCGGCACGGTCGAGGGCTGGTCGCGCGACGGCGCCACGCTGGCCGTCCAGGAGCTCGGCGGCAAGGTCAGCGGCTCGGTCTCGAAGAAGACCGACTTCGTCGTCGTGGGGGAGAACCCCGGCTCGAAGTACGACAAGGCGGTCGCCCTCGGGCGCCCGGTCCTCGACGCCGCCGGGTTCGCCGCCCTCCTCGAGCGTGGCCCGGACGCCGCCCGCGCCGCCGCGGTGCCGCCGCCGGTCTGAGCCGGGCGCCGCAAGTCGGTGGCCCCGCGCCGGTCAAGGAAGCGGCCCGACGCGTCGAAGGACCGGTGGACGGCAGACCTGCGCCCACCGACGGGTGCCGGCGCCACTACGGGTTCTGCGGAGGGCGGGAGCATGGGGGCGCGCGAACGGCCGTCGCTGTGGCGTTGGTCGCTGGTCGCCGTGACCTGGCAGCTGTCGCTCTGGGTCGGCTGGGGACTCGTCCTGGCCGCTCTCGTCCTCTACCTGCGCGCCGACGACCACGACTACGGCTACCAGCTGACGATGGTCGCCGCGCTCGTGATCTTCGGCGAGCTGCGCCCCGTCGTCGCCTCCGACTACGCCCAGGACGGCGTGCCGATGTCGACGGCGTTCGTGTTCGCGGCGTTGTACATGTGGGGCTTCGTCCCGGCGATCCTGCTGCAGGCCGTCGCCGTGCTGCTCAGCGAGATGATGCAGCGCAAGGACATCTGGAAGCTCGTCTTCAACGTCGGACAGTACGTCCTGAGCGTGACGGCGGCGTGGGGCGTCATGTGGCTCGCCGGCGTGCGCCCCACCCTCGAGAACCCGACCTCCGAGCTGTTCCTGCGCGACGTCGTGTGGATGGCGCTGTCCTGGATCGTCTGCCACCTGGTGAACCTGGGCATGGTCGCCGGCCTCGCGGGCTCGGCCGGCCAGACGTGGTGGGAGTCGTTCTCCGAGGACTTCTGGTACTACACGTTCTCCACGCTGTCGGTCCTCGCGGTGTCGCCGTTCATCGTCGCGATGCTGCTGGTGAAGTGGACGCTGCTCCCGCTGCTCCTGCTGCCGCTGGTCGCGGTCTACAAGACCGCCGCGATCTCCCGCCGCCGGGAGCGCCAGGCGCTGCACGACGCCCTCACCGACCTGCCCAACCGCGTCCTGCTCCAGCAGCGGGTGACCGCCGCGCTCGACGAGGTCCGTCGCGACGGGTCCGGACTCGCGTTCTTCCTGCTCGACCTCGACCGGTTCAAGGAGGTCAACGACACCCTGGGCCACCCCGCCGGCGACGCGCTGCTCGAGGTCGTCGCCCGCCGCCTGATCGGCGCCGTCCGCCCCGGCGACACGGTCGCCCGGCTCGGCGGCGACGAGTTCGCCGTGCTGCTGCCCGACATCGAGCACCCCAACGACGCGATCGAGGTGGCCGGCCGCATCAAGACCGCCCTGGCGGAGCCGTTCCGCCTCGAGGGCGTGACGATGGACGTCGACGTCAGCATCGGCATCGCGCTGTGCCCGCAGCACGGCGAGGACGTCGAGGTGCTCATGCGGCGCGCCGACGTCGCCATGTACGTCGCGAAGGACGAGCAGACCGGCATCGAGGTCTACGACGCCGCCCGCGACCCGAACTCCCCGGCCCGTCTCGGCACCGTGACGGCGCTGCGCGAGGCGCTCGACCTCGGGCACCTCGCGCTGCACTACCAGCCGAAGGTCGCCCTCGACGACGGGACGGTCGTCGGAGTCGAGGCGCTCGTGCGCTGGGAGCACCCGGTCCGCGGCCTCGTGCCGCCCGACGAGTTCGTGCCGCTGGCCGAGCGCACCGGCCTCGTCCACCGGCTCACCGCGTTCGTGCTGCGCGAGGCCCTCGACCAGGTGTCCGAGTGGTGGGCGATCGGGGTCCAGGTGCCGGTCGCGGTGAACGTCAGCATGCGCGACCTCCAGGAGACCGACCTCGCCGGCCTGGTCGCCGCCGAGCTCGACGCGCACGGCCTGCCCCCGTCGGCGCTCGTGCTCGAGGTCACCGAGAGCGTGCTGGCCCAGGACCCGGGCCGTGCGGTCGCGACCCTCCGCGAGCTCGCCGACCTCGGCGTCTCGAGCTCGCTGGACGACTTCGGCACCGGCTACTCCTCGCTGCTGCTGCTCGAGCGGCTGCCGGTCGCCGAGATCAAGGTGGACCGCTCGTTCGTGCGTCGCCTCGACGAGGCCGACGGCGACCCGGCCATGGTCCGGTCGATCGTCGGCTTCGCGCACGGCCTCGGGCTCTCGGTGGTGGCCGAGGGCGTCGAGTCGTCCTCGGCCTGGAAGCTGCTGCGCGAGATGGGCTGCGACGTCGCTCAGGGCTACCGCGTGGCGCGCCCGATGCCGACGGCGCAGGCCACGCAGTGGCTCGTCGAGCGCGTCGTGCGGGGACCCGCGGAGCGCACCGGCCTGCGCGTCGTCGGCGGCGACGACGCCGGGCCGCGCTGACCCTGCGGGCCGACGCCCGGCGGGACGGCCGCGAGCCGGTCCGTAGGATGACCGCATGTCCGACTCCCCCTCGATCACCCGGGACGACGTCGCGCACCTCGCGCGCCTCGCCCGCATCGACGTGCCGCCGGAGCAGCTCGACCACTACGCCGAGCAGCTGCAGGTGATCCTGGGCGCTGTCGCGCAGGTGTCCGAGGTCGCCGCCGCCGACATCCCGCCGACGAGCCACCCGCTGCCGCTCGTCAACGTCTTCCGCGAGGACGTCGTCCGGCCCTCGCTGTCCAACGCCGAGGCGCTCGCCGGCGCCCCGTCGGTCGAGTCCGAGCGGTTCCGCGTGCCGCGGATCCTCGACGAGGAGTGAGCACGCCCGTGGGTACCGACCTGACCAGGCTCACCGCGGCGGAGACCGCCGCGGCGGTGGCCGCCGGGGAGGCGTCGGCCGTGGAGGTCGCGCAGGCGCACCTCGACCGCATCGCGGCCGTCGACGAGCGCGTGCACGCGTTCCTCCACGTCGACACGCAGGGCGCGCTCGCCGCTGCCGCCGCCGTCGACTCCGCGCGCGCCGCGGGGGAGGCGCTGTCCCCGCTCGCGGGCGTCCCGCTCGCGCTCAAGGACGTCATGACCCAGAGGGGGATCCCGACCACCTGCGGCTCGCGCATCCTCGAGGGCTGGCGACCGCCGTACGACGCCACCGTCACCGCGCGGCTCAAGGCGGCCGGCGTCGTGATCCTCGGCAAGACGAACATGGACGAGTTCGCGATGGGCTCGTCCACCGAGCACTCGGCCTACGGGCCCACGCACAACCCGTGGGACCTCGAGCGCATACCCGGCGGGTCCGGCGGCGGCTCGGCCGCTGCCGTGGCGGCCTTCGAGGCCCCGATCGCGATCGGGACCGACACCGGCGGCTCCATCCGCCAGCCGGCCGCCGTCACCGGCACGGTGGGCGTCAAGCCGACCTACGGCGCGGTCTCCCGCTACGGCCTCGTGGCGCTCGCGTCCTCGCTCGACCAGGCCGGCCCGTGCGCGCGCACCGTGCTCGACGCCGCGCTCCTGCACGCCACCATCGCCGGGCACGACCCGCTCGACTCCACGTCGGCGCCCGTGCCGGTGCCCGACGTCGTCGGCGCCGCGCTGGCCGGTGACGTCCGCGGGATGCGGATCGGCGTCGTACGCGAGCTCGGCGGGGAGGGCTACCAGGCCGGGGTGCGGCAGCGCTTCGACGAGGCGGTCACCCTGCTCACCGAGCTCGGCGCCGAGGTCGTCGAGGTCTCCTGCCCGCACTTCCCGTACGCGCTCGCGGCGTACTACCTCATCCTGCCGAGCGAGTGCTCGAGCAACCTCGCGAAGTTCGACGGCATGCGGTTCGGCCTGCGCGTCGGCGAGGACGACGGCAGCCCGTCGGTCGAGCAGGTGATGGGTCGCACCCGGGCCGCGGGCTTCGGCGCCGAGACGGTACGGCGCATCATGCTCGGCACCTACGCGCTCTCCGCGGGCTACTACGACGCGTACTACGGCTCGGCGCAGAAGGTGCGCACGCTCATCACCCGCGACTTCGCCGCCGCGTTCGAGCAGGTCGACGTCCTCGTGTCGCCGACCGCGCCCACGACGGCGTTCCGGCTCGGCGAGAAGCTCGACGACCCGCTCGCGATGTACCTCAACGACATCGCCACCATCCCCGCCAACCTCGCCGGCACGCCGGGGATGTCGCTGCCGGTCGGGCTCGCGCCCGAGGACGGTCTCCCCGTCGGGCTGCAGATCATGGCGCCGGCGATGGCCGACGACCGGCTCTACCGCGTGGGTGCGGCGCTCGAGGCCGCGCTGCTCGGGCGCTGGGGCCGGCCGATCCTCGAGGAGGCTCCGTCCCTGTGACCACGCAGACCGCCGAGGCAGTCCTGCCCTACGACGACGTCGTCGCCCGGTTCGACCCGGTCCTCGGGCTCGAGGTCCACGTCGAGCTCGGCACAGTCACGAAGATGTTCTGCGGCTGCCCCACCGGGTTCGGGGCCGCGCCCAACACCCAGGTGTGCCCCACCTGCCTCGGGCTGCCCGGGTCGCTGCCGGTCGTCAACGGCGTCGCCGTCGAGTCCGCGATCCGCATCGGCCTCGCGCTCAACTGCCGGATCGCCGAGTGGTGCCGCTTCGCGCGGAAGAACTACTTCTACCCGGACATGCCGAAGAACTTCCAGACGTCGCAGTACGACGAGCCGATCTGCTTCGACGGCTACCTCGACGTCGACGTCGAGACCGACGAGGGCATGCGCACGTTCCGGGTCGGCATCGAGCGCGCGCACATGGAGGAGGACACCGGCAAGACGTCCCACCAGGGCGGCGCCACCGGTCGCATCCACGGCGCGGACTACTCCCTCGTCGACTACAACCGTGCGGGCATCCCGCTCATCGAGATCGTCACCAAGCCGCTCGAGGGCACCGGGAAGTACGCGCCGGAGGTCGCGAAGGCCTACGTCTCCGCGCTGCGCGAGATCCTGCGTGGGCTCGGCGTGTCCGACGTGAAGATGGAGCAGGGGTCGCTGCGCTGCGACGCCAACGTGTCGCTGCGGCGTACGCCGGCCGACCCGCTCGGGACGCGCACCGAGACCAAGAACGTGAACTCGCTGCGCTCGGTCGAGCGGGCCGTGCGCTACGAGATGACCCGCCAGGCGGCCGTCCTCGAGTCCGGCGGCCGCGTCGTGCAGGAGACCCGGCACTGGCACGAGGACACCGGGGTCACCACGTCGGGCCGGGAGAAGTCCGACGCCGAGGACTACCGCTACTTCCCGGAGCCCGACCTCGTGCCGATCGCGCCGTCGCGGGAGTGGGTCGAGCAGCTGCGCGCCACGCTGCCGGAGAACCCCGCCGTGCGGCAGACCCGGCTCATGGCCGCCTGGGGCATCACGGCGTTCGAGATGGCATCGGTCGTCAACGCGGGCGCGCTCGACCTCGTCGAGCGGACGATCGCGGCCGGCGCCGACCAGGGGGCCGCGCGCAAGTGGTGGACGGGCGAGCTCGCCCGCATCGCGAACGAGCGCGGTGCCGAGGTGGCCGATCTCCCGATCACGCCGGCCGACGTCGCGCGCGTCGAGGCGCTCGTCGGGGAGGGGGCGCTCAACGACAAGCTCGCCCGCCAGGTGATCGAGGGTGTGCTCGCCGGGGAGGGCCGGCCCGACGACGTGGTCGCCGCCCGCGGGCTCGCGGTCGTGAGCGACGATGCGCCGCTGCTCGCCGCCATCGACGAGGCGCTCGCCGCGCAGCCCGACGTCGCGGACAAGATCCGCGGCGGCAAGGTCGCGGCGGCAGGCGCGATCGTGGGAGCGGTCATGAAGGCCACCCGCGGCCAGGCCGACGCCGCCCGGGTCCGCGAGCTCCTGCTCGAGCGCCTCGGCGTCGCCGAGTAGCTCCGGACCGCCGGATCCCGGCGGGATCACCGCGCGGCGCGCGGCCCGCTGCCTCGGCGGATGCGGACGCTGCCGCTCGTGGTGCTGACCCGGACCTCGAGGTCGGGGCCGGCCCCTGCTGCCGGCTCGTCCGACACCGGGAGGTCCGAGACCGTCGCGCCGGACAACGAGGACACGTCGAGGTAGGACCGCGTGCCGGGAGCGACCCCGACCTCGACCTGCCCGGACACCGTGCGCACGTCGGTGGCCCCGGGGCCGGCGTTCCCCAGCGAGACGTCGCCCGACGCCGTCGTGACCCGGACGATGCCCGCGCTCTCCCCGAGGCTCACGTCGCCGGACGCGGTGCGCGCGCTCACGTCGCCGCCCACCGAGTCGACCCACACGTCGCCCGACGCGGTCGACGCGGTGAGCGCGCCGCCGACGGACCTGGCCCGCACGTCGCCGCTCGCGGTCCGCAGCTCGACGTCGCCCAGCACGTCCTCGACCATCACGTCGCCCGAGGCGGAGCGGAGGACCAGCGCGGAGAGGACGCCCGTGGCGCGCAGGTCGGCGGAGCTCGACTCCACCGTCAACCGGGTGGCCGTGGGCGCGGTGACCTCGACGGTCAGCGACTGCCGGGACCAGCGCCAGCCGGCACCGTCCCGGCGCTGGGCGACGACGAGCGTGGCCGGGCCGTCGGCCGCCCCGCGATCGAAGCGCGCCGTGACGTCGTCCGCGTCGCGCTCCCCGGTGATGCGCACGGTGGTCCGGTCGGTCTCGAGCGTCCGGACGACCAGGTCGCCGGCCGGGATGCGCAGCTCGAGCTCGAGCCCGCTCGGAGTCTCGTAGGTCCGGGGTTCCATGGGTGCTCCTCGTGGTCGTGGTCAGGCCTGGGCATAGCCGCTGAGCCGGTTCCCGCGCCCCGGACGGCGGCGCGGGCCGCCCGGCTCGAGGGCGCGCTTGGCGGCCGCCACGAGCCAGGCATTGGTCGACAGCCCGTCCTCCGCGGCGGCGCGCTCCACGGCGGTCTTGAGGGCGTCGGACATGCGCAGGGTGAGTCGCGCCGTGCCCTGGTCGTCGTCGACGGTCACGCCGGGGCCGGGGGCGGCCTCCGGGTCGTCGTGGTAGACGAGCAGCGCGTCGCGCCCGGACAGCTGCAGGTCCACCCGGCCGCCGGGCAGCTGCGAGCTGACCTCGGCCGCGACCTCGCCGAGCAGGTCGAGCAGCTGGAGGTGGACGGCCGGAGCGACGGCGTGCGCCAGCCGCTCGGCGACGGCCGCGGTCGGGCCGTCGTCGCCGCCGACCGCGGCGAGCGCCGACCGGATCGCGTCGACGTGCGGGGTGATCTCCACCTCAGCGACCCTCCCCGGCAGGGCGGCCGTCCTCGCGGAAGGTCGTGACGAGCCTCGGTCCGCGGCGCCCGCGTCGCAGGCTGCCGGTCCGCGGGCCGGCGGCGAGCTCCGCCTGCCGCAGGGCGACGATCTCCGCGTTGATCCTCGGCTCCATGTCTGCCTCCCTCATGCCGTCAGGAAGATGTCGTGATGACGTCACTATGACGTCATCACGACATCGCTGTCAAGGGCGGCGGGTCCGGACCGCCCGTCCTCGACGGTGTCGGCGGTGGGTGGTTGGGTCGGGACATGACCACGATCGCCCTCTTCCCGTCCGTGCTCGGTGTCCGTCCGGGGGTGCTCGACGCCGCGGAGCGCCTGCGCCGCGACGGGCACGAGGTGCTCGTCGCCGACCTCTACGACGGCCGCACCTTCGACGACTACCCGCCCGCCCTGGCCTTCGCCGAGGAGGAGCTCGGGCACGCGGAGCTGCTCCGCCGGGCCCGCGCGGCCGTCGCGGGCCTGCCCGACGGCTTCGTGTCCGCCGGCTTCTCCCTCGGCTGCGTCATGGCGGTGCACGTCGCCACCCAGCGCCCGGTCTCCGGCGTCCTCATGCTCGCCGGCGCGATCCCGGTGTCGGCGTTCGGCGGCGACGCCACCTGGCCGGCGGGCGTCCCCGCCCAGACGCACTCGACCCTCGCCGACCCCTGGCGCGAGCAGGAGGCCGTCGAGCAGGCGGTCCGCGACGTCGAGGCAGGCGGCGGCACGCTCGAGGTGTTCGACTACCCCGGCACCGGGCACCTGTTCACCGACCCGACGCTGCCCGACGAGTACGACCCGGTCGCCACCGAGACGCTCTGGAGCCGCGTCCTGCCGTTCGTCCGGGCCTGCGGCTGACGGGTCGAGGCGCGGACAGGACGGCACGCGGATCGGCCGGCGCGGCGGTCCTTGGCCGTGCGCGTCCGCGGAGTCCGGGCAGCGGACGGCCCTGGCCCGGCGCCATCGTGGCGGGTTGGGGCATGCTCGCGTCGTGGTGCCGGCCGACGCTCCCGACCCGAGGGCCGTCCTCGCGGCGTTCGGCCTGCCCGGGGAGCCGGTCGCGGTCACGGAGGTCGAGGGCGCGTGGTCCAACCGCGTGCTGCGGCTGCGCACGACCGAGGGCGACTACGCGGTCAAGGAGCTGCGCAACGCGTGGGGCGAGCCGCGCTGGCGCGAGTGGCTCGACGAGGGCTGGCGGCTCGAGCTCGCCGCCCTCGAGGCCGGGGTCGCCGTCCCCGAACCGGTGCGCACGGCCGACGGCGGCTGCCTGGCCCACGTGCCCCGGTCCGACCGCTCGCGCGACGTACCCGTGCGCGTGCACCGCTGGGTGGAGTCCGCGCAGGTGCCACGCGAGCCGGTCGACCGCGGCGTCGCACGGTGGGTGGGACGCACGCTCGCGCGGGTGCACGGTCTCGCGCTGCGCCCCGGCGTGCCCGGCCTCTACGCCGGACGCCTCGGGCTGACGACGGCCGAGGTGTGGCCGGACCTCGTCGGTCGGTCGGCCGCCGCCGGTGCGCCCTGGACCTCGGCGCTCGCCCGAGCCGAGCCCACGGCCCGCCGGGCGACGGCGCTGCTCGTGCCCTGGGACGGCGCGGACGAGCTGCTCTGCCACGGCGACGTCGACCAGAAGAACCTGCTGCTGGCCCCCGACGGTCCTCGGCTCTGCGACTGGGACGTCGTGCTGCCGAGACTGCCCGCGCACGACCTCGCCGAGGCCGCCCTGACGATGGCGTCGTGGCGCGTGCCTGCCGTGGCCGCGTCGGTCGTCGACGCCTACCGGGCGGCCGGCGGGGCGCGGTGGCCGCTGACGCCGACCGACCTCGGCCCGTCGCTGGCGTCGCGTCTCGGCTGGATCCGCTTCACCGTCGACCGAGCGCTCGAGGCCCGGGCCGCCGGCGCCACCACACCCGAGGCCGCCGGCGTCCCGGGGCTGCTCACCGACCTCGCGCACCGCGTGGTCGTCGCCGAGTCGCTCGGCCACTGGCTCGGCTGACCGCCCATCCGGGCGAGCGCCGCGCCGACGGTCCTAGTCTTGCCGCGTGTACCTTCCCCGCCACTTCGCGATGGGCGACCTCGACGAGGTGGCCGCATTCGTCGACTCGGTCGCGTCGGCCGACCTGGTCACGGTCGACGAGGACGGTCGGCCGATCTCGACCCTCGTCCCGGTGCTCTGGGACCGCGGCTCGGCCGACCCCGAGGCGGGTCGGTACGGCCGGCTCATCGCGCACGTGGCCCGCGCGAACGAGCAGTGGGCGGGTGCCGCCGACGGGCAGCGGGTGCTCGCGATCGTGCACGGGCCGCAGGCGTACGTGTCGCCCTCGTGGTACGCCGCGAAGGCCGAGCACGGCCGCGTCGTCCCGACGTGGAACTACAGCGCCGTGCACCTGTCCGGGACGGTGGAGCTCGTCGACGAACCGGCGTCGGTGCTCGACATCGTCACCGCGCTCACGGCACGGCACGAGGGTGCGCGGCCGGATCCCTGGTCGGTCGACGATGCTCCGGCGGCCTACGTGGCCGGGCAGCTGCGCGCCATCGTCGGCGTAGTCGTGCACGTCGACGCGGTCGAGGCGAAGGCCAAGCTCAGCCAGAACCGGAGCGCGGCCGACCGGGCCGGCGTCGTGGACGGACTGCGTGCCGCCGGCGACCCGGACGGCGTCCGCGTCGCCGACGCGATGGACCGGCAGCCTCAGTAGCGTCCGCCGCTGGGCGCGGGGAGCGCGTCGAGCTCGGCGAGGTCATCGGCCGAGAGCGTGAGCCGTGCGGCCGCGGCGTTCTCCTCGAGCCGCGCGAGTCGCTTCGTGCCCGGGATCGGCACGACGCCCGGGCCCTGCGCCAGGAGCCACGCCAGGGCGACCTGCGCTGCGGTCGCGTCGTGCCGGGCGGCGACGACGGCGACGGCGTCGACGATCGCCTGGTTCTCCGCCATCGCCTCCGGCGCGAACCGCGGGAGGCCGGCGCGGAAGTCGTCCGGGCCGAACTCCCGGGTGCCGAGCGCGCCGGTGAGGAAGCCGCGCCCGAGCGGCGAGTACGGCAGGAACGCCACGCCGTGGGCGGTGCACCACGGCAGCACGTCCTCGGCCCAGTCGCGGGTCCACAGCGACAGCTCGCTCTGCACCGACGCCACGGGGTGGATCGCGTGACAGGCCTCGAGCTGCTCGACCCTGACCTCGGACAGCCCGATCGCACGCACCTTGCCCGCCGCGACGAGGCCGGCGAACGCGCTCCACGTCTCCTCGAGCGGCGTCGAGGGATCGACTCGGTGCAGCTGGTAGAGGTCGATGTGGTCCACGCCGAGCCGGCGCAGCGAGTCGTCGCACGCCGCTCGCACGTGGTCGGGAGAACCGTTGCGCTCGTAGCGGAAGGACGGGTCGTGGACGAGCCCGCACTTGGTCGCCACCACGGCCCGGTCGCGACGGCCGGCGAGCGCCCGGCCGACGAGCTCCTCGTTGGTGTACGGCCCGTACACGTCGGCCGTGTCGAGGAGCGTCACGCCGATCTCGAGCGCCCGGTGGATGACGGCGATCGACTCGGCCTCGTCGGCGGTGCCGACGTCGTAGCCGTGCGACATGCCCATGCAGCCCAGGCCGATCGGCCCGACCTCGATGCCGCTGCCACCCAGGACGCGTGTCTCCATGCCGTGAGGCTAGCGGCGGGCCCGGCACGGCGCCGGAACGTACGGGCCCGGGTACTACGGTCGCGACATGACGCACGGACTGGTGCTCCAGCCCTGGCCGGACCACGCCGAGGTCCTCGGCTCCACCGACGAGGGCCTCGAGGTCGAGGTGTACGACGGATCCGCCGACCCCGGGGACGACGTGCTCGGCCGCACGACGTTCTACGTGCCGCCGTACATGGGCGCGACCGGGACCCTCGAGCTGATCGGCCGGATGCCGCGGCTCCGCGTCGTCCAGACGCTGACGGCCGGCGTCGACAACGTGTGGCCCTTCCTGCCCGAGGGCGTGACCCTGTGCAACGCCGCGGGCGTCCACGACGCCAGCACGGCGGAGCTCGCGGTCGGCCTGCTGCTGGCGAGCCTGCGGCGCATCGACGACTTCGCCCGCGCGCAGGCGACGGGGGAGTGGCGCCACGCCCGCTACGACTCGCTCGCCGACAGACGCGTGCTCGTCGTCGGTGCCGGGCACGTGGCGCAGGCGCTGGTGCACCGGCTCGAGCCGTTCGAGGTCGACATCACCCGGGTGGGGCGCACGCACCGCGTGCTCGACGACGGCACGGTCGTCCACGGCACCGACGAGCTCCCGGGGCTGCTGCCGGAGGCCGACGTCGTCGTGCTCGTCGTCCCGCAGACGGTGGAGACGACAGGTCTCGTCGACGCCGCGTTCCTCGCCCGGATGCCGCGAGGTGCGCTCCTCGTCAACGTCGCGCGCGGCGGCGTCGTCGTCACCGACGACCTGCTCGCCGCGGTGCGCCGCGGTCACGTGCGCGCGGCGCTCGACGTCACCGACCCCGAGCCGCTGCCGCCCGGGCACCCGCTGTGGACCGCGCCCGGCGTCCTCATCAGCCCGCACGTCGGCGGCGACACGACGGCGTTCCTCCCGCGCGCCCACCGGCTCGTCGCGCAGCAGCTGCGCCGCTGGCGGCTCGGCGAGCCGCTCGAGAACGTCATGACCCCTCCGGGGGAGCGGTCCGAGGGCTGACACCGGGGGGACGCCGGGACGAGGGGACTCGTAGGCTCTCGGCCGTGAGCACCGAGACGCCCGACATCAAGCCCAGGTCCCGCATGGTCACCGACGGGATGGAGCGCGCCGCGGCACGCGGCATGCTCCGCGCCGTCGGCATGGGGGACGACGACTGGGTCAAGCCGCAGATCGGCGTCGCCTCGTCCTGGAACGAGATCACGCCGTGCAACCTCTCCCTCGACCGGCTGGCCGACGCGGCGAAGGACGGCGTCCACGCCGCCGGCGGATACCCGCTCGAGTTCGGCACGATCTCGGTGTCCGACGGCATCTCGATGGGCCACGTCGGCATGCACTACTCGCTCGTGAGCCGCGAGGTGATCGCCGACTCGGTCGAGACGGTGTTCGAGGCCGAGCGGCTCGACGGCGGCGTCCTGCTCGCCGGGTGCGACAAGTCCGAGCCCGCGATGCTCATGGCCGCCGCGCGCCTCGACATCGCCGCGGTGTTCCTCTACGCCGGGTCGATCCTGCCGGGCCGCGTCGGCGACAAGGACGTCACGATCATCGACGCGTTCGAGGCGGTCGGCGCGTGCGCCCGCGGGCTCATCACCCGCGAGGAGGTCGACATCATCGAGCGCGCGATCTGCCCGGGCGAGGGCGCGTGCGGCGGCATGTACACCGCGAACACGATGGCCGCCGCGGCCGAGGCGATGGGCATGTCGCTGCCGGGCTCGGCCGCGCCGCCCGCCGTCGACCGCCGACGCGACGGCTACGCGCGGCGCTCCGGCGAGGCCGTCGTCGAGCTGCTGCGCCGCGGCATCACGACGCGCGACATCATCACCCGCGAGTCGCTCGAGAACGCGATCGCCGTCGTCGTCGCGCTCGGCGGCTCGACGAACGCCGTGCTGCACCTGCTGGCGATCGCCCACGAGGCGCACGTGCACCTCGAGATCGAGGACTTCAACCGCGTCGCGGACCGCGTGCCGCACCTCGCCGACGTCAAGCCGTTCGGCCAGTACGTGATGAGCGACGTCGACCGCGTCGGCGGCGTGCCCGTGGTCATGAAGGCGCTGCTCGACGCCGGGCTGCTGCACGGCGACTGCCTCACGGTGACCGGCCGGACCGTGGCCGAGAACCTGGCCGTGATCGACCCGCCGGACCCCGACGGCAAGATCCTGCGCGTCCTGTCGAACCCGATCCACCGCACCGGCGGGCTGTCGATCCTGCACGGCTCGCTCGCCCCCGAGGGCGCGGTCGTGAAGACCGCCGGCTTCGACACCGAGGTGTTCGAGGGGACCGCGCGGGTGTTCGACGGCGAGGCCGGCGCGATGACCGCGGTCGAGGAGGGCACCCTGCAGAAGGGCGACGTCGTCGTCCTGCGCTACGAGGGCCCGAAGGGCGGGCCCGGCATGCGCGAGATGCTCGCCGTCACCGGTGCCATCAAGGGTGCCGGGCTCGGCAAGGACGTGTTGCTGCTCACCGACGGCAGGTTCTCCGGTGGCACCACCGGGCTCTGCGTGGGGCACGTCGCCCCGGAGGCGGTCGACGGCGGCCCCATCGCCTTCGTCCGCGACGGCGACCGGATCCGGCTCGACGTCACGACGCGGCGGCTCGACCTGCTCGTCGACGAGGCCGAGCTCGCCGCGCGCCGGCAGGGCTGGGCGCCGCCGGCGCCCAAGCACACCCGGGGCGTCCTGGCGAAGTACGCCAAGCTCGTCGGCTCGGCCCGCTACGGCGCGGTCTGCGACTGACCGGTCCGCGGGACCCGCGCCGGCGGCGTACCACCGGCGCCGGTCTCGCGGTGCAGGACCGACGTCTCGGATGCTGAGACGGGCCGTGTCAGCGCTTGACACCCGTGGGCACCCGCGCGACGGTAGGCGGGTGTTCCGCACCACCATTCTCGTAGTTCGCAGGCGCGCAGCCTGACGAGCTCCCGTCGTCTGCGCGCACCCCTCGAAGCCCGGCCGGGCCGAGGGGTTTTTCGTTGCCCGGCCCGCACGCAGCCGACGACCCGCCCGACCGCGCACCACCGAGACCCGCGAGGACCGCGATGACCGAATCGATGACCGGAGCCCAGAGCCTCGTCCGCTCGCTGGAGCACGCCGGGGTCGACGTCGTCTTCGGCATCCCCGGCGGCGCGATCCTCCCGGCGTACGACCCCCTCATGGACTCCACGCAGGTGCGCCACATCCTCGTGCGCCACGAGCAGGGCGCCGGCCACGCGGCCGAGGGCTACGCCCAGGCGACCGGCCGCGTCGGCGTGTGCATGGCGACGTCCGGCCCGGGCGCGACGAACCTCGTGACGCCGATCGCGGACGCCTACATGGACTCGGTGCCGATCGTCGCGATCACCGGCCAGGTGCCGAGCGCCTCGATCGGGACGGATGCCTTCCAGGAGGCGGACATCCGCGGCATCACCATGCCGATCACCAAGCACAACTACCTCGTCACCGACCCGGCGCAGATCCCGCGCGCGGTCGCCGAGGCGTTCCACATCGCGGGTACCGGCCGCCCCGGCCCCGTGCTGGTCGACATCGCCAAGGACGCACTCCAGGCGATGACCACGTTCGACTGGCCGGCGCAGCTCGACCTGCCGGGCTACCGCCCCGTCACGCGCCCGCACGCCAAGCAGGTGCGCGAGGCCGCCCGGATGATCGTCGAGGCCAAGCGCCCGGTGCTCTACGTCGGCGGCGGCGTCCTCAAGGCGCGGGCCCACGCCGAGCTGCGGCGCCTCGCCGAGCTGACCGGAATCCCGGTCACCACCACGCTCATGGCGCGCGGTGCGTTCCCCGACAGCCACCCGCTGCACCTGGGCATGCCGGGCATGCACGGTTCGGTCTCCGCCGTCGGCGCGCTGCAGAAGAGCGACCTGCTCATCACCCTCGGCGCCCGCTTCGACGACCGGGTGACCGGCCGCCTCGACTCGTTCGCGCCGGACGCGAAGGTCATCCACGCCGACATCGACCCGGCCGAGATCTCCAAGAACCGCACGGCAGACGTCCCCATCGTCGGCGACGCCCGGGAGGTCATCGCCGACCTCATCGTGGCGCTGCAGGCCGAGCACGAGGCCGGGCACGTCGGCGACTACGCGGAGTGGGTCGAGCTGCTGGACCACATGAAGGCGACGTACCCGCTGGGCTACGACAAGCCCGGCGACGGCTCGCTCTCGCCGCAGTACGTCATCGAGCGGCTCGGTCTCATCGCCGGTCCCGAGGCGATCTACGCCGCCGGCGTCGGCCAGCACCAGATGTGGGCCGCGCAGTTCGTGAAGTACGAGATCCCCGGCACGTGGCTCAACTCCGGCGGTGCCGGGACCATGGGCTACGCCGTCCCCGCGGCGATGGGCGCGAAGGTCGGCCGGCCGGACGCCACGGTGTGGGCGATCGACGGCGACGGCTGCTTCCAGATGACGAACCAGGAGCTCGCCACCTGCGCGATCAACGACATCCCGATCAAGGTCGCGCTGATCAACAACTCCTCGCTCGGCATGGTGCGCCAGTGGCAGACGCTGTTCTACGAGTCGCGCTACTCCAACACCGACCTGCACAGCCACCGCATCCCGGACTTCGTGAAGCTGGCCGACGCGTACGGCTGCCACGGCCTGCGCTGCGAGAGCCCCGAGGACGTCGACTCGACGATCGAGAAGGCGATGGGCATCAACGACGCCCCTGTCGTCATCGACTTCGTCGTGCACAAGGACGCCATGGTCTGGCCGATGGTCGCGGCCGGCACGAGCAACGACGACATCAAGGTCGCCCGCGACCTTGCCCCCCGGTGGGACCGCGAGGAGTGAGGAACGAGATG
>JAJXTD010000030.1 GCA_021784035.1 Actinomycetes bacterium | reverse complement strand
GCCGCACCCGCGCGCCAGACTTGCCCCGGGACACCGCCCTCGTAGCCCAACTGGCAGAGGCACGCTGCTTAAACCAGCGACAGTGCAGGTTCGAACCCTGCCGGGGGCACGAGCGACTGGGTCAGGCGCGCCGGCGCCGTCGGCGGGCCGCGTCGACGACGGACGACGCCCGCGCCCTGAGCGGGTCGCGCAGCCGCTGGGCCCACGCGTACTCCGAGGCGAGCACGACGAGGCCGAGCAGGATCGCGGCCACGCCCGGCCCCGGGAGCACGAGCATGGCCACACCTGCGACCACGAGCGTCCCGCCGACCAGCAGGACGCCCAGCTTGAGCGCCAGGTGCGTCGTACGCCGGCGCCTGGCCCAGTCCCGCAGGCGGACCGGGGCCGCGACCGGCGCGGTCGCCTCAGCCGGCACCGACGGGACCCTCCTGGTGAGACCGGATCTCCACGACCCGGCACTCCCAGTCGCCCTGCGGGCCGTGCACGGTGACGACCTCGCCGGCGCAGGCGTCGAGGACGGCCCGCGACACCGGTGAGGTCACCGAGACCCGCTCGTCGTCGAGGAACGCCTCGACCGGGTGGACCGGACGGATCCAGGCGCGCTCGCCGTCGGGCATCTCGATGAGCACGCGGCTGCCCCACCGCACGGTCACCGAGTCGGCCGGCTGCAGGGTGATCGCGACACCCAGCACGCGGTCGAGGCGCTCGGCCTCGGCCGAGAGCCGCTCGAACTCCGCGACGTCGCGCTCGTCGCGGTCCCGCCGCGCCAGCAGCGGGCGCAGGCGGGGGAGCGACACGTCGAGCACGTGCTGGAGCCGGCGCTCGAGCAGCGCGCGCCCGTCGGGCGTGAGCGCGACGACGGCCGCGGGCGGGGCCTCGGCACGGGGTCGTGCGAGCGCGGCGCGCGGTGCCGGCGCGCGTCGAGCGGTGGCGGGAGCGGTCGTGGGTGCGGTCATGACGTGCCTCCGGACGAGGTGGGGACGGACGAGGTGGGGACGGGGCTGGGGGTGCCGGACGAGGTGGGGACGGACGAGGTGGGGACGGGGCTGGGGGTGCCGGTGTCCGGGTCGGACGCCGGGACCCCGGTGTGGTGGTCGGGCCGGCCCGGGTCGTCGTGGTCCGCCGGTCGTGTGGCGCGCAGGCTCGCGACGATCGACACCGTGATCACGGTGACCACGACACCGAGCGAGAGCAGCGTCGGCACCTTCCAGAGGTCGAGGACGAGCATCTTGACGCCGACCCACATGAGGACGATCGCGAGGCCGAGCTTGAGGTGGACGAAGCGGTCCACGAGGTCCGCGAGCAGGAAGTAGAGCGCGCGCAGCCCGAGGATCGCGAACGCGTTGCTGGTGAAGACGAGGAAGGGCTCCTGCGTCACGGCGAACACCGCGGGGATCGAGTCGACCGCGAAGACGATGTCGCTGAGCTCGACGAGGACGAGCACGAGGAGCAGGGGCGTCGCCAGCAGCCGCCCGTCCACCCGCACCCAGAACCGCCCGCCGTGGAAGTCGGGCGTCGTGGGGATGAGCCGCCGGACGAGGGCCACCGCGCGGCTGTTCGCCGGGTCGGGGTGCTCGTTGCGGCTGCGCGCCATGCGCCACCCGGTGATGACGAGGAAGGCGCCGAACACGTAGAGGACCCAGGCCGCGCTCGCGATCAGGGCCGAGCCGGCCGCGATGAAGACGCCGCGGAAGACGAGGGCCCCGAGGACGCCGTAGAACAGCACGCGGTGCTGGTGCTCGCGGGGTACGGCGAAGTAGCTGAAGATGATCGCGAACACGAAGACGTTGTCGACGGCGAGAGTCTTCTCGATGACGTAGCCGGCGAGGTACTGGGAGCCGAGGTCGGCGCCGTACCGCCACCAGACGAACGCGCCGAACGCGAGGCCCAGGCTCACCCAGGCGGCGCTCCAGGCGGCCGCCTCGCGCACCGAGACGACGTGCGCCGTGCGATGGGCGACGAGGTCCACGGCGAGCATCACCAGGATGACGCCGAGGACGGCGACCCAGCCCCAGAGGGGAACGGACACGGACAACTCCTCCGACTCGGGGCGCATGCGCCCGCCGATGTCGAAGGTCTCCCGCCGCCGCGCCGAGGGCGCGACCCACGGTGCCGGACCCGGGCCCGAGGGCCGAGGTCGTGATGACGACACCGCAGCGAAGGGGTACTCCCCATTCGATTACCGCATCAGTGTCACCGACCCGTCGGAGCGCGTCAACTCCACGTCCCGGGTCGCCGAGGGCGTCGTACGTCGTGCGCCGTCGGCGATCCGCGTTACCGTGGAGAGGTGACCTGACCCGTCGGGGGTCGGGCCGCGACGTCCAGGAGGACATCGATGGAGTCCCGCAACCCCATCCTGCGCCGCGCCACGGAGACCGCCACCGGTGAGCGGTCCGGAGCCGGATTCGCCTACGACGAGGGCAGGACCGCGTACGCGCAGGCGGCAGGAGCACCCGTCGCCGGCGCCCCGGCGCCGTCCGTCGCGGACCTGAACTCGATCTACGACACGAAGGGCCCGGGCACCGGGCTGCTCACGATGGACGACGTCGTCGTGAAGACGGGGATCACGTTCGTGCTGCTCCTCGTCGGCGCCGTCGCCGGCTGGAACCTCGCGCCCTCGATGCCCTGGCTGCTCTGGGCCGCGATGCTCGTGGGCCTCGGCCTCGGCCTCGCGAACTCGTTCATGCGCGCGGTCAACCCGGCGCTGGTTCTCGCCTACGCCCTCGTCGAGGGCGTGTTCCTCGGCGGGATCTCGTACGCCATCAACAGGATGGCGCAGTCGTACGGCTACCAGGGCATCGTCCAGCAGGCCGTCATCGGGACGCTGGTCGCCTTCGGCACGATGCTGGTGCTCTACAAGACCGGCGTCATCAAGGTCGGCGCCCGCTTCCGCAAGATGATGATGGTGGCGCTCGTCAGCTACCTCGCCATCGGCGTCGTCAGCCTCATCTTCGCGCTGTTCGGCGGGGGTGGCGGCTGGGGCTTCTACGGCGTCGGCACGCTCGGCATCGTGCTCTGCCTCATCGGGGTCGGCCTCGCGGCGTTCAGCCTGGTGCTCGACTTCGACGCCATCGCGCAGGCGGTCGCGCACGGCGCGCCCGAGCGCGAGTCCTGGCGCATGGCGTTCGGCCTGCTGGCCACGCTCATCTGGCTCTACCTCGAGCTGCTGCGCCTGCTCGCGATCATCGCGTCCAGCAACCGCTGACGGCCCGGTCGCCCCGGTTCACGGGCGAGGCCCCCGCACCGTCGGTGCGGGGGCCTCGTCGTCGTGGGGCTCGGCTCAGCCGAGCTTGCGGTGCGCGCGGGCCATGTCGGACTCGTGCACGATCGCGGT
The DNA here is from genome assembly GCA_021784035.1 of Actinomycetes bacterium. Classification (GTDB taxonomy): domain Bacteria; phylum Actinomycetota; class Actinomycetes; order S36-B12; family CAIYMF01; genus Longivirga. Next base: position 18,316 of record JAJXTD010000030.1, on the reverse strand, counting down.
CGCGAACCCGTGGGACAGGCCGTGCTCGTCGCGCAGCCAGTTCACCTTCTCGTCGAACCGGGAGAACGCCGGGCCGTCGTCGAGAGCACGCATCCAGTCCTTGAGGTCACGGCCGGTCGCGGCGGGGAGGCGCTCGACGAGCTGCTGGTGGGTCTGCTCCGAGTGGCGGATCATCGGCGTCTCCCTGGGTGCTGGGGTCAGGTGGTGCGGTGCCCACCGTAGCCCCGGGCGGCCCGTGGATGGCAGGTCAACCCCGCGATTCGGGCGAAGTTGCCTAGGCTCTCCGAGCGTGGACGAGCCGCGCACTCCCGTCGAGCGGCTCGAGGCCGATCTGCGCCGTACGGTCGACCGGCTGCGCACCCTCGGCCTCGCCCGGCTGGGGGCCACCTTCGCCCCCGAGCCGACCCGCGCCGACGCCGCGCGCGACGTCGCGCAGCGCCTCGCCGACCTTGCCGCGGACCTCCACGGCGCGCCCCGCCGGACCGTGCCGCGGCTCGCGGACGCCGCCGTCGGCGACCAGGTCGCGGTGTGCGGGCACGACCTCCTGGCGGCCGTCGCCGCGCTGCCCGCGGGCCGGGACGCCGACGCCGACGTCCTGGCCGCGGCCGACCTGCTGCTCGACCTGCGCCGGCGGGTCTGACCCTGCGGCCGATCAGGCGGAGGGGAGCGCCGGGTGTGCCTCCTCGGTCGGGATTCCCACGGCCGCAAGGACTTCCGGCAGGAGAGCCTGCGCGCACGCGGCGTAGCCCTCGGCCGACGGGTGGAACCGGTCGGCCGAGAAGAACCGGCCCGGCTCGGCGTCGAACGCCTCGCCCAGGATCTTCGCCAGCGGCACCGGCCGGCCGCCCATGTCGTGTACGACGATGCTCTGTGCGGCCGCGAGCTCGCGGGACAGGCGCCGCGCGAGCTGCCGCAGCGGTGGCGCGAAGGGCCGCACCGTGCCGAGGTCCGGGCACGTCCCTACGACGACCTCGGTGCCCGCCTCGCGCAGCCGGCGGACGGCGTTGCCGAGGTGGCGCACCGAGTCCTGCGGCCGGACGAGGTGGGTGACGTCGTTCGCGCCGACCATGATCATCGCGACGTGCGGGCGCACCACGAGGACGCGGTCGACCTGCGCGTCGAGGTCGGAGCTGCGGGCGCCCACGACGGCGACGTTGGTGAGGACCACGGCGCGGTCCGCGGCCGTCGCGAGCCCGCGGGCCAGCACCGCGCCGGGCGTGCCGGCGGCGTCGTCGGCGCCGAGACCGGCGGCACCGGAGTCGCCGAGGACCGCGAGCCGGAGCGAGGTGCCGCGTGGCGTCCGATCAGCGGAGGGCAGGTAGCGGCCGTCGGCGTAGGGCGGCACGGTCCGCCGCGGCCCGATCGCCCGCCTGGCCAGCCGGGCCTGGACCGCCACGACGCCTATCGTCGCCCCCGCGAGCGCCGTGCCGATGCCGAGCAGGCCACCACCGCCCTTGGCGGCGCTCAGCGCGATACGCCGGACCCGCTCGTCGCGGATCGGCGCCAGAGGGAGGTCCGGGTTCACGCCCCCATCATCGCGGCTGACCACCCGCGGTCGCGCGGAGGTTCGGCAGCGTCGCCGTCTCCCGTTAGGGTCGCCGCATGCAGGTCTTCGACAACGTGGTGGAGCTCATCGGCAACACCCCGCTCGTGCGGCTCCACTCGGTGACCGCCCACCTCGGCCCCGACGCCCCCACCGTGCTCGCCAAGGTCGAGTACCTGAACCCGGGCGGGTCGGTGAAGGACCGGATCGCGACCCGCATGATCGAGGCCGCGGAGGCCTCGGGCGAGCTCCGGCCCGGCGGCACGATCGTCGAGCCGACGAGCGGCAACACCGGGGTGGGCCTCGCGCTCGTGGCGCAGCGCAAGGGCTACAGATGCGTGTTCGTCTGCCCCGACAAGGTGAGCGCCGACAAGCAGAACGTGCTCCGCGCCTACGGTGCCGAGGTCGTCGTGTGCCCCACGGCGGTCGACCCCGAGGACCCGCGGTCCTACTACTCGGTGTCCGACCGGCTCGTGCGCGAGATCCCCGGCGCATGGAAGCCCGACCAGTACTCGAACCCGAACAACTCCCGCTCGCACTACGAGACCACCGGTCCCGAGCTGTGGGCGCAGACCGACGGCACGATCACGCACTTCGTCGCCGGCATCGGGACGGGCGGGACCATCAGCGGCACGGGCCGCTTCCTCAAGGAGGCCAGCGGGGGGCGCGTGCGCGTCGTCGGCGCCGACCCGGTCGGCTCCGTGTACAGCGGCGGCACCGGCCGCCCCTACCTCGTCGAGGGTGTCGGCGAGGACTTCTGGCCCTCGGCGTACGACCCGGCCGTGTGCGACGAGATCGTCGCCGTCAGCGACCGCGACTCGTTCCTCGTCACCCGGCGGCTCGCGCGGGAGGAGGGCCTGCTGGTCGGCGGATCCTGCGGCATGGCCGTGCAGGCGGCGCTCGAGGTCGCGGCCCGGGCGACGAAGGACGACGTGATCGTGGTGCTGCTGCCGGACGGCGGCCGCGGCTACCTGTCGAAGGTGTTCAACGACGAGTGGATGGCCGACTACGGCTTCCTGCAGACCTCGACCGACCGCACCGTCGGCGACGTCCTGCGGCTGAAGTCCGGCGAGCTGCCGCAGCTCGTGCACACGCACCCGCAGGAGACCGTCCGCGAGGCGATCGACATCCTGCGCCACTACGGCGTCTCCCAGATGCCGGTCGTCCGGGCCGAGCCGCCGGTCAAGGCGGCCGAGGTCGTGGGCTCGGTCGTCGACCGCGACCTGCTCGACGCGCTCTTCGCCGGTCGCGCCGAGCTCTCCGACCCGGTCGAGAAGCACATGAGCGCGCTCCTGCCGATGATCGGCGCCGGGGAGCCGGTGGCCGCCGCGGTCACGGCGCTCGAGTCGGCCGACGCCGCCATCGTGGTGGACGACGGACTGCCCACCGGGGTCATCACCCGCCAGGACCTGCTCGGCTACCTCGCGCACTGAGGTCGCGGCGTAGCCCGAACGCCGGTCCCGCCCCGCCGTCGCGGGCTAGCCTGCGCGCATGCTTCGGTACTTCGCGTACGGCGCCAACATCGACCCCGCGCGCATGGCCACGCGCGTCCCGGAGGCGGTCGTCGTCGGCCCCGGTCGGGTCGAGCGGTTCGGCGTCGAGTTCACGATCCGCGACCGCGAGTGGGGCGGTGGGGTCCTCAACGCGCGGGAGGACCCCGACGCCACGCTCTGGGGGCTGCTCTACGAGGGGCCGGAGGAGGCGTTCGCGGTCCTCGACACGTTCCAGGGCGACGCCTCGCTGCTGGAGAAGGCGGAGGTGACCGTGCTCACCGACGCCGGTCCGGTCGAGGCGATCACCTACCGCGTCGTCCCGCTCGCGAACTACGTACGGCCCTCGGACCGCTACCTCTCGCACCTGACCCGCGCGATGCGGGCCCAGGGCCTGCCGCCGGAGGCGGTGCAGGCCGTGCTCGACGCGGACCGCGAGGGCGGGCAGACCCAGGGTCCCAGCATCGTCTCCTGAGCGGCGCGGGCCGCCCGCACGGTGAGCAGCGGCACATCCGCGCACCGCGAGTCGTCGACGGACGCCGACCTACGATCGAGGGGACTCGAGAGGGGACCCGCCATGGGGGAGAGCGCCAGGACGACCCGGGAGAAGGCGGCCGCGGCGCGCGCGGAGGCGCTGAGGGCGGAGAGGTCGCGCCAGCGCCGGATCAACCTGCTCATCGGCGGCGGGCTGCTCGTGGTGATCGGGTTCATCGTGGGCGGCGTCATCCTCGCGTCGAACCAGAACGCCGCGGGCTCGGGCCTCACCCTCCCCGCGGTCGACCCCGGGGCGCCGCTGCCGAAGACGGTGCTGCCGGCGACGGCGGCGGAGCCGTACGGCGTCCCCGTCGGCGCCGCGGCCGCGACGACGTCCACGGTGCAGATCTGGGAGGACTTCCAGTGCCCGGTCTGCGCCCGGTTCGAGGCCGCGCAGGGCGCCGCGATCCAGCAGCTCGCCGCCGACGGCAAGATCTTCCTCGTCCACCGGCCGGCCACCTTCCTCGACAAGAACCTCCCGCAGTCCGACCTCTCGTCGGCCCGCGCGGTCAGCGCCTGGGGCTGCGCCATCGACGCGGGAGCCGGCGAGAAGTACCACGGCGTGGTGTTCGCGAACCAGCCCGCGAAGGAGGGCGACGGCTACACCGACGAGCAGCTCCTGGCCTTCGGCAAGGACTCCGGGCTCAGCGGTGCGGCGTACGACACGTTCGCGGCCTGCGTCACGGCGCACGCCTACCTCGGCTGGGCCGCGAACTCGGCAGGGGCGTTCACCGACAGCGGCATCCCGGGGACGCCCACCGTGATCCTCGACGGCACCGAGATCCCCTCGGCCGAGCTCGGCAACGCGGCCGCGTACATCGACCAGAACCGCAAGCAGTAGCGGCTCCCCGCCGATGACCGACGTCGACCCGTCGACCGTGGCGTCGGCGATCGCGCAGCTGAGCGGGCGCACGGACCCCGCGTCGGGCTGAGCCGACGACCGCGGCTCCGGCGCGCAGGGCGTCCGGCTGAGGATTGCGCGTGAGTTCCGTGAGCGGACGATGGGCCCGCCGCGACGGCACCTACCGTGGTCCGGTCAGGTCGTCTCGTGAAGGGCCGGTGCCAGCGTGTCGTTGCGGCCGTCCGTCGTCACAGCGGCGGTGCTGGCCCTCGCGCTGAGCGGCTGTTCGTCCGGAACCGGTGCCCGCGCCGTCGCGTCAGCCCGCCCCGGAGGGCACACCGCGGCGGACATCGTGCGCCCGGCGGTCACCCACCTCAGGCCGCCGGCCGGGATCGCCTGGACACCCGTCCCGACGTCGTCGCTGGGGGTCACGCCGGCGTTCGAGGCGCACCCCGACGCCGCGACCTGGATGCTCTGGATGGACCCGACTCTGCTGCGCTTCCGGTTCGTCCCGGGCCGCAGGTGGCCCGAGGGCAGCCCGGTCCGGGCCGTCGACCGACGCCCCAGCACCTGGGTACCCGACCTGGTGGCGGCGTTCAACGGCGGCTTCAAGCTCTCCGACCATGTCGGCGGCTACTTCTACGCGGGCCGCACCGTCGTACCGCTGCGCGACGGGCTCGCGTCCCTCGTCGTCGGGCTCGACGGCTCGATGCGGGTGGCGGTGTGGGGTCGTGACCTGCGCAGCACCGCGGGACTCCTCGCCGTACGGCAGAACCTTCCTCCGCTCGTCGACCGCGGGCGGTCCATGACGCGGAGCACCGACGGGGTCACGACGTGGGGGCTGCCGTACCACCACGTCCCGCGGACGAACCGCTCGGCACTGGGCCAGCTGGCCGACGGCTCGATGGTGTACGTCTACCTGCACGACGCGCTCGCCCCCGAGCTCGCCGCCGCGCTGGTGCGGCTCGGCGCGGTGACCGGGATCGCGCTGGACATGAACACCGGCTGGCCGGCGGCGCTGGTCTTCCGGCACTCCGGCGGCCACGTCGTCGGGACCCGGCTGAGCCCGGTGATGCACCAGTACCTCAACGCGTACTACTCGCGTCCGGAGAAGGACTTCATCGCCGTGGAGGCGCGCCCATGACCTCGTTGTCGCGGGAGCGCACCGCGGACGTGACCGACGACCAGGGGGTCCGCAAGAACGCCCGTCTCACCGCCCTCACCGGCTCGGTGCTGCTCGTCCTGCTGTTCCTCGAGGGCATCACCGTCCTGCAGGTCGGCCCGCTCATCGTGCCGCACATGGTGATCGGGGCGGCGCTGCTCGCGCCCGTCCTCCTCAAGCTGTCCACGACCGGGTGGAAGATCCTCAGGTACTACACCCGGTCGCCGGAGTACGTGCGCGAAGGACCGCCGCCGCTGCTGCGCCGGCTGCTCGCGCCCGTCGTCATGGTCACGACGGTGGGCCTGCTCGGCACCGGGGTGGTGCTCATGCTCGACGGCCCGAGTGCGTCGTCGCGCTGGACGTTCCTGCACAAGGGGTTCTTCGTCGTCTGGTTCGCCGCGATGGCCCTGCACGTGCTCGTCCACGTCGCGCGCACGGCACGCGCGGTGACGCTCGAGTACGTCGCGCGGCGTCCGGACGCGCTACCGGGTCGCGGCGTGCGCCTGCTCGCGCTGGTCGGGATGCTCGTCCTGGCCGCAGGCCTGGCCTCGTGGGCCACCGGCTACACGGCGCCGTGGACCGCCGTGTTCCGCGGCTGATTCCTCACGCAGCGGCCGCACCGTCGTTCCAGATCACGACCCTGGGCGACCCGGTCGTGGCGGGGGACACGGCCGTCGCCGTGCCGGTCTCGATCTCGGGCCCGCTCGGCGTCACCGGGATCGCGTCGCGCGGCCGGCAGGGCAGACAGCTACAGGGGCGGGAGGGCGATGCCCGTCTCGGCGTGGCAGTCGTACCCGTGCGGCACCTTGTAGAGGTACTGCTGGTGGTAGGGCTCGGCGTAGTAGAACGGCAGGCCCTCCGCCGAGAGCAGCTCGGTGGTGATGGGGTCGAAGCCGCGGGCGACGAGCACCTTCTCGTACGCCTCCTTCGTGCGCTGCGCGAGCTCGGCCTGCTCCTCGGTGGTGGCGTAGAGCGCCGAGCGGTACTGCGTCCCGACGTCGTTGCCCTGGCGGTAGCCCTGCGTGGGGTCGTGGTTCTCCCAGAACACCGTGAGCAGGTCGTACGTCGAGACCTGCGCCGGGTCGTAGACGACGAGCACGTTCTCCGCGTGACCGGTGCGACCGGTGCAGACCTCGTCGTACGTCGGGTTCGGGGTGATGCCGCCCTGGTAGCCGACGGCCGTCGTGTACACGCCCGGCACCCGCCAGAACCGCTTCTCCGCGCCCCAGAAGCACCCGAGGCCGACGTAGAGGGTCTCGAGGCCGTCGGGGAACGGCCCCTCCAGCGGCGTGCCCAGCACCTCGTGCGTCGCCGGGACGGCGAAGGGCCGGGTCGGGCGGCCGGGCAGGGCGTCGTCGGGGGTGACCATGCGCGTCTTGGCGCCGAACAGGGAGGAGAACATGGGACCAGCCTCTCGGTGCGTCTCGGGACCGGCAACCGCGGACCCGTACCGGACACAACCACGGACCGGCCCGCGGCGTTCCCCGGGACTCCTGACGAGCCGCAGACGGGCCGCGCGTCCCCCGAGCGCCTCAACCCGCGCCCGGATCTGCCGATGCCACGACCAGGGACAACGGGTGAGGGGTTCGACGATGAGCGCGACCGGGGGAGCCACGGCTGCCGGCCAGCGGGCCGAGCGTGCTCCCGACGCGCCCGCGAACCACCACCAGCACCGCCGTACCCCGCTGCGCTGGGCCGTCCCGATCACGCTCGCGGCGGCCCTCGTCGTGCTCAGCGCCGCCAGCGTGCTCGGCGTGGCTGCACAGTCCGCGGCCGACAACGCGCGCAGCCAGCAGGAGGTCACGCTGACCGCGGCGGCCCGGGAGGCCGCCGCCCGGGCGTCGCGGGAGGTCGACGTCGTCCGGCTCGCCGCCCTGCTGGCCGGCCGTGATCCCGTGCTCGCCGCGGTCGTGACGTCGGGGGGCGCCCCGACCGCGGCGCAGATCGCCCAGGCCCGCCGCCCGCTCGAGGCCCTCACCGCCCTGCGGCCCGGGCTCGTCGCCATCGCCCGGCTGCGCAACGCCGCGGGTCGCGAGGTGCTCCGCGTCGCGGACGCCTCCTCGCAGGCCGCCGGTGTCAGCGAGACCACGGGGCTGTCGCCCGGTGCGACCGGCGTGCCGTGGTTCGCCGAGGCCATGCGGATCGGGCCGAACCAGGCGATCACGTCCGACGCGCACGCCGGCGTGTCCCTCCCCGGTGACGTCGTCACGACGGCCATCGCCGTCGGACCCGTCGGCGCCCCGGTGGGCGTCCTCGAGATCGACTCGCCCGTCGCGCAGCTGCGCGCCACGGCGTCCACCGGCATCGCGGGGACCGTCACGTTCGCGGCGCCCGGCGACGCCGAGACCGCTCTCGGGATGAGCGTCGTCCAGGCCGACGGCGGCCTCGTCACGAACGACGGCGTCGTGACCGCCTGGCAGCGCACGTCGTACGACTCCGGGCTCCCCGGCCGGGTGGACCTCGACCGGGTGGTCGGCGTGAGCCGGCCGGGCGTGGCCTCCGGCTTCGCGGCCCAGGGGTTCCTGACCTGGCTGCTCACGGCGCTCGGCCTCGTCCTGCTCGGCGCCGGCCTCGTCGGTGCGGCGCTGTGGGTGCGCGAGGTCCGCCGGCAGCGCCGTGCCGAGATCGTCAACGCCCGCACGCTCGAGCTGCGGCTGCGCGACATGTCCGAGGCGCTCGGGCGCGTCGCGCAGGGCGACCTCGCCGCCGAGCTGCCCGTCGACCAGTTCGACGAGGGCGAGCTGCGCGAGATGGCCTCGTCGTTCGACTCGACCATCGGCCGCCTGCGCGACCTCGTGGCGCAGGCGCAGCTGTACGGGACGGCGCTCGCGCAGGCCAGCGTCGAGCTGCGCGCGGGAGCCGCGCAGCAGGCCACCGCGGCGTCGGAGCAGAGCAGCGTCGTCGCCGAGACCACCGCGACGATCGAGGAGCTCGCCGCGACCGCGGCCCAGATCGCGCTGACGTCCGAGCAGGTCGCCCGCGCGGCCGGCGACACGCTGCGGCTCACCGAGGACGGCCGGCACGCGGTCGCCTCCTCGGTCGACGCCATGGACCTCGTGGCGCAGCGCGTCGAGGTCATCACCGAGCGCGCGGTGAGCCTGGGCGACGCCGGTCGCGAGATCGGTCGCATCATCGACGTCATCGACGACCTGTCCGAGCGCACGAACATGCTCGCGCTCAACGCCGCCATCGAGGCGGCCCGCGCCGGCGAGCACGGTCAGGGCTTCGCCGTGGTCGCGGCCGAGGTGCGCCGGCTCGCCGAGCGGGCTCGCGCCTCCACCACGCAGATCCAGGGTCTCGTGACCCGCATCGCCACCGAGTCGGGCGCGACCGTCCTCGTCGCGGAGGAGGGGCAGCGCGAGGTCGACCGGGCCCGCGTCGTCGCGCACGACGCGGCCCGCGCGCTCGACCGGATCGCCGGCATGGTCGACGAGACCACGACCGCCACGCGCGAGATCTCGATCGCGACGCAGCAGCAGCGCTCGGCGTCCGACCAGGTCGTGCTGGCCATGGCCCAGGTGTCCGACGCGTCGCGGCAGTACGCCGTCGGCTCGCGCCAGTCCGAGGCCTCGGCGCAGGACCTCGCCGTGCTCGCCGAGTCGATGCGCGGCACGATCGACACGTTCAACGTCGCGCCGACGGAGCACCCGCACGTGTGGACGACGTACGACGAGGAGCGCCCGGCCGACGGGGCGGCGGACCCCGCCCGCGCGGACCAGCTCGTCTGACGCACTGCTCTCGATGTCACTGATCATCGGGTCGCTTCCGACGTCGCGAGGCAACCCGATGATCAGTTACATGCGGGCCAGGTCGAGGACGCCGTCGGCGACCTCGAGCAGCACGGGGTCGTGGCTCGCCACCACCACCGCGCAGCCATGACGCGCGGCGTCGACGAGGGTACGGGCGACGGTCTCGGCGTTGCCCTCGTCGAGCTGGCTCGTCGGCTCGTCGAGCACGGCGAGGACGGGCTCCACGACGAGCGACCGCGCGACCGCGACGCGCTGGCGCTCGCCGCCGGACAGCGACGACACCGGGCGGTGCCCGAGCGGCGTGAGCCCGAGACCGTCGCACAGCGCCTCGACGAGCACGTCGTCGGGCGGCAGGCCGCGCGCCGTCCGGGCCAGCGCGAGGTTCTCCCGCACGTGCATCGTCTCGACCAGCGAGCCGCCCTGCGCCGCGACGGCCACGCCCGAACGGCGTACGGCGGCGCGACCGTCGCGGTCGAGGTCGGCGAGGCGGCGGCCGAGCAGCGTGACGGCGCCGGCGTCCACCGGCGCGAGCCCGGTGAGGGCGCGCAGCAGCGTCGACTTCCCGGAGCCGGAGCGGCCGGAGACGACGGTGAGCGTGCCGGCGCGCACGTCGAGGGAGACGCCGTCGAGGACGGTGGTGCCGGCATAGCCGACACGGACGCCGTCGAGGGTCGCGACGACGTCGCCTCGCGCGGGTCCGGGCGGTGGCGCGGCCTCAGGTGCGGGTGCAGACGACGCTGCAGCCGCCGCCGCGGGCACGGTCGCCGCCGACGTCGCGGACCCGGGCGGGCGGTCGGCCGACGTGCCGGTGCCGCGCAGCAGCACGCCGTCGGCCGTGGCCACCGCGACGGCACCGTCGAGCGCACCGGCGCGGTGCCGGAGCGCGTCCGGCAGGCGCACCCAACCGCGGTCGTCGACGACGAGCGTCTCGGAGTGGGGCGCGGCCGGGTCCCACTGCTCGGAGAGCCGGCCGTCGCGGATGCGCACGACGCGGTCGGCGACGCGCGCGGCCCGCGGGTCGTGGGTCACGAGCACGAGCGTCGCGCCCAGGTCGCGCACGGCTGCCGCCAGGACGTCGTAGACCTGGTCCGCGGCGCGGGCGTCGAGCTCGCCGGTCGGCTCGTCGGCGAGCACGACCGCGGGCCCGTGCGCGAGCGCGGCCGCCACCGCGACGCGCTGCGCCTCGCCGCCGGACAGGGTCTCGGGCCGGCGGCCGGCGAGGTGCTCGAGCCCGAGCCGGCCCAGTGCCTCGCGCGCCGTGCGACGCGCATCGGCGCGACCGCGTCCGGCGACGCGCAGCTGGAGCGCCACGTTGTCGACGACGTCGAGCTCCGGACGCAGCGTGCGGCGCGAGCGCTGGTCGACGAGACCGAGCCGCTCTCGGCGCAGCCCGGTGCGCGTCGCGTCGTCGGCACCCGCGAGGTCCACGCCGGCGACGCGCACCGACCCGGCGCTGGGCGCGACCTCCGCCGCGAGCACGGCGAGCAGCGTCGACTTCCCGGACCCGTTGGGGCCGTGCACCACCAGCCGTTCGCCGGTCCGCACGCGCAGCGACATGCCGCGCAGCGCGGCCACCGATCCGGTCGGCGCGTCGTACAGGCAGAACAGGTCGTGGACGTCGACGGCGGGCGCCCCGCCCGGCATGAGCGTGCTCACCGCAGGTCCTGGTCGGGCCCGGACGGCCACGCCGACCGCAGCATCCGCCCGGTCGCCACCCCGGAGGCCGCGAGGGCGACGCCGAGCCCGCCGACGAGCACCGCCGTGGTCCACGCGGGACCGACCGACGGCAGCAGCGGGGGAGTGGGCGTCGTCCCGCCGGCGGACAGCGCGACCAGGGTCGACACCGAGCGGGTCAGCGCCAGACCGGCGGCCGTGCCCACGACGAGTGCCGGGACCGCGACGGCCACCGCGCGCCACCACAGGCTGCGACGCAGCGTCGAGGTGGCGACGCCGTCGGCCTCGTGCGCGAGGAGCTGACCGGCGTCGTCGCGCCGCTCGCCGGTCACGAGCAGGACGAGCGAGACGACCGCGACCAGCAGCGACACCGCGGCCCCCACCAGCAACAACCATCCGGCACCCTGTCCGACGGCGTCGGACTCGAGCACCGATCGTCGCTGCTCCTGCGTCACGACGACCGCTCGGTCCCACGGCGCCGCCGCGAGGGTGGCCGCGAGCGAGGTCGACGAGGCTTGATCCCCGGCCCATATCTCGTGGGGCGCACCGGATCCGGGCTGGAGGTCGTCGAGCGCGGCGGCGAGCGCGACCCGGTCGGTCACGAGGAAGCGCGGACCGGCGGTGGGGAAGCGCGGCAGCGTGCCGACGACACGCGCGGCCACGGTGTCGCCACCGCCCAGGTCGAGCCGCAGCGTCGGGCCGTGCGACGCGGTCTCGGCGTCGGTCATCACGGGCACCGGCACACGGCCGACGAGCCCCGGACGCACGACGACGAGCGGACCGGTGAGCTCGTACGCGAGGGACAGCGTCGTGCCCGTCACCGCCACGCCGGCCGTGCGCGAGGACCAGGCGGGCCATGTAGTCGCGGTGCCGGCCGGCGGGCCGAGCGCGAGGCGCCCGGCGAGGAAGGCGGTCACGGTGCCGCCCTCGCCGACGTGGTGCGCGCGTCGCGTCGCGCCGGTGCTGCTCTCGCGCAGGGTGATGGCGCTGAGCGTCCGGCCCGGTCCGAGGTCCGGGAGCGGGCCGGTCAGCACTCCGCGCCGCTCGACGAGGAGGATCGCCCGCTCGCGGCCGTCGGGGACCGAGACCCACGCCGTCACGTCGACGTCACCGGGCTCGCTGCGCGTCCACGACCGGACGGGGAGCGTCAGCGTCGAGGCGTCGTCGGGGAGCGCGACACCCGTGGGCGGAGCGGGGACGGCGAGCGCGGCGGCGACGGCTGCGGGCGACGACGCGCCGACCGTCCGGTCCCAGCGGGCGAGCAGCGGAAGGACGGCGCCGTCGACGCCGAGCACCTGGACGGCGTCCCCGCTCGTGGCCGACGTGCGCACGCCCGCCACCGTGCGCACGACGGCGTACGCCGGAGCGGGCAGCGGAGCGAGCGCCTCGAGCGCGACCGGGTCGTCGCCCTGCGGGCCGACGGTGGCGCGGGCGGCGGTGGGCACCTCGAACGCCGCGGTGTCGGCGCTCCCGCTGCCGAGCGTGGCGCGGTAGGACCCGGCGAACACGACGGACCCCACCGCGGCCGTGACGAACCCGACGGTGACGACCGTGCGCAGCGGGCGGCGTACGCCGGACGAGGCGGCGAGGCGCACGGCCACGGCTGACGCCGGCAGCCGACGGCTCACGACGGAGGCGAGCGGCACCCACAGCCGCGCGGCGACGAGCGCCGCGGCCGTGAGACCGAGGACGGGCAGGGCGATCGCGAGCGGGTCCCCGCCCACGGTCGCGGCGCCGACCGCGCCGCGCGCCGCCACGAGGAGGGCCGCGGCGACGGCACCGACGGCGAGGAGCTCCACGACGTGCCAGGCGGTGCGCTCCCGGCTCGTGGGCCACGCGAGCACGGCCGTCGTGAGCACCACGCCGGCCGCGGTGAGCAGGACGAGCGCGGGCAGGGCGTCCAGCACGGACGCCGTCGCGAGCCCCACCGCTGACGGGTGCAGCGGCTGCGTCCCGGCCGCGACCCACCCCGCGACCCAGCCGACGGCCGTGCCGAGCAGGGCACCGACGACAACCGAGGCACCGGCCCCGAGCGCCGCGAACCCGAGGACCGACGCCGCGGACGCACCGCGCCGGCGGAGCAGCCCGGCCACCTCACGATGCTCGCGGCGCAGGCCCACGGCGGCCACGAGGACGAAGCCGAGCACGAGGACGGCGGCCGCGCCTCCCAGCAGCGCGAACCGGCCCTGCGACGCCGAGGCGCGCGCGTCGGCGCGGAGCAGGGTGTCGTCCGGCACGGACAGGACGAGCGCGCGGATCCGCAGCGCGAGGTCGTCCGAGACCTGGCGCGACAGGTCGGCGTACGTCGGTACGCCGAGCGCGGCGATCCGCCGTGGATCGAGCGACGCGACCCAGCCGCTGCCGCGCGGGAACTGCTCGAGCGCGCTGAGCCGTTGCAGCGCATCGGGATCCGAGCCGAGCAGCACGACCGCCGCGGGGCCCGGGTCGAAGGTCCCGGGCAGCAGCAGTGGGTCGGTGCGCACGCCGGTGCCGACGACGACGAGCCCGAGCGACGGGTCGAGCACGGGCGACGTGGTCGTCCCGGTGAGCAGCACCTCGCAGCGCTGCGGCACGCACGACCGCGGCAGCCGGCCGCCGGTGAGACGCACCTGCTGCGCGAGACCGTCGGAGGCGCCGAGCCGGTAGGTGTCGCCCGCCCCGTCGGCGAGCTCACCGAACAGCATCTCGTGACGGACCGGGCTGTCCGTCAGCCGGGCGAGGCCGGCGCGCACGAGCGCGTCGTCGCGCTGCTGCGCCGAGGGATCCGCGGTTCCGCCGTACGACGCGATGACGGTGCGCTCGCCGACCGGCAGCTGCTCGATCGTGTCGGAGAGGGTGCGGGTCGCGACGATCCGACCGGTGGCGGCCGAGACGACCGGCATCGCGAGCGCGAGCGCGACACCGACGACGAGCAGCACCCAGCGACCCGGCCGGTGCGCGAAGCGGGCCCGGGTGAGCTGCCCGACCGCCCCCACCGGGCCTCCCGAGACTGCTAACCGTTCGATACGCTGATCCGGTTAGCGTAGTCGCCGGCATCGATGGGCGGGAGGGGTCGTGGCCAACCATCGCGTCTCCGGCCACCTCGTCCCGGACGCCGTGTCGGGCCACGTGGCGCTCGAGATCGCGAACACGCGCGCGGGCTGGGGCGGGCCGAGCCCGCGCGAGTACCTCGTGTCCTACGACGCGCTCGCCGTCTGGGCCGGCGACGTCGGCCTGCTGTCGACCTACGAGACCCGCCGGATTCGCGCGCTCGGCTCGGCCTCGCCGCGCGTGGCGCAGCGGGTGCTCGACGAGGTGCTGGCGCTGCGCGAGTCGTGGTACGCCGTCGCGACGTCCCCGTGGGGCGAGCGGCCCTTCCCTCGCGCCGACCTCGACGTGGTCGGTGCGGCCGCGGCGCGGGCAGTCGCGGAGTCCCGACTCGTCCCGCGCGCCGACTCTCGGGTGCTGCCCGACGGCGGCGACCTGTCCTCGGCCGGGCTGCGGCTGCCGGCGAACCGGGTGGCGCTCGCGGCGTACGACGTCCTCGCCTCGGGCGACGTCGCCCACGTGGGCCGGTGCGCCGGGCACGGCTGCGGCTGGCTGTTCTTCGACCCGACCCACCGCCGGCACTGGTGCATCATGGCGATCTGCGGCAACCGGGCGAAGGCGCGGGCGTTCGCCGAGCGGCGTCGGTCCGAGCGGCGCGGGGCCGAGCGGCGCGGGGCCGAGCGGCTCGGGCTACCCTGACCCGGTGACCCACGACGCCGGCTTCGAGACCCTCGCCATCCATGCCGGGCAGGAGCCCGACCCGACCACCGGGGCCGTCGTGCCGCCGATCTACCAGGTGTCGACGTACGCCCAGGACGGCGTCGGCGGGCTGCGCAACGGCTACGAGTACTCGCGGTCGGGCAACCCCACGCGCACCGCCCTGCAGGAGTGCCTCGCCGCTCTCGAGGACCCGGCCGGCGCGGCCGCGGGCACGACGCGGGGCATGGCGTTCGCGTCGGGCCTCGCCGCGGAGGACACGCTGCTCCGCACGGTGCTCGAGCCCGGCGCGCACGTGGTCATCCCCGACGACGCGTACGGCGGCACGTTCCGCCTGTTCGCGAAGGTGCTCGAGCGTTGGGGCGTCGAGCACACCCCCGCCCGGCTGACCGACGTCGACGCGGTGGCGGCCGCGGTGCAGCCGGGGCGCACCCGCGTCGTGTGGGTCGAGACCCCGACCAACCCGCTGCTCCGCGTCGCGGACATCGCGGCGCTCGCGGACGTGGCGCACGCGGCCGGGGCGCTCCTCGTCGTGGACAACACCTTCGCCTCGCCGTACCTCCAGCAGCCGCTGCTGCTCGGTGCGGACGTCGTCGTCCACTCGACGACGAAGTACCTCGGCGGCCACAGCGACGTCGTCGGCGGCGCGCTCGTCGCCGCCGACCCGGAGCTCGCGGAGCGGCTCGCCTACCACCAGAACGCGATGGGCGCCGTCGCGGGACCGTTCGACGCGTGGCTCACCCTGCGCGGCGTGAAGACGCTCGCCGTCCGGATGGACCGGCACTGCGCCAACGCCCGCGCCGTCGTCGACGTCCTGCGCGACCACCCGAAGGTGGTCGAGGTCTTCTACCCGGGGCTCGAGGGCAACGACGGCCACCACGTCGCCGTCAAGCAGATGCGCGACTTCGGCGGCATGGTGAGCTTCCGGGTCGCGGGCGGCGAGCCGGCCGCGCTCGAGGTGTGCAACCGGACGAAGGTGTTCACCCTCGGGGAGTCGCTCGGCGGCGTCGAGTCGCTCATCGAGCACCCCGGCCGGATGACGCACGCGTCGGTCGCCGGCTCACCGCTCGAGGTCCCCGCCGACCTGGTGCGCCTCTCCGTCGGCATCGAGACCGTCGAGGACCTCGTCGCCGACGTGGTGCAGGCGCTGGGGTGACCCCGGGGTACGTCGTCTGCGTCGACACCGGGTCGACGTTCACCAAGGCCGCCGCGGTCGCGGTCTCCGGGGCGGACGCCGGGCGCCTGCTGGCCACGACCTCCGTCCCGACGACGGTCGGACCCGGACTCGACGTGCTCGCCGGTCTCGACGACGCCGTCGCGCGGGTGGTCGCCGAGGCCGGGGGCGAGCCGTCCGAGGTCCGGGTCTGCTCGTCCGCGGGCGGTGGGCTGCGGCTCGCCGTCGTCGGCCACGAGCGGGTCGTGACGGCCGAGGCGGGCACCCGGGTGGGGCTGTCGGCCGGGGCCCGGGTCGTGCACGTGTCGAGCGGGCGGCTCGACCGCGCCGGGCTCGGGTCACTGGCGTCCGCCCGTCCCGACGTCGTCCTGCTCGTCGGCGGCACCGACGGCGGGGACGCCGACGTGCTGCTGCACAACGCCGCGCGCCTCGCGGCGTCCGGCCCCCGGGTCCCGTACGTGGTCGCGGGCAACGCCGAGGCGCGGGACGAGGTCGTCGACCTGTTCGTGCGCCGGAGGCGCACCGTCGTCGCCAGCGCGAACGTGCTCCCGCGGATCGGCGTGCTCGACCCGCATCCCGCGCGCGCGGCCATCCGCGACGTGTTCGTGCGCCACGTGATCGGGGGCAAGGGCCTGACGCGCGGGCCGCGCTTCGCCCGGCTCGTCCGCGGTGCCACGCCGGACCTCGTGCTGGCCGGTGTCGAGCTGCTCGCGGACTCCGGCGTCGGCGACGTGCTGCTCGTCGACGTCGGCGGCGCCACGACCGACGTGTACTCGGCGATCACACCCGACGCCGAGGAGGCCTCGCTGCACCGCGAGGTCGTGGAGGTGATGTGGCGCGGCCGCACGGTGGAGGGCGACCTCGGGATGCGCTGGAGCGCCACGGGAGTCGCCGACGCCGCCGTCGCCGAGCGGCTCGTCGCCCCCGGTACCGAGCACGACGCGATCGCCGACGCGTCCCGGCTGCGCCACGCCGACCCCGCGTGGCTCCCGGCCACCGCCGAGGACCGTGCCATGGACGCGCTGATCGCCCGCCTCGCCCTGACCGTCGCGCTGCGCCGGCACGCGCGCCCGGCGGAGACCGTCGACGGGCGCACGCCCGGGCGCGACCTGTCGTCGGTCCGTGTCGTCGTCGCGAGCGGCGGGGTGTTCCGTCACGCGGACGCGGCTGCGCTGCGCCGGACGCTGGACCCGGTGCTCACCGACCTCGCCGGCGGGTGGAAGGTGCCGCGGGCCGCCCGCCTGACGGTCGACCGCCACTACGTCGTCGCGGCCGCGGGGCTGCTCGCCGAGGACCACGGGGACGCCGCCGCGGTGCTGCTGCGGGAGGCGCTGGCGCCCGTCGGGTGAGCGCGCCCGGTGCTCCCGGTGGTCGGTGCTCGCGCGGACGCGCGGCGCGAGGTGCTCCGGTGGACGGGTGCTCGCGCGGACGCGCGGTCCGCAGCCTCGGGGCGGCATAGTGGTCGGCGTAGCCGAGCAGCCGAGGAGCACTCATGGCGCAGCAGTGGTCGCTCACGGAGCCGGCGCCGCAGCCGACCCCCGCGGGCAAGGGTGCGATCGTCTCGGGGCTCGTCGTGCTTCTCGTCGGGGTGGTGCTCGTCATCGCCGGGATCGTGGGCTCGATCTCCACCGTGGCCAACCTGTTCGCCGGCCTCGGGCCGCCGCGCACCACGCCCACGGAGTTCACGCAGACGTTCGACGCGGGCACGACGTACGCCGTCTACGAGCAGGCGACGTCCGGATCGGGCACGACGGGCGACCCGTACCTCGGCAGCGTCACGCCGGGTGACATCACGGTGACCGCCCCCGACGGGTCCTCGGTCCCGGTGACCGAGGCGCCGAGCTTCTCCCAGACGTACACGAACAGCTCCCGGACCTTCGTCGTGGTGGCCACGTTCGACCCGCCGGTCAGCGGTGCCTACGACGTCTCCGTCTCCACCGAGGGGGCGACCGTCGTCGTCGCCCCCTCGATCACCGCCCTCGGCCGGTCGCTGCCGTGGCTGGCCCTCGCCGGGGTCGGGTTCGTCCTCGGCCTCGCCGGGATCGTGGTCCTCGTCGTCGGTGTCGTGCGGCGATCCTCCTCGCGCCGGCCCCCCGCCGCGCTGCCCGGCTACGCCGGCGCGGGCTACCCGCCGCCCGGTGGACCTGCCCCGGTGCCCACACCGGCTCCCGTGCTGCCGCCGGCGGGCTGGTACCCCGACCCGGAGCGTCCGGGCGTCCGCCGCTACTGGGACGGCACTACCTGGACCGAGCACCGCGCCTGACATGACCGTCGCCCGGGGACTTCTTCGCGTGAAGGTGCCCCGGGACGCGACAGGCGCACCTCGGACGCCCCGACCCCTCGGCATCCGACAGCTGGAGGGCGTCGCGGCTGCCTCTATCGCGTCCTGGGGCACATCCATCCGG
>JAJXTD010000205.1 GCA_021784035.1 Actinomycetes bacterium | reverse complement strand
TGCACGCCCGCGTGGTCCTCGCCGAGCGCCCGACGTCGGCCAAGCCCGGCGACGAGGCGCTCGTGACGGCCGACGGGACCATCGACGGTTTCGTCGGCGGGCAGTGCGCGGAGTCGACCGTGCGCAGCCAGGCCCTCACGCTGCTGACCTCGGGCGACTCGATGCTGCTGCGCATCGCGCCCAACCCCGAGGCCGACCAGCCGGGCAAGACCGTGGTGCACAACCCGTGCCTGTCCGGCGGGACGCTCGAGATCTTCCTCGAGCCGGTGCTCCCCGTGCCTCTCGTCTCGGTCCTCGGCGACAGCCCGATCGCGCAGGCGATGTCCGTCGTCGCGGCGTCGCTCGGCTACGACGTCGCGCCGTACTCCACCGACGACCTGTCGTCGGCCGACGCCGTGCTCGTCGCGACGCACGGCAAGCACGAGGAGGAGACGCTCACCGCCGCGGTGCGGGCCGGCGTCCCCTACGTCGGGCTCATCGCGAGCCCGAAGCGCGGTGCCGCGGTGGTGGGCTCGCTCGAGCTCACCGACGAGGAGCGGGCCCGCATCCACTATCCGGCCGGCCTCGACATCGGCGCCCGTACGCCGGCGGAGATCGCGCTGTCGGTGGTCGCGCAGGTGATCGCCGAGCGGCCCCGCGTCCCCCGGGCGCCGCGCGACCCGCACCACCTCCCCGGCGAGCCGCCGATGACCCGGCTCGGCGTGCTCACCCTCGAGCCGGACACCTCGATCGACCCGGTGTGCGGCATGACCGTCACGATCGACGCCGAAGCGCTGGTCGCCGACGTGGACGGCGAGCGCGTGTACTTCTGCTGCCCGGCGTGCCGCCGCGCCTACGTCGCCGATCCCGGGAAGTACCCGCGTTCGTGAGCATCGCCGACCTCGTCCCCGACACCGAGTCGCTCACGCGGGGGCTCGCCGGCGTCGGCTACCTCGCCGACCCGAACCTCGCGACCGCGCTGTTCTGCGCCGTCCGCCTGCCGCAGCCGCTGCTGCTCGAGGGCGAGGCCGGCGTCGGCAAGACGCAGGCCGCGAAGTCGCTCGCCGAGCTGCTCGACACCCCCATGTTCCGGCTCCAGTGCTTCGAGGGGATCGACGCCTCCGAGGCGCTCTACGAGTGGAACTACCCGCGACAGCTGCTGGGGATCCGGCTCGCGGAGGCGCGCGGCGACAGCCTCGAGGAGGAGTCGCTGTTCGGCCCGGACTACCTCATCCGGCGCCCGCTGCTCGCCGCGCTCGAGCACCCGGGACCGCGCCCGGCCGTGCTCCTCATCGACGAGATCGACCGGGCCGACGAGGAGTTCGAGGCGTTCCTGTTCGAGCTGCTCGCCGAGTCGACCGTGACGATCCCGGAGATCGGCACGCTGAGGGCGACGCACCCGCCGATCGTGATCCTCACGTCGAACCGCACCCGCGACCTGCACGACGCGCTCAAGCGCCGCTGCCTCTACCACTGGATCGAGTATCCGCCGCTCGCCCAGGCCATCGCGATCGTGCGGGCCCGCGTTCCGGAGGCGAGCGCCGAGCTCGCGACGCAGGTCGCCGGCGCGGTGCAGCGGCTGCGCAGCCTCGACGTCCAGAAGCCGCCGGGCGTCGCCGAGGCGATCGACTGGGTGCACGCGGCGCAGCTGCTCGGGCTCGACCACCTCGACGAGGACGGCGTCGAGGCCACGCTGGGCTCGGTGCTCAAGTACCGCGAGGACCACGACGTCGCCCGCGCGGCGAGCCTGCGCTGGATCGCCGACCCGGTGCGCGCCGCCCGCGAGGCCGCGTCCGACGCGGTCGCGGGCGATGGCTCCCGCTGACGGCGTCGGCCGGTCGCGCCCGGCCGGTGGCGGTGCCGACCTCGCCGGTGTCGTCGCGGCCTTCGGCCACGCGCTGCACCAGGCCGGTATCCCCGTCACTCCCGAGCGCAGCGCCCGCTTCGCGCGCGTCGTGCTGCTCGCCCGCCCGACCACCCTCGGGGAGCTCGCCGCGCTCGGCCGCACGACCCTGCTGAGCTCGCACGACCAGATCGAGGTCTTCGACCGCGTCTTCGCGCAGGTCTTCCGCGGCGTCGTGGACTTCGCCGACTTCCGCCAGGACGGCCCGGCGCCGCCGCCACCGTCCTCGGTGCTCCCCCAGGGCGAGAAGACCCCGGGGGACTCGAGCCGGTCCGGCGAGAGCGAGGCCGCACCGACGGGGTCGAGCGGCGAGCCGGGCGAGGGCGAGGAGCCCGACGACGAGGAGGAGTCCGTGCTCGCGGCCGTGAGCAGCCGGGAGCGACTGGGGGAGAAGAACTTCGCGGACTGCTCCGAGGAGGAGCTGGCCCTGCTGAACGCGCTGATCCAGAGCCTCCCGTTCGTCGCGCCGATGCGCACCGCGCGCCGTCAGCGCCGGCACGACTCCGGCTCGACCCTCGACGTGCGGGCGACGCTGCGCGCCTCGCACCGCACGTCGGGCGACCCGGTACGTCGCGTGATGCGGAAGAACACGACGCGGCCGCGGCGCGTGGTGCTGCTGGCCGACGTGTCCGGCTCGATGGAGCCGTACTCGCGGGTCTACCTCCACCTCATGCGCGGCGCGGTGAAGGCGCTCGGGTCCGAGGCGTTCGTCTTCGCCACCCGGCTGACCCGGCTCACCCGCCAGCTCGCGCTGACGCACCCGGACATCGCGTACCGCAAGGCCGCGGCGGCGGCACCGGACTGGTCCGGCGGCACGCGCATCGGCATGGCGCTCAAGACGTTCCTGGACTCGCACGGCCGGCGCGGCATGGCCCGCGGCGCGGTCGTCGTCATCGTGTCCGACGGCTGGGAGCTCGAGGACCCCGAGCTCGTCGGCCGCGCCATGCAGCAGCTGTCCCGCCTCGCGTTCCACATCATCTGGGTCAACCCGCGCAAGGCAGCGCGCGGCTACCAGCCGCTCGTCGGTGGCATGGCCGCCGCCATGCCCTACGTCGACACCTTCGTGAGCGGGCACTCGCTGCGCGCGCTCGAGGAGGTCATGGCAGCCGTCCGCGACGCCGCGGCGGACGGGCGGCACCACGAGTACGCGCCGGCCGTGCGGCTCCCGGCGTACGGCCATGCGGGAGACTCGGTCGCATGAGGAGCGTGGCGGACCACCTGGCGACGGTGCTCGACGGGATCGAGCCGCTCGAGGCCGTCGACGTCGAGCTGCTCGACGCGATCGGGCTCACGCTCGCGAGCGACGTCGTGGCCCCCTGGCCGTTGCCCGCCTTCGACAACAGCTCCATGGACGGCTACGCCGTGCACGCGTCCGACGTCGCCGCAGCGTCGCCGGACTCGCCGGTCGTGCTCCCTGTGCTCGGCGACGTCGCGGCGGGCGGGACCGGCCGGACCGCGGTCGCGCCGGGCACCGCGCTGCGCATCATGACCGGCGCGCCGATGCCCGACGGCGCGGACACGGTCGTCCCCGTCGAGCGGACCGACGGCGGTGTGGAGCGGGTGAGCATCACCGCGCCGGTCACGCCCGGCGCCTACATCCGGCGCGCGGGCGAGGACGTCGCGGCCGGGACCGTCGTCCAGCGCGCGGGCGACGTCGTCACGGAGCGCTCGGTCGCGGTGCTGGCCTCGGTGGGCTGCGCGCACGTCCACGTCGTACGCCGTCCGCACGTCGTCGTCATCAGCACGGGGGACGAGCTCGTCGAGGTCGGCCATCCGCTGGAGCACGGCCAGATCGTCGACTCGAACGGCATCATGCTCGTCGCGCTCGCGCGGTCCGCGGGTGCGAGCGCCTGGCGCACGCCCCACGCGCACGACGTCGACGACGAGTTCCGCGCGGTCCTGTCCGCCGCGCTGCGCGAGGCCGACGTCGTCGTCACGAGCGGCGGGGTCAGCATGGGTGCCTACGACACGGTGAAGGCCGTGCTGTCGCAGAGCGGCGAGGTCGACTTCGTCAAGGTCGCGCAGCACCCCGGGATGCCGCAGGGCGCGGGGCGGCTCGGTGACCGTCGGGTCCCGATCGTCACGCTGCCGGGGAACCCGGTGAGCTCGTTCGTCTCCTTCGAGCTCTACGTGCGCCCGCTCGTCCGTCGGCTGCTGGGCCGGCGCGAGCTCTCCCGCCCCACCGAGCCGGCGACGCTGCTCGAGCCGATCGACTCCCCGGCCGGCAAGCAGCAGTACGTGCGGGCCGTCCTCGAGGTGGGTGACGACGGCGTACGTCGCGTGCGCCCGGTCGGCGGTCAGGGCTCGCACGTCGTCGGCGGGCTCGCGATGGCCGACGCCCTCGTCGTCCTCCCGCCGGACGTGACCCGCGCCCACGCGGGCGACGTCGTCGACGTCCTCGACCTCACCCGTTCTCCCGTCTGACCCGACCCGAGCCTTCGGTCGGCACCGCGGCCCGAGTCGCCGGTGGGCACCCGACCCGAGCGGTCGGTCGGCACCCCGGCGCGAGTCGCCGGTCGGCACGCGGCCGAGCCGTCGGTCGGCACCCGGCCGAGGAGTTGGCACAGCGGGCAGAAGCCGCCGGCAGCTCGGGTCCCTTGGCTCGATGGCGACGATGACGGAGCCGTCTTGTGCTGCGACGGAGGCGACGTTGTCAACAGCCCGAAAAGTGATGCGCTGCATCCACAATACGGCGTGTTGTCCTTGACACGAATAGGACATGCGTACGAGAATAGCCCCATGCGCAGCGACCCGGATCCGAGCCTCGAGCCGGTCCCGGACGACCCGCGCGACGACTCGACCGGTGTGCCGTTGTACGCGACGGCGGAGGAGGTCGCCTACGCCGCGGAGCTCGCCGCCCTCGACCGCGCGGAGGATGCCGCGCTGCGCGCGGAGTGGGCCGAAGCGGGGTTCGACGTGCCGGGTCTGGACGAGGCGGGGCTCGACGTGCCGGGTCTGGACGTGGCGGGGTTCGATGTGCCGGTCGACGACGCGGCGTGGGACGAAGCGTTGGCGGAGCTGGCCGACGACGACGCGCTCATCGGAGCCTTGCACGGTCCGGCGCACGCGGCGGACCTGATGCTGGTGGACTCGATCGACCCGGCGTCGCTGACCAGCAAGCACGCGCAGCTGGACTACCTCAAGGCGTGTGACCGGATCGCGGCGAAGGTCGCGGCGCACCGCGGTGATGTCGTGGTGGCGCTGGTCGGGGAGCGCAGCAGTCAGGCGTACCTGCCGGAG
>JAJXTD010000029.1 GCA_021784035.1 Actinomycetes bacterium | reverse complement strand
GCCGAGTGCTGCGTGCCGACGGACCCGAGGCCCTCGTCCACTCCGGTCATGACTGACCTCCCGCATCCGCCTCGATGCCGCGGGATGGGGGAAACACACCGCGAGAGTTACACCGTCGACGTTCACCTCGCACGCTAGGCCGGACGGGGGTACCGGTCAACGTCCACCGGCCCGACACGCCGCCGACGGCCACCCGACCGGAGCAAGTCTCAGGTAGAGGTCGAGGGTGCGCCCAGGCTCAGGGCTCCCCGGGTGCCTCGGGAGCCGCGGACCCGCCGAGGAAGTCGTCCGGCGAGATCTGGTCCAGGAACTCGCGGAACTTCTCCACCTCGTCCTCCTGCTCGTCCGGGACGGCGATGCCGGCCTCGGCGAGCACGGCCTCGGCGCAGTGGATCGGGGTGCCGGTGCGCAGTGCCAGGGCGATGGCATCGGACGGCCGCGCGCTGACCTCGTCGCCGCCGTCGAAGGCCAGCACGGCGAAGAAGACTCCATCGGCCAGCTCGGTGATGCGTACGTCGAGCAGGGTGCGGCCCAGGGCACCGACGATGTCGCGCAGCAGGTCGTGGGTCAGCGGTCGGGCGGGCACGACGCCCTGCTGGGCGAAGGCGATCGCGGTCGCCTCGGTCGCGCCGATCCAGATCGGCAGGTAGCGCTCCCCGTCGGTCTCGCGCAGCAGCACGATCGGCTGGTTCGACGGCATCTCGACGCGGACACCCACGACGTCCATCTGGCGCATGCATCCACCCTAGCCACGCGGACGGCCGACGCGACCCGGCGTGCCGGGGCGGGTCGGCTCAGCGGCGCAGCTCGGCGGCCAGCCCGGCCTTGACGAGGGCCGCGTGCAGACGCACGGACAGGGATGCCAGCTGGCGGATCGCGTCGTCGGCGCGCTGCTGGCCCTCGGGGTCGCGCTGGCGCAGCAGCGGTGTGACGACCTGCTCGACGAGCCCCACCTCGCGGTCCGCCGCCACCTTGAACGTGCGCAGGTGCCGTGGCTCGATGCCGAACGCGGACATCTCCGCGACGGTGCTCGCCACGGTGAGCGCCTCGCCGTCGTAGTGCGCGCCGCGCTTCGTGATGAGTCCGTAGCCCTCGAGCTGGGTCAGCAGCGCGTCATCGAGCCCGCTGGCCTCGAGGATCTCCCCACGCGAGAGCCGGACCTCCGACGACGCGGGGCGGAACGTGTCCGACGACGGCATCCCGTCGGTGGACACCAGGGCGCGCGGCACGCGCGGGCCCTCGACGCCCGTGGGCGGCTCGAGCCCGCGGTCGATCGCCTCGAGGTGCTCGCGGATCACCTTGAGCGGGAGGTACTGGTCGCGCTGGCACGCCAGGACGTAGCGCAGCCGCTCGACGTCGGCATGGCTGAACTTGCGGTAGCCGCTGGACGTCCGCTCCGGCTGGACGAGTCCCTCGGACTCGAGGAAGCGGATCTTCGAGATCGTGACGTCCGGGAAGTCCGGGCGCAGCGCGGACAGGACGTCGCCGATGCCCATGAGGCTGCGCGAGGCGACCGCGGTCACGCCCGCTCACCGCCGTCGGCCGCCGCTAGGTAGACGAACCGGTACTTGCCGATCTGCACCTCGTCCCCCCCGACGAGCAGCTGGCGGTCGATGCGCCGGCGGTTGACGTAGCTGCCGTTGAGGCTCCCGGCGTCGACCAGCTCCCAGCCGCCCTCGGCGGCGAGCAGCTCGGCGTGCCGGCGCGACACGGTGACGTCGTCGAGGAAGAGGTCGGACTCCGGCGAGCGGCCCACGACCACGCTGGGCGTGGCCGGGTCGAGGTCGAAGCGGGCGCCCTCCTGGGGCCCGCGCAGGACGACGAGCACGGCGTGGCCGACGCCGAGGCCGCTCACGCTCGTGGAGTCGACGGCGGGCAGCGGTGCCGAGTCGCCCTCGGTGGCCGAGCGCACGCCGAGGATCCCGGTCTGCGACGCGGCGTCCTCCACCGCGGGCAGCACCGCCCCGCACGAGGCGCAGAAGTGGTCGCGGTCCTCGGCGAGATGGCCGCACCGCGCGCACGGACGGCTCATGCCGCCACCTCCTCCGCTGCTCTCGACCACGAGTCGAGACTCAACCCGACCCTACGGAAACCGGAGGCGGGGGTCAATGCGGAGAAGTGTCGACCTCTGGTCGAGGGTGAGCGACGGGGACGTCGCGCAGGCACCTCGACCGCGGGCTCACCCCTCGATGTGGGCGCGGTACGCCGCCGCGTCGAGCAGGGCGCCCAGCGAGGCCGGGTCGGTGACCTCGACGTCGACGAGCCACCCCGCGCCGTAGGGGTCGGAGTTGATCGTCTCCGGGCTGGTCTCGACGGCGTCGTTGCGCGCCACGACACGGCCGGTGACCGGCGCGTAGATGTCCGAGACGCTCTTCGTCGACTCGACCTCGCCGCAGGGCTGCCCCTCGACGAGCTCGGCACCGACGGCCGGGAGCGTCACGAACACGATGTCGCCGAGCGCGTCCTGGGCGTGGTCGGTGATGCCGAAGCGCACGCGCCCCTCCGTGGCGGAGTCCACCCACTCGTGCTCGCGGGTGTAGCCCAGGTTCTCGGGGATCTGGCCAGCCATCGGATCGCCTTCCTCATCGGGTCCTGCCACGCACGCGGCGCCGCGAGCGTACTGACGCGCCAGGAGCCGCTGCAACGCGGAGGGCCGGCAGGTGGCAGCCGGGTCAGGGGGCCGGCGTGCGCAGGATCCGTCGAGCCTGCTCGAGGTAGAGGATCCCAGCCCACCAGTACAGCGCCGTCCCCCAGATCGCGAACGCCCAGCCGACGTCGCGCGCGACCTCGGCGAGGGTGAACGTCGTCCCCGTCGCACCGGCGCCGAGGAGCAGCATCGGGAAGCCCCACAGCAGGCAGAACGTCGCTGCCTTCCCGAGGAAGTGGACCGGGAGGCCGGTGATGCCGCGCCGCTTGAGCAGTGCCAGGACCACCGCGAGCACCAGGTCGCGCGAGAGCAGGACGACGACCAGCCACCACGGGATGATCCCGCGGATCGCGAGGCCGACGAGCGTGGCGGCGATGTAGAGCCGGTCGGCGAGCGGGTCGAGCAGCTGGCCGAGCCGGCTGATCTGCCCGGTGGCGCGCGCGATCGCGCCGTCGAGCCAGTCCGTCGCCCCGCTGACGACGAGCAGGACGAACGCCCACCCGTCCGCCTCGGGGACCAGGACGAGCCAGAGGAACAGCGGGACGCCGAGCAGCCGCAGGAACGACAGGACGTTCGGGATCGTGAGGATGCGGTCGGTCTGCACCTCGGTCGCCTGCACGTCCACGCAGCGACCCTAACCGCCGGACGGCGGCGCGCCCGACGGTCCCGGAACCGCCGGGTCGGTGTCGCCACCGGCCCGGCCCGCCCCCGGAACGGTCGGTAGCGCGTCGTGCACCGGGTCGACGCCGTACGCCGACACCAGCTCGGCGAACACCGGGTCGGCCCCCGGGTCCGGCTCGGCGTCCGGCACCGCGTCCGACTGGTCTTCCGGCGCGGCGACCTGGTCTTCCGGCGCGGCGACCGGCTCCCCCGCTGCCGGGATGGCCGACGCGGGCACCCCGGCGCCGGGCCGTTCGAGGGCACCGGTCGGGTCGGCGGCGGCCTCGACGACGAGGGCGGCGAGCGCACCCGACGCGGGCGCGACGAGGTCCTCGGCCGGCGGCGCGGTGTCGGGCGCCGGCCCGGGCAGGACGCTCGTCCCGAGCGGGACCACGGGGACCGAGGGTGCCGGGACACGGCGCCGGGCCGCGCGCGACCGCCGGATCAGGATGACGCCGAGGACGAGGAGCAGCACGCCGATCCCGGCGGCGACCCAGGCGTACACCCACGCGTGCGGGACCCGCAGCGTGACCACGACGTCGGCGTTCACGCCGGGCCCGGCATCGGCGTTCATGACGACGAGCGTCGTGCCCGGGGTGAACCGGGCCGCGAGCGCGGCGGGCGCCCCGCTCGCGCTGTCCGTCCAGATCCGCACCGAGCCCGGGGGCGGCGGTTGCTGGGTCCCCGGCACCGCGCGGGTGGTCGCCGACGAGCCCGCCGACAGGTCGACGACGACGTCGTACGGCGCCCCGGTCAGGTAGTGGTCGATGTCCGCGGGTGCGGCCACCCCGGCGAACATCGCCCGCCCGTCACGGGCCCGCACGGACAGCGTCAGCGTGCCCACTCCCGAGGGGACAGGGAGGCCGCCCTCGTCCACGCGGACGTCCTCGGCCACGACGGCGACCCCCGTGCCACGGATACGTGCGGGCGCGGTCGAGAGGGCGTCGTCGGAGCCGACCGTCGTCGCGACCAGCGCGCCCGCGGCCGCGAGCGCGATGCCGACGACGAGGACCAGCGCCCCGAGCACGGCGAGCCATCCTCGCTTCACCCCCTCACGGTAACCGCGCGCGGCGCGGTGCCCGCGCTGTCACGGCCCGTGTCGGCGCCCGGTGCGTCCCGTCGTGTCTCCGGCCGCGGGCCTCGCTACGGTTCGACCGTGGACACGCCGACGCTCGCTGGGCTCAAGGCCCGATGGAACGACGTCCTCGACGACCTCGAGGCGACGCACCGCACGGCATGGCTGGCCCTGTTCGACGGCCGCCTCTCGTCGCTGGACGGCGACACGCTCGTCCTCGACTTCTCCGACGCGACGAAGCTTGCCGGCGGCCACGGGTTCGAGCGGGCGAACCGCCCGCAGTTCGCCGAGGCGCTCGCCGACTCCGTCGAGCGCGTCACCGGGTCACGCCTCACCGTCGTGCTGAGCGCCGGCGCCTGACCGCATCGTCGGCGATCCGCCGTCAGCCGCGCAGCGCCGAGGCGAAGATGCCCGGGAGCGCCGTGGGCCGTCCGGTGGCGAGGAACGCCGACAGCCGCCGCGCGGTCGTCTCGCCCGTCCGGTTGGTCACGAAGAACGGTGGCTTCGGCGACATGTGCAGCTGGCCGTTCAGCGCCGAGCGGTGCAGCGGCCGGAACGGCATCCACGCCACGCCCTTCTGCACGTCCTGCAGCAGGAAGGCGTTGTGCACGAAGCCGATCCCGCTGCCGATGTCGTCGGCCGTGTGCCCCGGGAAGGCACCCCAGGGCGTGTAGCCGAGGAGGAAGTTCAACCCGGTCCACGCGTTGATGCCGATCGACCCGTAGCGCAGCGCCGCGACGGCCGCGTCGAGCGCGGCCTTGTCCCGCTTCGCCGTCGCCGGGTCGATGACGACCGATGCACCGAGCGTCCCCGGGAGCACGTCGTTGGCGAACGCGACGGCGTTGGCGAGGAACTCCTCCGTGGTCCGGCCCGGGAGGCGTACGACGCCCATGGCGCCGGCGAAGACCTCGTCGTTGACGAGGCTCTCGACCCCGTGCGCCGACAGGTCGGGCACGAGTGCGCAGAGGTCGCCGGTGCCGAGCCGCTCGACGGACTCGTGACCCGATACCGCGGCGCCGACCTTCTCGGCGGCACGCGGGTAGTACGCCGGACGCGGCGGGAGCGACGCCACCACGGAGCGCACCCGGTCGAGCAGCGCGTCGCCCTGCGCCCACGACTCGGGCAGCACGAGGACCTGGGTGGCGATGCAGTTGTGGCCGGCGTTGTTCAGCTTGCTCGTCACGATGTGCTCGGCCTGGAACTGCAGGTCGGCGTCGCTCCACTCCCCCGCGACGACGATCATCGGCGAGATGCCGCCGAGCTCGGAGGTGATCCGCTTGGCGAGCCGGGGCGTTCCCGCCCGCCTGCGGTCGTCGGCCTCCGCGCCGGTGCCCCACACGATCGCGTCGTGGGTCGCGGCGGACCCGGTCATGTGGATCGAGTCGACGCCCTCGTGGTGCGCGAGGTAGGCGCCGACGTCGGCGCCGCCGTGCACGAACCGCAGCCACCCGCGGGCGACGAACTCGCCGAAGATCCGCGCGAAGTACGGCGACAGGTAGTCGTTGACCGGGTTCATCTTCACGACGCAGACGGAGCCCTCGGCGTAGAGCATGTGCAGGATGTCGAGCGTCGTGATCGAGCCGACGTTGCCGGCTCCGAGGACGAGTGCGACACCGGGGTCGGCGTACCCCTGACCCCGGTACATCGCCGCGGCGGCCCCAGTCGCGCGCTCGCGCGAGACGCCCGGCATCATCCAGACCTCGGCGCCGTAGCCGTTGAGCAGCAGCGAGTCGGTCGTGGTCGCCGGGAAGACCTCGACCACGGTCTGGCCGTCGGGCCGCACGCGCGTCCTCGACACGGGGACGGGCGGCTCGCCCTTCTCCACCCGCCGCAGCGTGGTGAGCAGGCTCGTGACCCCCTGGAGGAAGGCCCACGGACCGGTGAGCCAGTCCTCGGCGCCCCAGGACGTGGCCGGGTCGATGCCCTTGGCCCGCTGCGTCTCGGCGACCATCGCGTCGGCCTCGGCCATGATCCGTGGGCGGACGCGATCGAGCAGCGCGACCTTCTCGGCGAACGGGAGGGCGACCCACTCGCCGGCGTGCGCGCGCAGGTCGGCGACCGTCGCGTCGAGCGCGGGGCGATCCGTGGTCGCATCGACGGTCATGGGAGCCTCCTGCCCTGCCGATGGCACTCACCGACGCGGCGAACCCTAGGCGGCGCACCTGCCCGCCGCCACGGGAGGGCACGCGATTCCCGGCCGACATCGGGGCGCCCACCGCAGGCCCGACCCGCGGCCCCGGTGTCGGGCGGATGCCCGGTGGGACGGGGTCCGGCTCACCACAGTGACGGCACGAGCCGGGCGCGGCCCCGCGCATAGGCGGCATACCGCTCGCCGAGGACAGACTCCAGCTCCGCCTCCTCGACACGGATGCGCCGCAGGTAGGCCAGCGCCGGCAGCACGACGAGCACGAGCAGGCTCAGCGCGTTGGCCAGCGCCAGGCCGAACCCGCCGAAGATGAGGAGCGCACCGGTGTACGACGGATGGCGCACCCAGCGGTAGGGACCGCTGGTGACCACGCGCTGGTCCGGGGCGACCGAGACGACGCGCCGGAACTGGTCGCCCAGGGCGCGCACGGCCCACAGTCGGAGGACCGTCCCCACGACCATCGCCACGATCCCCGCCGCCCAGGCCCAGACCGGGAGGTCGGCCCATGGAGCGGCGACGCGAGCCGCCAGTCCGAGGATCACCGCGACCGCCTGGGCGATGACGATGGTCCAGTACGTGCCTCGGTCCGCACGCGTCGTCGTCAGCACCCCGCGCCGACCGACGACGGCGTCGGAGATCACGGCCACGGCGAAGAGGCACAGGCTGATACCCATCGCGGACGAGCCCGGTCCGAGTGCGTCGGTGAGTGACGCCGGCAGTGACATGCGGCCACGGTAGGCACGGGACGAGGCCATGACCATCACGCTCCGCCCGCGGACGGGCCGCATGTCGACCTGCGACCCCTCGCGTGAATGGCTCGGGGATTGACCGCGGGACTTCGTGTCGTCGGGCTGACAGGAGCCGTCGGACCGCCACCGGCGGGCCTCCTCCCACATCCTGACGAACCCCCGGAGACGACAAGAAGGGACCCGGGGGATCAACCCCGGGTCCCTTCTTGTCGTCGGGCTGACAGGATTTGAACCTGCGACCCCTTGACCCCCAGTCAAGTGCGCTACCAAGCTGCGCCACAGCCCGAGCCGAGCACCGGGCCGGGGCGAGCCCCGGACGGCCACCGAAGATTACCCCACGGCGAGGGCGCCCCCGAAACCGCCGTCGACCGGTCCGGGACCGGGTCGTCGCCACCGGGCGGACTCACGACGCGACGGCCTCGCCGGAGCGGTAGCGTCGCGGACACCCTCGCCCAGGAGTGACGCCGCATGAGCACCGAGCCCGCGCAGGTCGACGTCGTGATCAGCTTCGACTTCGACGCCGAGGAGGTGTGGATCGGAGAGGACCCGGCCAACGCCGGGCGGCCCGGGACGCTCTCGCAGGGCGCGTACGGGGCCAAGGTCGCCGTGCCGCTCCTGCTCGACCTGCTGCACCGCCTCGACCTGCCGGCGAGCTTCTTCGTGCCCGGCCGCGTCGCCCAGAGGTACCCGCACCGGATCGAGGACATCCTCGCGGCCGGCCACGAGATCGGCCACCACGGCTACACCCACACCTCGCCGGCCAAGCTGACGCGCGAGCAGGAGGAGGGCGAGCTGGTGCGCGGGCGTGACGTCCTCACGGCTCTCGGCGCCGAGGTGATCGGCTACCGGTCGCCGTCGTGGGACTTCAGCCCGTCCACGCTCGACCTACTGGTCGAGCACGGCTTCCGCTACTCCTCGAACCTGATGGACGACGTACGCCCCTACCTCCATGCCGAGCACGACATCGTCGAGCTGCCGGTGCACTGGACGTTCGACGACGCACCGCACTTCTGGTTCGACCTGCGCTCGTGGAGCAAGACGATCCGCACGGCCGCGGAGGTGCGCGGGCTGTGGGAGGAGGAGCTGCAGGGCATGCGGCGTATCGGCGGTCTCGTCATGCTCACGATGCACCCGCAGATCATCGGCCGACCTGGTCGGGTCGCGATGCTCGAGGACTTCCTCACCTGGGCGCGATCGCTTCCGGGAGTGCGGTTCTCGACCGCGCACGCCGTCGCCGACGCGGCTCGCTCGGGGACGCTGTGATGTTCCCCCATGTCCGGGTGAGCGGAGGTGCGCGCGAGCGGGGCCGGCAGTACGGCGAGCAGGCCGCATCGCGCGTGCGACGCAGCGTCGAGGCGTACGCCGTCGTGTTCGAGCACTACGCCCGGTGGGACTGGGACCGCGTGCGCGTGGAAGCGGCCCGCTACACCGAACCGATCAGGGCCTTCGGTGCGAAGTACGTCGAGGAGATGCGCGGCATCGCCGAGGGCGCGGACCTCGCCTTCGAGGACGTCCTGGCGATCAACGTGCGCACCGAGGTCATGTACGCCGCCAAGGCGCGCAACGCCGCGATGGCGCTGCCGCGAACGCTGGAGTGCACGGCGTTCGCCGCGGTCCCGCCCGACGACTCGCGCCCCGTGCTCGTCGGCCAGAACTGGGACTGGAAGACCCACGCGTTCGAGACGGCGGTGGTGCTCGAGGTCGATCCCGACGACGGACCGCGGTTCGTCACCGCGGTGGAGGCCGGGCTGCTCGCGAAGACCGGGTTCAACGCCGCGGGCGTCGCCGTCGTGACGAACGCGCTCGTGACCGACCGTGACCTCGGCGTACCCGGGGTGCCCTACCACGTGCTGCTGCGCGCCGTGCTCGACGCGACGACACCTGCGCAGGCGCTCGCGACGCTGCAGCGCGACACCAGGTCGTCGTCCGCGCACTACCTCATCGCGCACCGCGACCACCTCGCGCTCGGTGTCGAGGCCACCCCCGGCGGGTTCGCCGACCTGCACGCGACCCACCCGGACCATCGCGGCGTCGTCCTGCACACCAACCACTTCACGCACGAGCGGATGTCGCGTGTCGACGTGAGCGTGTGGCTCATGCCCGACTCGCTGTTCCGGCTGCAGCGCGCGGACGGATGGCTCGACCAGCACGACCCGTTCGACGCGGCGACGTACGAGGCGCTGCTCAGCGACCACGCGGGCCACCCGACCGGCGTGTGCTGCCACCCCGACCCGTACGCCATCGCGCCCGAGCAGGACTCGACGGTGCTCAGCGTCGTGATGGATCTCGACGCGATGACGATGCGGCTCGCGGACGGTCGCCCGTGCGAGACGGGCTACCGCACGATCGACTACGCCGGCTTCCTCGGCCGGCGCGCCGGCTGAGCACTGCGGTGGTCAGCGCTTCGCGCGCTTGGTCCGCACCCGCAGGTTGATGCGCACCGGCGTGCCCTCGAAGCCGAACTCCTCGCGCAGCCGACGCTCGATGAAGCGGCGGTAGCCCGCCTCCAGGAAGCCGGACGTGAACAGCACGAACGTCGGCGGCTTGATGCCGGCCTGGGTGCCGAACAGGATCTTCGGCTGCTTGCCGCCGCGCACCGGGTGCGGGTGCGAGGCGACGAGCGTGCCGAGGAAGGCGTTCAGCTTCGAGGTGGGGATGCGGGTCTCCCAGCCCGCGAGCGCCGTCTCGAGCGCGGGCACGAGCTTCTCCATGTGGCGCCCGGTGCGCGCACTGACGTTCACCCGCGGCGCCCAGTGCACGGCGATCAGGTCCCGCTCGATCTCGCGCTCGAGGTAGCGCCGCCGCTCGTCGTCGATGAGGTCCCACTTGTTGAAGGCGAGCACGAGGCACCGGCCGCTCTCGATCACCATGGAGAGGATGCGCGTGTCCTGCTCGGTCAGCGGCTCCTGCGCCTCGAGCAGGACGACCGCGACCTCTGCCTTGTCCAGCGCCGCCCGCGTGCGCAGTGCGGCGTAGTACTCGTGGCCGCTGGCCTCGTTCACCCGGCGCCGGATTCCTGCGGTGTCGACGAAACGCCATGTGACACCGGCGATCTCGACGAGCTCGTCGACCGGGTCCACCGTGGTCCCGGCGACCGAGTCGACGACCACGCGCGGTTCGCCGGCGAGCTTGTTCAACAGGCTGGACTTGCCGACGTTGGGCTTGCCCAGCAGCGCGACGCGGCGCGGACCGCGCGGCGCCGCGGTGCGGCTGCCCTCGTCGGGGAACGCGGCGACGACGGCGTCGAGCAGCTCGCCCGAGCCCCGGCCGTGCAGCGACGACACCGCGAACGGCTCGCCCAGGCCGAGCGACCAGAGCATCGCGGCGTCGGCGTCGCTGCGGGCGTCGTCGACCTTGTTCGCGACGAGGATGACCGGCTTCTTCGTACGCCGGAGCACCTTGACGACGTCCTCGTCGGCGTCGGTCGCGCCGACGGTGGCGTCGAGCACGAACAGGATGACGTCGGCCTCGAACATGGCGCGTTCGGCCTGGGCCGTGACCTGCGCGGCGAGTCCGGCGCCCTCGCGCTCCCAGCCGCCGGTGTCGACCATGAGGAAGCGGTGACCGGTCCACTCGCCCTCGTAGGTCACGCGGTCGCGGGTGACGCCCGGGACGTCCTCGACGACGGCCTCGCGGCGGCCGAGGATGCGGTTGACGAGCGTGGACTTGCCCACGTTGGGCCGCCCCACGATCGCCACGACCGGCAGCAGCTCGTCCTCGCCGTCGTCGAACGGCACCACGTCCTCGAGGTCGAACCCGAGCGCGGCGAACGCGGCCGGGTCGAAGACGTCCTCGTCGGTGAGGTCGCCGAGGTCGGGTGCCGCGGCGTCGCCGTCGAGGTCCTCGACCTCGATGACCTCGTCCTCCGCCCACGCGCTGTCGTCCTCGTCGTACCCGAGCTCGTCGTCGACCAGCGAGGGGTCGAGGGGCTGGTCGTCGGTGCTCACGTGTCACTCCGGGTCGGGTACGAGGGGTCGGGCAGGGGCCCGGGGAGGTTCTGGCCGGTGCTGGCGCGCGCGGCACGGACATGATCGGCCAGGACCTGGCGGATGCGCTCCCCCGACCTGGCCAGGACGGCACGGCGGCGGGGGTCGCCGTCGACGCGGACGTCGACCGGCTCGCCGATCACGACGTCGATGCGGGCGCGCAGCCGCGGGAGCGCGTCCCTGCCGCCGCCGGGCGGTCGGGCGCCGAGGATCGCGACGGGGACGAGGACGGCACCCGTGTGCGCGACGAGGTACGCGGCTTCGTGCCGCACGTGCTGCACGTCGCCGGCGCCCCGATGCGCCTCCGGGAAGATGCCGACGACACCTCCGCGGGCCAGCACGTTGCCGGCCGTCCGCAGCGCCGAGCGGTCGGCCCGGTCGTGGTGCAGCTCGATCTGGCCGGTCCCGCGGAGCAGGCGGTCGAGCGGCGGGACGAACAGCTCCGAGCCGGCGAGCACGTGCACCGGGCGCGGTGCGGCCGCGGCGAGCAGCAGCCCGTCGAGGAACGCGGTGTGGTTCGCGGCCAGCAGGACCGGACCTTCGGTCGGCACGTGCTGCGCCCCGACGACGCGCACGCGCCAGGCGCGGGCGGCCAGGGCCGCGAGGTTGCGTCCCGTCGCGGCCCGGGAGGTCGAAGGCCGGGCGCCCGCCGCGCTCCCGGTCGACGTGGCGGGGCCGGGCGGAGTCACGACCCGGTCCGGTTGCGCACCAGCGCCACGACGGTGTCGATGACCTCCGCGAGCCCCAGGTGGGTGGCATCGACCACCACGGCGTCCTCGGCCTGGGTGGTGGGCGACGCCGCGCGGCCGGCGTCGAACGCGTCGCGGCGGGCGAGCTCCTCGGCCACGACGTGGACCACCGGGGTCGCCTCGACGGGGTCGGCGATCCGGCCCGCTGCGGCGTCCTCGGACGCGCGGCGCGCCGCGCGGACAGCCGGGTCGGCCACCAGCCACACCTTGAGGTCGGCGTCGGGCAGGACGACCGAGCCGATGTCGCGACCCTCGACGACGATGCCCTGGCCGGCCGCGCGTGCCTCCGCCACCGCGCGCCGCTGGAGCTCCACCAGGACCGCCCGGGTCCGGGGCTCGGCGGCTACCGCCGACACCGACCTCGTGACCGCGTCCTCGCGGATGGCCCGGGAGACGTCCGTGCCGTCGACCTCGATGACCGACTCGTCCGGGTGGGTGGACCAGATGAGGCGGACGGACCGGGCCGTGGCGGCGACGGCGTCCGCGTCGCGGGTGTCCACGCCGTCGCGCAGGACCGCCCAGGTGATAGCCCGGTACATCGCCCCGGTGTCCAGGTAGCGCAGCCCGAGCGCCCGGGCGACGCCGCGCGAGACGCTCGACTTGCCCGACCCCGACGGCCCGTCCACGGCGACGACAGCGGTGGCGGGGGTCGGCACGGGGTCGCTCCTGCTCGTGTCGTGAGCGCCGGGACGGCGCGGGAAGTTCGGCTGGACGGCCCACGAGCTGCGCGGGACCACCCTGAGCCTACGTCGTGCGCCGGGCCGCCGGCTGCACGGCGAGCGCGGGGCGGGGCCGCCTGATCGAGATATCGGTGTATCGACATTGCCGCGCCGCCGGGCGTCCGCGGGATTATGTCGATGAATAGCTGAGTCGATCTGGAATGGGAGCGACGTGCGATTCCCGCGCTCCCGCGGCAGGGCCGGCGACCACTCAGTCGCGGACCTCGAAGCCGTCCGCGCGCAGCTCCGCGGCCAGCACGGTCGCGCTCTCCGGCCGGACCTCGAGCTCCACGAGGCCGGTCGGTCGCCCCTGGGCGTGGTCGATCCGCACGTCCTCGAGGTTCACCCCGGTACGCGCGGCCGCCGCGAACAGCCGGCCCAGCTCCCCCGGGCGGTCGGCGATCACGACCGGCACGACGGCATAGGGCACCGGCTGCGACCCGTGCTTGCCCGGCACCCGGGCGGCTCCGGCCACGCCGGCGGCGAGTGCCGCACGGACCTCGCCTGCCCCGCCCGCCTCGCGGCGCAGCCCGTCGCGGACGCGGGAGAGGCGCTCGATGAGGCCGTCGAGCGCCTCCGACACCGGCTCCGCGTTGCTGGTGAGGATCTCCGTCCACAGGTCCGGGTCCGAGCCGGCGAGGCGCGTCATGTCCCGCAGGCCCTGCCCGGACAGCCGCACCTCGGCCGAGCCGAGGGCCTCGAGGCCGGCGGCCACGAGCGAGGAGACGACCTGCGGGGTGTGCGACGTGAGCGCGACGGCCCGGTCGTGCTGCTCGGGCGTCGTCGTCACCACGACCGCCCCGAGGCTCTCGACGACCGCGGCGACCTGCGCGGCGCGCTCGGGGTCGGTGCCTGCCCCCGGGGTGAGCGCCCAGACCCGATCGGCGAACAGATCGGCGCGGGCCGCGGCCGGACCGGACACCTCGCGCCCGGCGAGGGGGTGTCCGGGGACGAAACGATCTACGAAGGGGGTGCGAGCCTCGATCTCCCGTTGAAGTCTAGTCTTGGTGCTAGCCACATCACTCACTGTCGCAGTGAGATATCGACGTAGCACATCGTGAATGACCGCAGCTGCCGTGGCGGGGGGAACTGCCACGAAGACCAGGTCCGGATCGCGCCCGGGCGGCCCGGGGAGGCCCGCTCCCCGCTCGACGGCGACCCGGACGGCGTCGGCATCGGTGTCCTCGAGCCAGACGTCCACCCCCCGCGCCCGAAGTGCCAGCCCGATCGAGGCACCGATGAGCCCGGAGCCGACGATGAGGACCGACCCGACCGGGGCCGCCGTCACTGGGCGAGGTCCTGGCGCAGCACCTCGGCGCCGCGCAGGTAGACGTGACTGATCTGCGACCGCGGGCGGTCGATCTCCGCGTGGGCCAGCACCCGGACCACCCGGGACAGCGCCCCCGGCACCGCGATCTCCTGGGCACAGATGAGCGGGACGTCGCCCAGGCCGGCCCCGCGAGCGGCGGCGGCCGGGAACATGCAGACCAGGTCCGGCGTCGCGGTGAAGACCACCGAGATGAGGGCGTCCCGGTCCAGGTCGTTGCGCTCGAGCATCGCCTCGACCAGCTCCACGACGGCGTCGGTCATCTCGGCCGGGTCGTCGGCGGTCAGCCGGGTGGCTCCCCGGATCGCTCGCACTGGCACCGCACACCCCTCTCAGGTCTGCGCACACCTTAGCGACGAGGGGATCCCTCGCCATGCAGACTCACCGATGTCACGCCACATCCCTAGATCGTCTCATCGGTTGAGCCTTTCACTGTTTTGCCGGTTTATCGAGAAATAGTCTTCACGTCTTCCTGATACAGCTCTTTCTCGGCGTCTCGCCACCTCGACGATCGGGTCGACCCCTCGCGGGAGAGCCGGCTCTGCCAGCCGGGGCGGCACGGGGCCGCGGTGCCCGTCGAGCTCACCCGGCCACGAACCCGGCCTGGGCGCGCGGGGGCGGTCGTCCCCCGCTGTGACCTGCGGCGATGGATCGGCCAGACCCAGATCCGGCGCCGCGACCCAGTCGCCGGGAAAGTCGACATGTCCCCGGCGCCGCAACGCGGCCGAGTGACGATGAAAGTCGACTCAGTGACTTGGCGTTACCCGGTCACAGAGATCGGTAGATCGACACTCGCTTTGTCGACCTACCGATCTACCGATGTACCTCTCCCGGTCAGAGACCTACGGACGCGTAGAGCTCGCCGACCTCGGCGATCGTGAGCGTCCGCAGCTTCCCGGAACGCAGGTCGCCGAGCCCGATCGGGCCGACCTTGACCCGGACGAG
Source organism: Actinomycetes bacterium (assembly GCA_021784035.1). Classification (GTDB taxonomy): domain Bacteria; phylum Actinomycetota; class Actinomycetes; order S36-B12; family CAIYMF01; genus Longivirga. The sequence goes on along the minus strand of JAJXTD010000029.1, from coordinate 6,898 downwards.
CCCCTCCACCGGATGTCCGACGGCGGCCAGCAGCCGACGGACGACGTGCTTGCGACCCTCGTGCAGGACCACCTCGACGAGGGCCCGGCCGGGGGCGGACGTGACCACCCGGAACCTGTCGATCCGCACGATGCCGTCCTCGAGCTCGACGCCCTCGCGCAGCCGCTTGCCCAGGTCGCGCGGGATGGTGCCCTTGACCTGGGCCAGGTAGGTCTTGGCCACGCCGTGCGACGGGTGGGCCAGTCGCTGGGCGAGCTCGCCGTCGTTGGTGAACAGCAGCAGCCCCTCGGTGTCGGCGTCGAGCCGACCGACGTGGAACAGCCGTTCCTTGCGCCCGCGCAGGTAGTCCCCCACGCACGGGCGGCCGCGCTCGTCGGTCATCGTCGAGTGCACGCCGCGCGGCTTGTTGAAGGCCAGCACGACATGCCCGGGCGCGGTCGGGATCCGCATGCCGTCGACCTTGATCACCGCGCTGCGCGGGTCCACCCGCAGGCCTTGCTCGAGCACGATCCGGCCGTCGACCTCGACCCGGCCCTCGTCGATCAGCTCCTCGCACGCCCGCCGGCTGCCGATTCCCGCCGCGGCGAGGACCTTCTGAAGGCGGATCTGCGTGCCGGCATCATCGGTAGGCATAATGTCTCAATCTCAACTTGAGGTCTGCTCGATGAAGTCATCGAGCATCTCGATATCGGGCAGATAATCGGCCACGGGAGGCAGCTCGACCAGCGAGGTGAGTCCGAGCCGCTCGAGGAACAGCTCCGTGGTGCGGTACAGGATCGCCCCGCTGCTCTCGTCATGACCGGCCTCGGCCACCAGCCCCCGGCTGGTGAGGGTGCGGATCACGCCGTCGACGTTGACGCCGCGGACCGCCGAGATCCGCGCCCGGCTGACCGGCTGGCGATAGGCGACGACGGCCAGCGTCTCCAGCGCCGCCTGCGTCAGCCGCGCCTGCTGGCCGTCCCGGACGTACCGCTCGACGATCTCCGCACAGTCCGAGCGGGTGTAGAAGCGCCATCCGCCGGCGACCTCGCGCAGGTCGAAACCCCGTGCGGCGCCGGTGTAGTCGGCCGACAGCGCCTGGAGCCGCGCCAGAACCTCGCCGGCCGGACGGCGGACGAGCGAGGCGAGCGTCGCGACGTCGATCGGCTGGTCCGTGACGAGCAGGACGGCCTCGAGCGCGGCGTCCAGGGTCGGCGCGCCGAGCGTGGCCTCGAGGACGTCGTCCTCGGCCGTTCCGTCCGCCTCGTCGTCGCCCCGAGCCCCGGAATCGGCCCCGTCGTGCCGGGCGTCTCCCGGGCCGTCCGCGGCTCCCCCGGCGTCCGGGGTGCCCGGCGACGCGGGCGGGCCCGCCGGGCCGTCCAGGGCGTCCTGAGCGGCCTCGGTGGGGTCCGGGACCGCCGCGTCCGAGGTCTCCGGCCTGTCCTGCGTGCTCACCTGGGCTCCTCCGTGCTGCCGGCCGGGTCGGTCCGGCCCGGGTCGGGGGACGTCAGGGCGGCGTCCTCGGCGTCCGTGATGTCGTGGTTGTCCGAGATGTCCACATCGGTGTCCTCGGGCACCACGGGTCCGCCGTCCCGCGGCGGCCGGCCGAGCGCCTCCTCGATCGCGGCGAGGTCGACCTCCTCCGCCGGTCGCGGCTCGCCGGACGCCGGCGGGGCGCCCTCGTACTCCTCGGCGCGCACGACCACCTCGCCCTCGGCCGCACCGGTCCAGCGGACGTGCAGCTCCCCGAGCGGCGAGACCTGGTCGAAGGCCACCGAGCCGTCGCGGTAGAGCTCGAGCAGGGCCAGGAAGCGGGCGACCACGAGCAGCGTGGTGTCGCAGTCCGACGTGAGGCTGCGGAACGTGGCGGAGGGGTGCCGACGCAGACGGTCGACGAGGATGGCCGCCTGCTCCCGGACGCTCACCCGCACCGCGTGGATGTGACCGACCCCCACCTGGGGCACCGGCTTGGGCGCCAGCGCGCGGGCGGCGAGGGCGGCAAACTCCAACGGCCCCAGGCCGATCAGGACCTCGGGCAGCAACCCGGAGAACTCCGGGTCGAGGCCGACCTCGCGCGGGTGCCGCCGCGAGCCGGTGCGCAGCAGCTCGCCGAGGACCGCGGAGACATCCTTGTAGGCGCGGTACTGCAGCAGCCGGGCGAAGAGGATGTCGCGGGCCTCGAGCAGGGCGAGGTCCTCCTCGTCCTCGACCTCGCCGGAGGGCAGCAGCCGGGCGGCCTTGAGGTCGAGCAGCGTCGCGGCGACGACGAGGAACTCGGTGGCCTCGTCGAGGTCCCACTCCGGGCCGCGGGCCCGGATGTGCGCCAGGAAGTCGTCGATGACGGTGTGCAGGGCCAGGACCGTGACGTCGAGTCGGTGCTTGGCGATGAGCGAGAGCAGCAGGTCGAACGGGCCCTCGAACTCCTCGAGCCGGACCGAGAAACCGGTCCCCGACTCGGCGCCCGGCGTCCCGGCCGCCTCCCCGACGCCGGTGGCCGCTGCCCTCGCCTCGACACGGACCGGGTCGCCGGAGTCCGGCTCGGCGCCGCTCCGGGCCGCCGACCCGGGCTGCTCGGTGGCCACCGCGTCGATCACGCGGGCACGCTACCCGCCGCGGCCCTCGGGGACACCATGACCCGCGGGCGCCCGGGTGCCGGATCGTCGAAGAGATGTGACGCTATGCCGACAAATCATTGCTTAGATCGCTCTGACCTGCGGTGATACCGCCAGAGCGGGGTGGGTCGACGAGGGTCAGACGCCGCGCAGGCGTCGGACCAGGATGCTGTCCTCGCCCTTGGCCTCCAGGTCCGCGATCACCACGGCGATCGCCTCGCGGACGATGCGGCCGCGGTCCACGGCCAGCCCGTGCTGGGCGCGCAGGACCAGCTTGGCCTGTTCGATGTCCACCAGCTCCTCGGGCGAGACGTAGACGGTGATCTTCTCCTCGTGCCGCTCGCGGCCGGTGGGACGGCGGTCCCCCGCTCGCGGACGCCGGCGCGCCGGCGCGCGCGTGGTGCGCGCCGCGTCGGCGTCCGAGGCCGCCTCGGCCGGCGCCTCGACCGCCGTCGGGACGGTCGCGAGCGCGGTGGAGCCCGACTCCGGCACGGCGGCGACCGGCGGCTCGGAGGTGTCCGAGGTACGCCGGAACAGCTCGTCGGCCCCCGGCAGCGTCGCTCGTCGGCTCATCGGGCCAGCACCTCCCGGGCGAGCTGCCGGTACGCGGTGGCACCGGTCGAGCTCGACGCGTACGTCGTGATGGGTTCGCCCGCCACCGTGGTCTCCGGGAACCGCACGGTGCGGGCGATGACCGTGCGGAAGACCTTGTCGCCGAACGCGTCCACGACGCGGGCCAGCACCTCGCGGCCGTGCAGCGTACGGGCGTCGTACATCGTGGCGAGAATTCCCTCAACCTCAAGTCGAGGGTTAATCCGTTCCTGCACTCGAGCGATGGTGTCCATGAGGAGGGCGACACCACGGAGAGCGAAGTACTCGCACTCCAGCGGGATGATGACCCCGTCCGACGCGGCCAGCGCATTGACCGTGAGCAGCCCGAGCGAGGGCTGGCAGTCGATGAGGATGACGTCGTACTCCCCCAGCACGGGCGCCAGCACCCGGGCCAGGGTCTGCTCGCGGGCGACCTCCGAGACCAGCTGGACCTCGGCCGCCGACAGGTCGATGTTGCCCGGCATCAGGTCCAGGCCGGGGATGCCGGTCTTGAGCAGGACCTCGTCGATGGACACGTCGCGCTGCATGAGCAGGTTGTAGACGGTGAGGTCGAGCTCGTGCGGGTTGACCCCGAGACCGACCGAGAGCGCGCCCTGCGGGTCGAAGTCGATGAGCAGGACCCGACGCCCGGCCTCGGCCAGCGCGGCGCCCAGGTTGATCGTGGAGGTCGTCTTGCCGACCCCACCCTTCTGGTTGCACAGGGCGATGACCCGCGCCGGGCCGTGCTCGGTCAGCGGCGGCGGCTCGGGGAACTCGAGTCGGGGCCGCCCGGTGGCGTCCAGCTCGACCTCGGGCTCGCCGCCGGCCGGGGTGCCCCCGGCCGGCGGCACGACGACGGTGGCGGCCGGGTCCGGCCCGGCGGGCAGCCCGTCGTCCGGCCAATTTGTCGATATACTCACAAGCAGACTCAACTCTGTCTCGATAGGGAATCTGATCGTCTTGGCGACCTCGCCGTCACCCTAGGGGGGCCGGTCGCCGCGTGACAAGGGGAGCCCCCGCCTCGGCGGCCGGCCGAGTGCCAACGGCCAGCACGACGCCAGCCGGTCCGGCAGCGTCGTCGCAGGTCAGCCGCGCGCGCGGGGGTGCGCGACGGCGTAGACCTCGCGCAGGCGGTCGACCGTGACCAGCGTGTAGATCTGCGTGGTCGTCACGGAGGCGTGGCCGAGCAGCTCCTGCACCACACGGACGTCGGCGCCGCCGTCGAGCAGGTGGGTCGCGAACGAGTGCCGCAGCGTGTGCGGGGAGACCGCCGCGGTGACGCCGGAGCGCTCCACCGCTGCGGCCAGGATCGACCAGGCGCTCTGCCGGGTGAGCCGGCCGCCCCGGTGGTTGACGAACAGGACCGGTCCCCCGCTGCCCGCGGCCACGAGGGCTGGACGGCCGCGCACGAGGTAGGCCTCGACCGCCGCCACCGCGAGCCGGCCGACGGGCACGACGCGCTCCTTTCCGCCCTTGCCGCGCAGCAGCACCGACGCCGCCTCGAGGTCGAGGTCGTCGACGTCGAGGCCCACCGCCTCGGAGATGCGCGCGCCCGTCGCGTAGAGCAGCTCGAGCAGCGCGCGGTCGCGCAGCGCCCTCGGTGTCCCCTCGGCGCCAGCCGCATCCAGGATCGCCTCGACCTCGGTCACGGTGATGGCCTTGGGGAGGCGCTTCGCCAGGGCCGGCGGCCGGACATCCTTGCCCGGGTCGGCCGGCGTCAGGCCCTCCCGGGCCGCGAACCGGTGGAAGCCGCGCACCGCGACGACGGCTCGCCCCGCCGAGGACGCGGCGAGCGGACGGTGGTCGGCGTCTCCTCGCCGCAGCGCGACCAGGAAGTCCGCGATGTCGCCCTCGTGCACCGCGGAGGGCTCGGTGATGCCCCGCGCCGTGCAGTAGGCGAGGTAGCGGTCCAGGTCGCGGCGATAGGCGCTCAGCGAGTTCGCGGCCAGGCCGCGCTCGACGGCGAGGTGGTCGAGGTAGAGGCGCACGGCCCTGGCCAGTGGCGCAGGGCGGGCCGCCGGCTCCGCACCGGTCCGCTCGTCCGCCGCCGTGCCCTCGCTCGCGCCCACGTCAGGACCGTACCTGACATAACCGACGACCCCGCGCGCATGGCACCCGCCGCGCTCAGTCCCGCGCTCAGTCCCGCGCGTCGAAGCGCGGGAGAACCTGGCCGGGCAGGCTCGCCGCCCGCACCCGGCCGTCGTCGGCCCGGAGGAACCGCACCGTCTCCCCCGACCATCGGTAGCCGGGCTCCACGACGAACGTGTCCGGCTCCCCCGTGGGGCGCAGCGTCGGACGGAACTCGTCCTCGGCCGGATCGACGACGGTGAGCTTCCCGTCGCGCCACTCCAGGCGGAGCAGTTCCCCGCCGATCAGGACGTCGGCGTAGATGCCCAGCAGGTCGGCGTAGTCCGCGGGCATCGGGGCCGGCGCCGTGACGACGGGCGCCGCCTCGGCGACGGCCGTGCGGGCGAGCGCACCGAGCGACATCGCGAGCGTCGCGGGGCGCCCCATGCCGTTGAGCAGCACGACGGCGCCGACCCGCTCGCGGGGGTCGAAGCACACGGTGGACCGGAACCCGAACAGGCTCCCGCCGTGCTGCACCCACGTCACCCCGTCCTGGCGTACGCCGTACCACCCGAGGCCGAACGCCGAGGTCCAGGTGTCGTCGGCCAGGTACCGCGGCCGGTGCATCTCGCGCCTCGTCTCCAGCGAGAGCACCTCGGGGTGACCCGGACCGTCGTCGGTCTCGAGGGCGAAGGCGAGCCATCGGACCAGGTCGTCGACGCAGGACCAGAGGCCGCCCTCCGACGAGCTCATCGGGCTGTCCGGCGCGACGGGCAGCTCGTCGGACATCCAGCGACCGGCGTACGGCGTGGCCACGTCGTCGCGCAGCGGGTCGGGGAGCGGCTCGAAGTCGGTGCGCCTCATGCCGAGCGGCTGCAGGATCCGGGTGCGCGCGTAGGCCTGGAACGGCAGACCGCTGACCCGGGCCACGACCTCGCCGAGCAGCTGGTAGCCGAGGTTCGAGTACTTCTCCTGGGTGCTCACCGGAACGCTCGCGCTGATCTCCGCGGCCCGCGCGAGGCTCCGCAGCACGTCGCCCTCGTACTGCCCGTTCATCCAGTCCGCGCCCGGCGGCTCGCTCATGAGACCCGACTGGTGCGACAGGACGAGGCGCAGGGTGACGTGCTCCCACGGGGCGAACGCGTTGCGCGCCGCCCGCAGCTCGGGGATGTGCCGCACGAGGGGGTCGTCGAGGTCGAGCGCGCCGGCGTCGCGCAGCTGCAGGACGGCGGTCGCGGTGACGGTCTTGGTGATCGACGCGATGCGGTGCATCGTCGCGGGACCAGCCGGTCTGCGCTCGGCGACGTCGGCGAAACCGACGCTGCCCCACCATGCCAGGCGTCCCTCGTGCACGATGCCGGCGACCGCGCCCGGCAGCCGGTGCTCCTTGACGAACGTCGCGGTCGCCGCCTGCAGCGTGTCGGCGATCCGCTCGACCGGACCGTTCACCCTGTCCCCCCACCGGTTCCGCCGACGTGACGGACCGAGGCTAGCGACCGCGCGGGCGGACCGGGCGGGAACGCCCGAGGGCCGGCCCCCGTGGCGAGGCCGGCCCTCGGGCGCAGACCCGTCGCCGTGCCCGAGTTACACCCCGGACCCACCGGTTCGGCACGCCGAACAGGGCGGTTGGACGTGTAACTCGGCGGGCT
>JAJXTD010000204.1 GCA_021784035.1 Actinomycetes bacterium | reverse complement strand
GGCATGGCCGAGATGCTCAAGGGGGGCGTGATCATGGACGTGGTGACCCCGGAGCAGGCCAGGATCGCCGAGGACGCCGGCGCGGTCGCCGTCATGGCGCTCGAACGGGTCCCCGCGGACATCCGCGCCCAGGGCGGCGTCTCGCGGATGAGCGACCCGGACATGATCGACGGGATCATCGAGGCCGTCTCGATCCCGGTCATGGCCAAGGCCCGCATCGGCCACTTCGCCGAGGCCCAGGTCCTGCAGAGCCTCGGCGTCGACTACATCGACGAGTCCGAGGTACTCACGCCCGCCGACTACGCGAACCACATCGACAAGTGGCCGTTCACCGTGCCCTTCGTCTGCGGCGCGACGAACCTCGGCGAGGCCCTCCGCCGCCTCACCGAGGGCGCGGCGATGATCCGCTCCAAGGGCGAGGCCGGCACCGGCGACGTCTCCAACGCCACCAAGCACATGCGCACGATCCGCGGCGAGATCGCCCGGCTCACCTCGATGTCGCCCGACGAGCTCTACGTCGCGGCGAAGGAGCTGCAGGCGCCGTACGACCTCGTCGTCGAGGTGGCCCGCCTCGGCCGGCTGCCCGTCGTCATGTTCACCGCGGGCGGCATCGCCACCCCGGCGGACGCGGCGATGATGATGCAGCTCGGCGCCGACGGCGTGTTCGTCGGTTCGGGCATCTTCAAGTCCGGCAACCCGGCGCAGCGGGCGAACGCGATCGTCCAGGCCACGCTGCACTTCGACAACCCCGAGATCGTGGCGAAGGTCAGCCGCGGACTGGGCGAGGCCATGGTCGGCATCAACGTCGCCGACCTGCCGGTCCACCACCGTCTCGAAGACCGCGGCTGGTGACCGGGGCCCCGCTGATCGGGGTCCTCGCGCTGCAGGGTGACGTCCGCGAGCACGAGCACGCCCTCGCGGCGTGCGGTGCCGCGACCCGTCGCGTCCGGTCGGCGGAGGAGCTCGACGGCCTCGACGCCCTCGTCGTCCCCGGCGGCGAGTCCACGACGATGAGCAACCTCGCCCTGCGGTGGGGGCTCATGGAGCCGCTGCGCGCGCTCGTGCACGGAGGCCTCCCGGCGTACGGCTCCTGCGCGGGCATGATCATGCTGGCGGACCGCATCGAGGGCGGCCGGCCCGACCAGGAGACCATCGGCGGGCTCGACGTCACCGTCCGGCGCAACGCCTTCGGGCGCCAGGTCGACTCCTTCGAGGCCGACCTCGACATGCCGGTTCTGGGCGACCGTCCCGTGCACGCGGTGTTCATCCGCGCGCCGTGGGTGGAGAGCCTGGGCCCGGGCGTGGCGGTGCTGGGCACGGTGGCCGCCGGACCGGCCGCCGGTAGGATCGTGGCCGTCCGGCAGGGGCACCTGCTCGCGACCTCCTTCCACCCGGAACTCACCGGGGACACCCGCGTTCACGAGTACTTCGTCGAGATGGTGAGAGAGCAGGCATGAGCGGCCACTCCAAGTGGGCGACCACGAAGCACAAGAAGGCCGTGGTCGATGCCAAGCGCAGCAAGCTGTTCGCGAAGCTGATCAAGAACATCGAGGTGGCCGCGCGCATGGGCGGCGGCGACCCCGACGCCAACCCGACGCTCTACGACGCCATCTACAAGGCGAAGAAGAACTCCGTCCCCAACGACAACATCGACCGGGCGGTCAAGCGCGGGTCCGGTGCCGAGGCGGGCGGCGCGGACTACCAGACGATCATGTACGAGGGGTACGGCCCCAGCGGCGTGGCGGTGCTCATCGAGTGCCTCACCGACAACCGCAACCGGGCCGCGTCCGACGTCCGGGTCGCGATGACGCGCAACGGCGGCTCGATGGCGGACCCGGGCTCGGTGTCGTACCTGTTCAGCCGCAAGGGCGTCGTGATCGTGCCCAAGGGGTCGCTCAGCGAGGACGACGTGCTCGCCGCCGTGCTCGACGCCGGCGCCGAGGAGGTCAACGACCTCGGCGAGGCGTTCGAGGTGGTCACCGCGGCGGGGGACGTGGTGGCGGTCCGCACCGCCCTGCAGGGCGCGGGGATCGACTACGAGTCGGCCGAGACCTCGTTCCTGCCGAGCATGCAGGTCGAGGTCGACGAGGACACCGCACGCAAGGTGTTCCGGCTCATCGACGTGCTCGAGGACAACGACGACGTGCAGAACGTCTACGTCAACGCCGACGTCCCCGACTCCGTCCTCGAGCTGCTCGACCTGTAGCCCTTCGGCGTGTTGCCCCCGTCTCGCCTGGCGGCTGCGTTAGCGTACGAACACCTGTTCGGTGCGGCGAAGGGACCTGCGAGCTCATGCGCGTGCTCGGTGTCGACCCCGGCCTGACCCGGTGCGGACTCGGCGTGGTCGACGGCGCACCCGGCCGACAGCTGACGCTCGTCCACGTCGACGTCATCCGGACGCCGGCCGACGCCGACCTGGCGCACCGCCTGCTCGGCATCGAGCGGGGCATCGAGGCCATCCTCGACTCCCACGCACCCGACGCCGTCGCCGTCGAGCGGGTGTTCAGCCAGCACAACGTGCGCACGGTCATGGGCACCGCGCAGGCCGGCGCCGTGGCGATCGCTGCCGCGGCGCGGCGCGGGATCCCCGTCGTGCTGCACACCCCGAGCGAGGTGAAGGCGGCCGTCACCGGCAACGGCCGCGCCGACAAGGACCAGGTCGGTGCGATGGTCGTCCGGTTGCTCGGGCTCACCGAGGTCCCGCGGCCGGCCGACGCCGCCGACGCGCTCGCCCTCGCGATCTGCCACCTGTGGCGCGGCGACACCTCGGCCCGGCTCGCCGCTGCCGCGGCGGCGGCACCGCGCCCGCGTATCCCGCGATCCGCGCCCGGCACCGCACCCGGCCGACGCGTCGCGGTCGGGGGCGCGCGGTGATCGCCTACGTCCGCGGGTCGGTGGCCTCCGTCGGTGCGGGGTCCGCCGTCGTCGACGTGGGCGGCATCGGGCTCGAGCTGCAGTGCGCCCCCGGGACGCTCGCCGAGCTCCGGGTCGGGCACCCGACCACGCTGGCGGCGACCCTGGTCGTCCGCGAGGACTCCCTCACGCTGTACGGGTTCGCCGACGACGACGAGCGGTCCGTGTTCGAGTTGCTGCAGACCGTGACCGGCGTCGGACCGCGCCTGGCCCAGTCGGTCCTGGCCGCACTCACGCCGGACGCGCTGCGCCGGGCCGTGGCGACCGAGGACCTCACCGCGCTCACGCGCGTCTCCGGAGTCGGGCGCAAGGGGGCCCAGCGCCTGGTGCTCGAGCTCAAGGACCGGCTCGGGGCGCCCACGGGCGAGGTCGTCGACCTCGGCTCCTCGGCGGCGGCCGGCCCTGCGTGGGAGAGCCAGGTGCGCGACGCGCTCATCGGGCTCGGCTGGTCCCCGCGGGAGGCCGACGCCGCGGTCGCCGCGGTGGCGGCGGACGTCGCCCCCGACGCCGACGTCGCGACCGTGCTGCGCCTCGCCCTGCGGTCCCTGGACCGGGCATGACCCGCGAGCTCGACCGTCCGGACCTCGAGGTGGTGCACGACGACGGGTCGCGGCTCGTGGCCGGCGACCCGGTCGGGGACGACGCGGCGGTGGAGGGGGCGCTGCGCCCGCGCACGCTCGACGCCTTCATCGGACAGCAGCGGGTCAAGGACCAGCTCGGCCTCGTGCTCGAGGCGGCGTCGGCGCGCGGGCGCTCGGCCGACCACGTGCTGCTCGCCGGCCCGCCCGGGCTCGGCAAGACGACGCTGTCGATGATCATCGCCGCGGAGCTCGGGATGCCGCTGCGCGTCACGAGCGGACCGGCGCTGCAGCACGCCGGTGACCTCGCCGCTGTGCTGTCGAGTCTCATCCCGGGCGAGGTGCTCTTCCTCGACGAGATCCACCGCATGTCGCGCGCGGCCGAGGAGATGCTCTACCTCGCGATGGAGGACTTCCGCGTCGACATCATCGTCGGCAAGGGTCCGGGCGCCACGGCCATCCCGCTGGAGCTGCCGCCGTTCACCCTCGTCGGCGCCACCACGCGGGCCGGCCTGCTCCCCGGGCCGCTGCGCGACCGGTTCGGCTTCACCGCCCACATGGACTTCTACGAGACCGCCGACCTGCGGGCCATCCTCGCCCGCAGCGCGGCCCTGCTCGACGTCGCGCTCGCACCGGACGCCGCCGCGGAGATCGCCGGGCGCAGCCGTGGGACGCCGCGGGTGGCCAACCGACTGCTTCGCCGGGTCCGCGACTTCGCCCAGGTCCGCGCGGACGGCGCCGTCGACCTCGCCATCGCGCGCGCAGCGCTGGCGCTCTACGAGGTCGACGAGATCGGCCTGGACCGTCTCGACCGGGCGGTCCTCGACTCCCTGCTGCGCCGCTTCGGCGGCGGCCCCGTGGGCCTGTCGACCCTCGCCGTGTCCGTCGGGGAGGAGTCGGAGACCGTGGAGACGGTCTGCGAGCCGTTCCTCGTCCGCGCCGGGCTGCTCGCGCGTACGCCGCGGGGCCGGATCGCCACACCTGCGGCCTGGGTCCACCTCGGCCTCGCCCCGCCGCCCGGCAGCGCCCCGACCCTGCCGTTCGCGGAGCTCGGCGCCGCCGGGGCCGCGGAGGAGCCGGAGCCCGCCTAGACTCGTGGGGGACGTCGGGCCCGCCGGCGCGACGCGGAGGAACCCCCACGTGAACCAGCTCGGCTCCCTGCTCCCCATCCTGCTGCTCGTCGTCCTGTTCTACCTGCTCGTCCTGCGCCCGGCGCGGACCCGCCAGGCCAAGCAGCGCGCCATCCTGAGCTCGCTGACGCCTGGCCTGCGGGTCATGACCACGGCGGGGCTCTTCGGCCGGATCACGGCCGTGGAGGACGACCAGGTGGAGCTCGAGATCGCCGAGGGCGTGCGGGTGCGGTACGTCGCCGCGGCGATCGCGCAGGTCGTGGACGAGCCCGAGGCGGCCGGGACGGCCACCGCACCGGACGGGATCGTGGTCGACGGCGACACGCCTGGGTCCTAGCCCAGGTTCGGGGGACACGGCGTCGTCCTCCATACTGCTCGGGCGTGACCTCGACGCCGTGACGACGGGGGAGCGCTCGGGGAGGGCCGACCTGGCCCGAACGGACAGCGGCGGCCCACCGGCCGTCACGGGAGGCCCCGCACTGCGGGCACGAGGGATCTCGCAAGGGCGAACCGGCCCGCGCGGGACGCACAGGAGACACGACGGTGGCAGCACCGAC
>JAJXTD010000203.1 GCA_021784035.1 Actinomycetes bacterium | reverse complement strand
TCGACTTCGTCGTGCACAAGGACGCCATGGTCTGGCCGATGGTCGCGGCCGGCACGAGCAACGACGACATCAAGGTCGCCCGCGACCTTGCCCCCCGGTGGGACCGCGAGGAGTGAGGAACGAGATGAGCCGCCACACCCTGTCCGTGCTGGTCGAGGACCAGCCCGGTGTCCTCGCCCGGATCTCCGCGCTGTTCTCCCGCCGCGGGTTCAACATCGACTCGCTCGCGGTCGGCCCGACCGAGCTGGCCGGCATCTCGCGGATGACCATCGTGGTCAACGTCGAGGAGCTGCCGCTCGAGCAGGTGACCAAGCAGCTGAACAAGCTGGTCAACGTGCTCAAGATCGTCGAGCTCGACCCGGACTCGGCCGTGCAGCGCGAGCTGCTGCTGGTCAAGGTCCGCGCCGACATGGACAGCCGCTCGCACGTGCTCGAGACCGTGCAGCTCTTCCGCGCCAAGGTCGTCGACGTCGCCACCGACACGGTGACGGTCGAGGCCACCGGCAGCCGCGACAAGCTGGAGGCGCTGCTCCGCGTGCTCGAGCCGTTCGGCATCAAGGAGCTCGTGCAGTCGGGGATGGTGGCGGTCGGCCGCGGCCCGCGCTCGATCTCCGACCGCAGCCTGCGCCCGGCCGCCGACCGACCGGCGTAGCACCCACCTCCGGGCGCGGCACCGCGCCCTGACAGACTTCCCGCACCCCCGATACGCAAGGAGAAGCCCACCGTGGCCGAGCTGTTCTACGACGCCGACGCCGACCTCTCGATCATCGCCGGCCGCAAGGTCGCCGTCATCGGGTACGGCAGCCAGGGCCACGCCCACAGCCTCAACCTGCGCGACTCGGGGGTCGACGTCCGCGTCGGCCTGCTCGAGGGCAGCGCCTCGCGCGCCAAGGCCGAGGCGGAGGGCCTGCGCGTCGTGACGCCGGCGCAGGCCGCCGCCGAGGCCGACGTCATCATGATCCTGGCGCCGGACCACAAGCAGCGCTCGCTCTACACCGAGTCGATCGAGCCGCACCTGACCGCCGGCAAGGCGCTGTTCTTCGGCCACGGCTTCAACATCCGCTTCGGCTACATCAAGCCCCCGGCCGACGTCGACGTCATCATGGTCGCGCCCAAGGGACCGGGGCACCTCGTGCGCCGCGAGTACTCCGCGGGCCGCGGCGTACCGGTCATCGTCGCCGTCGAGCAGGACGCGACCGGCGGCGCCTGGGCGCTCGCGCTGTCCTACGCGAAGGCGATCGGCGGCCTGCGCGCCGGCGGCATCAGGACCACGTTCACCGAGGAGACCGAGACCGACCTGTTCGGCGAGCAGGCGGTGCTCTGCGGCGGCGCCTCGCAGCTGGTGATGTACGGGTTCGAGGTGCTCACCGAGGCCGGCTACCAGCCCGAGGTCGCGTACTTCGAGTGCCTGCACGAGCTCAAGCTCATCGTCGACCTCATGTACGAGGGCGGGATCGCGAAGCAGCGCTGGTCGGTCTCCGACACCGCGGAGTACGGCGACTACGTCTCGGGTCCGCGGGTGATCGACCCGCACGTGAAGGAGAACATGAAGGCGGTCCTCGCCGACATCCAGTCGGGTGCCTTCGCCGCGCGGTTCATCGCCGACCAGGACGCCGGAGCGCCGGAGTTCACGGCGCTGCGCGCCAAGGGCGAGCAGCACCCGATCGAGGCCGTCGGCCGCGAGCTGCGCGGCATGATGAGCTGGGTCAAGAGCGGCGACGACGACTACACCGAGGGCACCGCCACCCGCTGAGTCCCCCGGTCCTCGTTCGTCCCCGAGGCTCTCGGCGTCGTGGCGTCGGCGTGCTGCCGGTCAGAAGGTGAACGCGCCGTCGTCGCCGAACGTCGCCGGGCGCACCTCGTCGACGAGGGCCACCGGCAGTTCGGCGTAGAGGTGGGGGAACAGCTCGCCGATACCGGCGTCCTCGAACCGAACGGGTACGCCGCCGGCGCGGAGCCGCTCGGTGTCCATCACCAGGACCACGAGCGGCCCGTCGGCGTCGGCGTAGAACCGCGTCGCCGTCGCCTGGACCTGTTCGGGGGTCGAGGCGTGGATGAACCCCTCCTCGTCGAAGGTCACGCCGAGGGTCGAGACGCGGTACACCCCCGCCGCGAGCGCGGCCGCCCAGTCCGCGACCGTCGCGATGTGGAGGATCAGCACCCGCGCAGTCTCGCAGGACGGTTGTCACTGAAGGTGGCCCTGGTTGCCTAGAAGCAACAAACTCCCCCCAGGAGCTCTGGAAGCCGGCCCACACCCCCGGGCGCGCATGAGGGGGGAGTTTGACCACCTCTTGGCAACCAGGGCCACCCTCAGTGAGAACGAGCGGCGGTCCAGCATCCGGACCTCGTGAAGGCGTTCACAAGGGGCTCGGTAAACTCACGGGACCCCGACGTCGAGCCCCGAGGTGCCCCCGTGAGCAAGCCGGTCGTCCTCATCGCCGAAGAGCTGTCCCCGGCCACCGTCGAGGCACTCGGCCCCGACTTCGAGATCCGTCACGTCGACGGCGCCGACCGGGCTGCCCTGCTGCCCGCCATCGCGGACGTCGACGCGATCCTCGTCCGATCGGCCACCAAGGTCGACGCCGAGGCCATCGCCGCGGCGAAGCGGCTCAAGGTCGTGGCCCGGGCCGGTGTCGGCCTCGACAACGTCGACGTGAAGGCCGCCACCCAGGCCGGCGTCATGGTCGTCAACGCCCCGACCTCCAACATCGTGAGCGCCGCGGAGCTCGCCGTAGCCCTGCTGCTGGCCTGCGCGCGCAACATCGCGCCTGCGAGCAGCTCGCTCAAGGCGGGGCAGTGGAAGCGCTCGAAGTACACGGGCGTCGAGCTGACCGACAAGACCGTCGGCGTCGTCGGCCTCGGCCGCATCGGCCTGCTCGTCGCGCAGCGCCTCTCCGCGTTCGGCGTGAAGCTCGTGGCGTACGACCCCTACGTCCAACCGGCGCGTGCCGCCCAGCTCGGCATCCGCATGCTCACCCTCGACGAGCTGCTCGCCGAGTCCGACTTCATCACCGTGCACCTGCCGAAGACGCCCGACACCCTCGGGCTGATCGGCGAGGAGGCGCTGCGCAAGGTGAAGCCGAGCGTCCGCATCGTCAACGCCGCCCGCGGCGGCATCGTCGACGAGCACGCGCTCTACGTCGCCCTCAAGGAGGGCCGGGTCGCGGGTGCCGGCATCGACGTCTTCGCCACCGAGCCGTGCACCGACTCGCCGCTGTTCGAGTTCGAGTCCGTCGTCGTCACGCCGCACCTCGGTGCCTCCACGGACGAGGCGCAGGAGAAGGCGGGCATCGCCGTCGCCCGCTCGGTGCGCCTCGCGCTCGCCGGTGAGCTCGTGCCCGACGCAGTCAACGTCCAGGGCGGGTCGATCGCCGAGGCCGTGCGTCCCGGCATCGCGCTCGCGGAGAACCTCGGCCGGGTGGCGGGCTCGCTCGCGACCGCGCCGCTCGAGGCGGTCGAGGTCGAGGTGCTCGGCGAGGTCGCCGCGCACGACGTGAAGATCCTGGAGCTCTCCGCGCTCAAGGGTGTCTTCTCGGTGCTCGTCACCGACCCCGTGTCGTACGTCAACGCACCGGTGCTCGCCGGCGAGCGCGGTGTGACCGTGTCCCTCACGACCTCGACCGAGAGCGCGAGCTGGCGCAACACGATCCGCATCCACCTCTCGCTCACCGACGGCCAGCGCGTCGTCGTCGGCGGCACGGTCACCGGTCCGCGCAACATCCAGCGGCTCGTGGAGATCGACGGCTTCGACATCGACGTCCCGGTGAGCGAGCACGTCGCGTTCCTGCGCTACACCGACCGTCCCGGCGTCGTCGGTGCCGCCGGTCGTCTTCTCGGCGACGCCGACATCAACATCGGTGGCATGCAGGTCAGCCGCGACGAGGCCGGCGGCCAGGCGCTCATCGCGCTCACCGTGGACTCGGCCATCCCCGCCGACGTGCTCGCGCGCATCGCCGACGAGGTCGGCGCCATCTCGGCGCGCTCCGTCGACCTCGAGCTCTAGAGCCGGCACGTCCGAGCGGCGCCGACGGCCGGGGGTCCCGTCAGCGCCGCGGCATCGCCGCCAGGGCTGCGCGTCCGCCGATCGAGTGCCCGCTCGCACCCGCCGGGGACCAGCGCAGCCAAGGTCGCGCGTCCGCTGATCGAGTGCCCGCTCGCACCCGCCGGGGACCAGGGCAGCCAGGGGCCGCGAGTGCGTCCGCTGATCGCGTAACACGTCGCCAGGGGCCGCCGGCCGTACGACGCTGGGCCGCATGAGGCTCCTGGTTCTCGGTGGGACGCGGTACGTCGGGCACGCGGCGGTGGCCGAGGCGCTCGCCCGCGGATGGGACGTCACGGTCGCGAACCGCGGCGTCACGGGCCCGGCGCAGGACGGCGTACGACCTGTCGTCCTCGACCGGACGCGGCCCGGTGCCTTCGACGTCCTCGCCGGCGAGCGGTTCGACGCCGTGCTCGACACGTGGTCCGGCGCGCCGAGCGTCGTGCGCGACGCGGCCCGCGCACTGGGGCCGACCACCGACCGCTGGATCTACGTCTCGAGCCGCTCGGTCTACTCCTGGCCGCTGGCGCGGGGTGCCGACGAGTCGGCCCCGGTGGTCGACGCCGATCCCGACGCCGGGGCGACCGACTACGCCGCCGACAAGCGCGGCGCCGAGCTGGCGCTCGAGCGCGAGCTGGGCGCGGAGCGCGTCGTCCACCTGCGCGCCGGGCTCATCCTCGGCCCGCGCGACAACGTGGGCCGGCTGCCGTGGTGGCTGCGCCGCGTGGCGCGCGGCGGGCCGACCCTCGCGCCCGCCCCTGCGGACCTCCCCATCCAGTACGTCGACCCGCGCGACCTCGTCGCGCTCGGCCTCGACGCCGCGGCCGCCGGGCACCACGGCCCGGTCGACGTCGTCAGCCCGCCCGGGGCCGCGACGCTCGGCGACGTCCTCGGCGCGTGCGTCGACGTCACGGGGTCCGACGCGGCCTTCACCTGGGTCGATCCCGGCTGGCTGCTGGAGCAGGGCGTGGCGGTCTGGACCGAGCTGCCGATCTGGGTCCCGGAGTCCGAGGAGGCCTACGCCCTGCACCTGAGCGACGTCACCCGCGCGCTCGACTGGGGGCTGCGGATCCGCCCGCTGCGCGAGACCGTCGCCGACTGCTGGGCCTGGGTGCAGGAGGTCGACGCCGCGGGCACGGCGCCGC
>JAJXTD010000202.1 GCA_021784035.1 Actinomycetes bacterium | reverse complement strand
ATCGGCGAGGCGCCCGTGGGACTCCAGGGCACGTTCAGCCTGTGGGCGTCGAACGCCGCGCTCACCGAGTTCGCGCACCGGCGCTCGCCCCATCTCGAGGTGATGCGCCGCACGCACGACGTCGGGTGGTACGCCGAGGAGCTCTTCGCCCGCTTCGCGGTGGTCGGCGCGCGCGGTCGCTACGACGGCCGCGCCGTCGACGTCACGACGCCGGACGGCTGACGGTCCCGGGACGTCGATGGCGAGGGCGGCTGAGGTGATCCGGGAGGGATGTGGGGATCGCCGACGCGACCCCGTAGGGTCACACCCGCGATGAGCGTGCGTGTCTACTCCGGTCCCCACGCCGACCGCCGTCGAGGCGGGTCGGGTGGGTTCGCCCGCATGCTCCCGTGGCTGCTCGCCCTCGCGACGATCCTGGCGCAGATCGCCTGGCCGCTCACGGACGGCCACACCCGCGACGTCCTCACGGTCGTCACCGTCGTGCTGTTCTTCCTCACGAGCGCGTCGCACGCCCTCGTGGCGCGTGGGCTGTTCTGGACGATCGGCTGGTTCGTGGTGAGCGCCGGGGCCGGGTTCGCGGTCGAGGTCCTCGGCACGCGCACGGGCCTGCCGTTCGGCGACTACCGCTATGCCGACACCCTCGGCCCGACGGTCGCCGGCGTCCCCGTCGTCATCCCGCTGGCCTGGGCGATGATGAGCTACCCCGCGCTCCTCGCGGCCCGGCGCCTCGTCACCGGCCCGCTGCTCACGCCGGTGGTCGCCGCGGTGGCGCTCGCCTCGTGGGACCTGTTCCTCGACCCGCAGATGGTGGCCGAGGGCCACTGGACCTGGTCGCTCGACCAGACACCCGTCCTGGTCGGCATCACCGACGTCCCGGTGCAGAACTTCGTGGCGTGGCTGCTGGTGGCGCTCGTGCTCATGCTCGTGCTCGACCGCCTCCCCCGCCGGCGCGGCGACGGCGGCGTCGGCGACGGCGTGCCCGCGCTCATGTACCTGTGGACCTACGTCTCGAGCGTGCTGCTCAACGCGGTGTTCCTGCACCGCCCCGGCGTAGCCCTGTGGGGCGGTGTCGTCATGGGCCTCGTCGCGATCCCCTACGCCTACGCGCTGTGGACCGGACGCGACTGACCCGCGGGGTCGAGACGACGGTCGCGGCCGGCGCCGTCGGCGCGTGCCTCGCCACCGTGCACACGGCGTACAACCTGCACCGGCTGCGCACTCCCCCCGTCGACCCGCCCGTGGTCGGTGAGCGGGTCAGCGTGCTCGTACCGGCCCGCGACGAGGCCGCGCGCATCGGACCGTGCGTCACCGCGCTGCTCGCGTCGCAGGGGCTGCGCGACGTCGAGGTCATCGTGCTCGACGACGACAGCACCGACGGCACCACCGACGTCGTACGCCGTGCAGCACAAGGAGATCCGAGGCTGCGCATCGTCGACGGCGGTGGCGAGCAGGTGCCCGACGGCTGGCTCGGCAAGACGTGGGCCTGCGCCCGGCTGGCCCGCGCCGCGACCGGCTCCGTGCTCGTGTTCGTCGACGCCGACGTCGTCGTCGCACCGCGCGGGATCGCCGCGAGCATCGCACTGCTGCGCCGGGCCGGGCTCGACCTCGTGTCCCCGTACCCGCGGCAGGAGGCCGACGGGCTGCTGCCGCGACTGGTGCAGCCGCTGCTGCAGTGGTCGTGGGCGACGCTACTGCCGCTCGGCCCCGCCGAGACCTCTCCGCGCGAGTCGCTGGTCGCGGCGAACGGCCAGCTCCTGGTCGTCGACGCCCGCGCCTACGCCGCGTCCGGCGGCCACGACGCGGTCCGCGGCGAGGTGCTCGACGACGTCGCGCTGCTGCGCGCCGTCAAGCGCACCGGCGGTCGGGGCGTGGTCGTCGACGGCACCGACGTCGCCACCTGCCGGATGTACGACGACGCCGCGTCGCTCGTCGAGGGCTACACGAAGTCGCTGTGGTCCGCGTTCGGATCGCCGGCCGGAGCCGCGGCCGTCGTCGCGCTGCTGTCGTGGCTCTACGTCGTCCCGCCGGCCGCAGCGGTCGCGGGGCCGACCCCGCGCGCGCGGGCCTGGGGCGCGGTCGGCTACGGCGCGGGCGTCGCCGGGCGCGTCCTCGTCGCGCGCCGCACCCGTGCCCGGCTGCTGCCCGACGTCGCCGCCCACCCCGCGTCCGTCGCCGTCCTGGGCGCGCTCGTCGCGGAGTCGTGGCGCCGCCACCGCGCCGGCACCACCACCTGGCGCGGCCGCTCCCTCCCCTGACACCTAGGCTCGGGCCCCGTGGCACGCGTGGTGGTGATCGGTGCGGGGATGGGCGGCATGGCCACCGCCGCGCGCCTGGCGGTCAAGCGCCACGACGTGACCGTCGTCGAGCAGTCGACGACGTACGGCGGGAAGCTCGGCACCCGCGAGCGGGACGGGTTCGTCTTCGACACCGGTCCCTCGCTCCTGACCCTCCCCGCCGTCTACCGCGACCTGTTCGCCAAGACCGGCGGCCCGCTCGAGGACTGCGTCGAGCTCGTCGAGCTGGAGCCGGCGTTCGGCTACCGCTTCCCCGACGGCACCACCGTCGACATGCCCGGCGTCGACGCCGCCCGCTGCGCCGTGGCGCTCGGCGACGCCCTGGGCGGCACGGCGAGCGACGACTGGCGCGCCTTCATGCGGCGCGCGTCGGACATCTGGCAGGTGACGCGCCGGCCGTTCCTCGAGTCGCCGCTCACCGGCCCGAAGGACCTGGTTCCCTTGGCGCGCAACCTGTCCGACGTCCGCACCGTGGCGCCGTTCACCAGCCTGCGCGCCCTCGGCGAGCGGTACCTGCACGACCCGCGGCTGCGCATGCTGCTCGACCGCTACGCGACGTACACCGGCTCCGACCCGCGCCGGGCGCCCGCCGCGCTCGCGACGGTGCCGTACGTGGAGCAGACGTTCGGCGCCTACCACGTCGGCGGGGGCGTACGGCGTCTGGCCGACGCCCTGCACGCCCGCACCCTCGAGCGCGGTGTCGCCTACCGCATGGGCGCCGACGTCGTCGAGGTTGCCACCGGCCCGGCCGGCGTCACCGGCGTGCGACTCGCCGACGGCGAGGTCCTGCCTGCCGACGTCGTCGTCGCGAACGCCGACGCCACACACCTCTACCGCGACCTCGTCCACGACCCGCGCGGCGCGGCCGTGCTGCGAAGGCTCCGCCGGGCGACGCCGTCGCTGTCCGGCTTCGTCCTGCTGCTCGCCGTCCGCGGCCGCACGCCGGGTCTTCGCCACCACAACGTCTGGTTCGCCCCGGACTACGACGCCGAGTTCGACGCGATCTTCGGCCGCGACGCGCGACCCGTCGACGACCCGACGGTCTACGTCTGCGCCCCGGACGACGACGCGATGCGGCCGGACGCCGGACACGAGTCATGGTTCGTCCTCGTGAACGCGCCCCGGCACGCGGCGACGGGTGAGCGGGGGACGGTGGACTGGACCGTCCCCGGCCTCGCCGAGTCGTACCGCGACCGCGTCCTCGCCGTGATGGCGTCGCGCGGGTACGACGTACGGGAGCGGCTGCTCTGGTCGGAGATCCGGACGCCGGCCGACCTCGAGCGCGACACCCGCGCCCCCGGCGGGTCGATCTACGGCACGTCGAGCAACGGTGCTCGCGCCGCCTTCCTGCGGCCGGCGAACGCGTCACCGGTCCCCGGGCTGTACCTCGTCGGCGGCTCGGCCCACCCCGGCGGCGGTCTCCCGCTCGTCGGCATGGGTGCCGAGATCGTCGCCGACCTCGTCGGCCGCGCCTGAGCCCTGCGCTACTGCGGCACCGGTCCCCAGCGGTTCGGTCCGGGCGTCCCCGGCAGGATGTAGAAGACGAGCAGCACGAGGCTGCCGAACGGGACGAAGGAGATGAGCAACCACCAGCCGGACTTGTCGGAGTCGTGCAGGCGGCGCACCGAGAGCGCCAGGCCGACGAGGACCAGCACGACGTAGGCGACGACCATCACGATCGCGAGCAGGATGCCTACGGCGGACAGGCCGGTGCTCGTGACGCTCGCCGTGCCGTCCGCGTTCGTCGCCGTCGAGAACGAGGACGCCAGGACCACCACGAAGAGCAGGTAGAGCGGCAGCGCGACGAGCACGTCGAAGAGCACGAACCACCAGTACTCCGCGACCGTCGCGCGCCCCGAGTAGTCGCCCCAGCCGGCGAAGGCACGGCGTACGGCCTCCCCGAACCCGACCGAGCGCGGCTGGACGTAGCCGCCCTGGTAGGCGGGCGCGTATCCCGGGGCAACGCCGTATGCGGGTGCCGTGCCGGACCCGGGTGTCGTGCCATACCCGGGCGCCGAGCCATACCCCGGCGCGGGCGGGTACGCCGGCGGTGGGGGCGGAGGCGGGGGCGTCGCCGGGGCCGGCGGCTGGACGTTCTGCGTCCATGCCGTGCCGTCCCACCAGCGGGTGCCACCGGTGCCCGACGGGTCTGCGTACCAACCGGCAGCAGCGGCCGCCACGGGTGCCGCCGTGGCGGTGGATTCGCCCGGCGCCGCCGCAGGTGCAGCCGTGGCAGCCGGTTCGACCGCGGCCTCCGCAGGAGCCGCCGTGGCGGTGGCTTCGCCCTGGGCCGCGGGTGCCACTATGGCCGCTTCGCCCGGCTGGCCCGGCTGGCCCGAGCTGTCGGCCACCTCGGGCTGGCTCGGCTGATCGGACTGGTCGGGCTGCGAGGGATCGACGCTGCTCATGGCTGTCCTGCCGTGGTGGAGGTCCGGTCGGCGCCGGCTGTCCCCCGACGCTAGCGCGCCCGAGGCCGCGGACCGCGGAGATCAAAGCGCGTGCCGGATCGCTGATCGGCACCGACGGTTCGGGTTCGCCAACCGCCAGCACGGCGGAGGTCCGCCCCGGACCCGTGCTCGCTCCGCCGAAGCAGCATCCGACACTGGGACGCCGGGACGCCGGAACGCCGGGACACAGTGGAGCACCGTCGCACGCCGCCGGCGTCAGCTGGGTTCCGGCTCGAGACCTGCGTCGTGCACTCGGCAGTGGACGCTGGGCAACGTGCGGCAACGTCGGGCAGTTGGAGTGCGGCGCTCGTGACGGGTGGTGCGCCCTGGCCCTCGCGGGGCTCAGGGCCGGGTTCGTGGTGGGGTGAAGGTCCAGCAGCCGGTGGTGTGCGGGTCGACGCCGTCGGTCCGGGTGATGGTCCAGCCGCCTTCGTGCACGGCGTGGTGGTGTTTCGGGCAGAGCAGGACA
>JAJXTD010000028.1 GCA_021784035.1 Actinomycetes bacterium | reverse complement strand
GGGACCGAGCCGCGCCAGGATCGCCGCCCGCCCGTCGGGTCCGACGAGGTCGCAGGCCGTCGGCCCGCGCAGGTCGGCGTACCAGCGCGCGCCCTCGAGCCGCAGCCGGACCGCGCCGCGCGCCTCGGGCGCCGGTGCCGCCGCGCGCAGGAAGTCGCCGTACAGCCCGAGGTGCACGTGGACGACGAGGTCGTCCGCGAACTCGAGGAACAGGTGCTTGCCCCAGGCGTCGACCCGCTCGAGCCGCCGGCCGTCGAGCAGCTCGGCACCGGCCGCGAACCGGCCCTGGGGGCTGCTGGCGCGCAGGACCTCGCCGGCGAAGGACCGCTGCAGGGAGCGGGCGAGCCGGTGGACGCTGTGACCCTCGGGCACGGGCGGTGGTCTCCTCGCGGGTGGGTGGGTGCGACCCCACGGAGTGTGCGGGATCGAGGCACTACGGTCGACCCGTGGCCCGACCGAAGCCCGCCGCGACCGGCGACGACGAGCACCCCGACGACCGAGCCCTGGACCGCCTCGCCGACCGCGGACCGTCCCGGGTGGGTGTCGACGGTGCCCTCCGGGCGCGTGACGTGTCGCGGCCCCGACCCGCCGACGTGGCCCGGGCCGAGCGCACGGTGACCGTCCGGCGAGCCCGGCCGCTCGACACCTGACCGATCGGGCCCCCGTCCGGGCGACGGGACGACGTCCTGGCTCGGGCCCGCCCGAGGGCGCGACACACGGTCCGATGCCCTGGTCGTGCGAAGATGTGAAGCGTCGAGACGCCGGGGCGAACCCCCGGCGTCGATCGAGTCGCGCACCGACCGAGTGTGGCGGCGCACACGAAGGAGTCGACCCGGTGACCGACACGAACATCACGCGCGACGAGGCCCAGGAGCGGTCCTCCCAGGTGCGGGTCTCGCGCTACGACGTCCACGTCGACCTCAGCGACGTGCGCGCCGTCGACGCCGCGACGTTCCGCAGCACCACGACGGCCCGCTTCACCGCCGAGCCGGGTGGGAGCACCTGGATCGACGTCGTCGCCCCCGCGCTGCGCCGCGCCGTGCTCAACGGCGTCGAGCTCGACGTCGCCTCCTTCACCGGGACGCGCCTGCCGCTCACCGGCCTCGCGGCCGACAACGAGCTGCTCGTCGAGGCGGACTGCGCCTACATGCGCACCGGTGAGGGGCTGCACCGCTTCGTCGACCCGGTCGACGACTCCGTCTACCTCTACACCCAGTTCGAGGTGGCCGACGCCCGCCGCATGTACGCCTGCTTCGACCAGCCCGACCTCAAGGCGGAGTTCGCGCTCACCGTCACCGCCCCGCGCGGCTGGCAGGTCGTGTCGAACTCGCCGAGCCCCGAGCCGGTCGACGCCGACGACGCGACGGCGCGCTGGACCTTCGAGCCCACCCCGCGCATCTCGCCGTACATCACGGCACTCGTGGCCGGGCCCTACCACGTCGTCCGGGACGAGTACGCCGGTCCGCACGGGACGTACCCGCTCGGGGTCTTCTGCCGCGCGAGCCTCGCGCAGTACCTCGACGCCGACGAGGTCCTCACGGTCACCAGGCAGGGCTTCGAGTTCTTCGAGAGGGCCTTCGCCACGCCGTACCCGTTCGCGAAGTACGACCAGCTCTTCGTCCCCGAGTTCAACGCCGGGGCGATGGAGAACGCCGGCTGCGTCACGATCCTCGAGGACTACGTCTTCCGCTCCCGCGTCACGCACTACGCGTACGAGCAGCGGGCCAACACCGTGCTGCACGAGCTCGCGCACATGTGGTTCGGCGACCTCGTGACGATGACGTGGTGGGACGACCTCTGGCTCAACGAGTCGTTCGCCGAATGGGCCGCGCACTACTCCAGCGTCGGTGCGACGCGCTACCGGGACGCGTGGACCACGTTCCTCATCCAGCGCAAGGGCTGGGCCTACAAGCAGGCGCAGCTGTCCTCCACGCACCCGATCGCGGCCGACATGGTCGACCTCGAGGCGGTCGAGGTGAACTTCGACGGCATCACCTACGCGCAGGGTGCGTCTGCGCTGCGGCAGCTCGTGGCGTGGGTCGGGGAGAAGGAGTTCCTCGAGGGCCTCACGGCGTACTTCACCCGGCACGCGTGGGGCAACACGCAGCTCAGCGACCTGCTCGCCGAGCTGGAGCTCTCCAGCGGCCGCGACCTGTCCGGCTGGTCGGCCGCGTGGCTGGAGACCTCCGGCGTCAACCTGCTCCGCCCCGAGCTCGAGATCGACGCCGATGGCACGCTGCGGTCCGTCGCCGTGCTGCAGGAGCCGCCGTCCTCGCCGCCGGGGATCCCCGCGGTGCTGCGCCCGCACCGCATCGCGATCGGCCTCTACACGCAGACCGCGCACGGTCTCGAGCGCACCCGCCGGCTCGAGATCGACGTCGTGGGCGCGCGCACCGAGGTCGCCGAGCTGGTCGGTCACCCGATGCCCGACCTCCTGCTGCTCAACGACGACGACCTCACGTTCACCAAGATCCGGCTCGACGAGCGCTCGCTGCGCACCGCCATCGACTCCCTCGAGACCCTGAGCGACCCGCTCCCCCGGGCGCTCGTCTGGGCCGCCGCGTGGGACATGCTGCGCGACGCCGAGATGCCGATGCGCGACTTCCTGTCGCTGGTCGAGGCCGGGCTGGGCAGCGAGACCGACATCAGCGTCATCACCACGCTGTGCAGCCAGACGAAGGCCGCGATCGAGCAGTTCTCGGGCGTCGGGCGGCGCGAGGGCTACCGCGACCGCTGGGCCGCGCTCACGCTGCGGCTCACCGAGGCGGCCGCGCCGTCCAGCGACAACCAGCTCGCCTTCGCCCGGGCGTACGCCGCCGCCTGCCGCACGCCGGAGCAGGCCGCCGTCGTACGCCGCTGGCTCTCCGGCGACGCGCCCGACGGCCTCGCCGTCGACACGGACCTGCGCTGGACCCTGCTGCAGCGCCTGCTCGCGCTCGGTCTCGCCGACCCGGTCGAGATCGACGCCGAGCTCGCGAGCGACGACACCGCGACCGGTCGGCGCCAGGCGGCCACCGCCCGGGCCGCCGTCCCGACGATGGCCGCGAAGGAGGCGGCCTTCGCGGCCGCGGTGGAGGGCGACGAGCTGCCCAACGCGCTGCTCGTCGCCACGCTCGTGGGCTTCGTGCAGAGCGACCAGCGCGAGCTGCACCGCGCCTTCCTCCCGCGCTACTTCGACGCGCTGCCCGAGGTGTGGAGGTCGCGCACGAACGAGACGGCCCAGACGATCGTCCTCGGGCTCTACCCCGCGACGCTGGTCGAGCAGGAGACGCTCGACATGACCGACCGGTTCCTGGCACGGGACGACGTGCCCGCGGGTGCCCGTCGCCTCGTGCGCGAGGGCCGTGACGGCATCGAGCGCTCGCTGCGCTGCCAGGCCCGCGACAGCGACTAGGACGTCCCACGCGAGCGACGGCGCGAGGAGTACGACGCTTCCTGCGCGCTCCGGGGGTGCGGCGAACCTAGAACGTGCTGAGGTGCGGCGTGCGCAGGTTGCGGCCGTGGTCGGCCAGGACCTGGAGCCCGTTGCGGATCCCGCCGACGAGGTCGCCCGCCGCGAACGACGAGGTCATCGCGAGCGCGGCGAGCGCGCACGTGCGGTCGT
The DNA here is from genome assembly GCA_021784035.1 of Actinomycetes bacterium. Taxonomy (GTDB): domain Bacteria; phylum Actinomycetota; class Actinomycetes; order S36-B12; family CAIYMF01; genus Longivirga. The sequence goes on along the minus strand of JAJXTD010000028.1, from coordinate 18,915 downwards.
CGAGGACCTCGGCCGCCCGGCTGCCGGTCACGATCTCGAGGGTGCGCGCCGTCGGGTCGACCGCGACGACGACGGATGCGGGCGCCGACTCCCCGCGCGCCGCCAGCACCGCCTCGGCAGCGGCGCGACCGCCGTCGAGGCGGCCCACGCGCAGCACGACGTGCAGGCCGATTGCCTGCTCGGTGGCGACGACGGCCTGCGCGAGCCGCGTCCGCTGGGCGTCGGTGAAGCCGTCACCAGGAGGCACTCGTGCCCCCGGTCGCTGCGGCGGACTCGTCCTGCTCCGCGGCCCGCTCGATCGCCGGCGCGGCTACCGCCGGCTCGTCGGCCCCGAGCACGAGCGGGTCACCCGTCCAAGCCTCGGTCGCGTCGGCGCGGCCGCCGCGAGTCCAGCCGGGCGCGGAGACCAGCAGGTAGACGAGCGCGACGACGACGAGCGGGATGCCCAGGAAGACCAGGAGCGCCGGTCCGGTCGACATGACCGTGTCGTGCGCCGACCCCGGCATGGGCTCGGCCGCCCACGCGGGCGCCGCACCGGCGGCCAGGACGAGCGCCGTGCACCCCCCGACGAGGACGGCACGCGTGCGGAGGCTCAGGGTCGTCACCATGCGGTGATCCTAAGGGCCGGGATCACGCCGACGCGCCAGGAACCCGGCCCGGCATCGCGGACACGAGGCGCCGCAGCAGCCCGACCGACGGGAGGTCGTCGAGCAGCACGACCGCTCCCGCGGCGTCGCAGAGCGGCACGCGCCAGTTCGGGTACTCCTGGTCGGTGCCCGGCTGGTTCTGCGCGCGGTGGTCACCGACCGCGTCGGCGAGCGAGACGGCGAGCAACCGCGCGGGCGTGCTCGCGAGGTAGCGGTGCAGGGCCTCGACGACGTCGTCCGTGCCGGCGTCGTCGCGCAGCAGCCCCTCGGCGCGCAGGGCCGCCATCCAGCGCGCGAGGTCCTGCTCGTGGGCGGCGAGCTCCTCGTCGTAGGGCCGGGCCAGCAGGCCGAGGTCGTGGCGCAGCGTCACGTGCTCGCCGGCCAGGAAGCCCGCGGTGGGCGGGAGGTCGTGCGTGGTGACGCTGGCCAGGGCGAGCTCGCGCCACTGCTGCGGGGGCAGCGGGCCGCCTCCGGCGTCCGCCTCGAACCACAGGATCGAGGTGCCGAGGATGCCGCGGTCGCGCAGCGTGTCCTGCACCCACGCCTCGACCGTGCCGAGGTCCTCGCCGATGACGACGCAGCCCGCGCGCTGCGCCTCGAGCGCGAGGATGCCGACGAGCGCGTCGTGGTCGTAGCGGACGTAGGTGCCCTGGTTCGCGGGCATCCCGCGCGGGATCCACCAGAGCCGGAACAGGCCGAGCACGTGGTCGATCCGGATGCCGCCCGCGTGCCGGAGCACCGTGCGGAGCATGTCGCGGTACGGGATGAACGCGTGCTCCGCGAGCGCGTCCGGCCGCCACGGCGGCTGCGACCAGTCCTGCCCGATCTGGTTGTACATGTCCGGCGGGGCGCCCACCGCGACGTCGCTCGCGAGGACGTCGCGCAGCGCCCAGGCGTCGGCGCCCTCGGGATGCACCCCGACGGCGAGGTCGTGCATGACCCCGATCGCCATGCCGGCGTCGCGGGCCGCCTGCTGCGCGGCGGCGAGCTGCTCGTCGAGCAGCCACTGCAGCCAGGAGTGGAACTCCACGCCGTCGGCGAGACGGGTCCGCGCCGCCTGAGCGGCCGCGCCGTGCGGGTCGGCCAGCTCGGCCGGCCACGCCGCGGGCTCGCCGTACTCGTCGCACAGCGCGCACCACAGCGCGAAGTCCGCCAGCCCCTCGCCCTCGCGGGCGAGGAAGGCCTCGAACGCCGCCTGGCGGCCGGGCAGCCGCGGCACGAGGCGGACGAGCTCGAGCGCCGCACGCTTGGCCGCCCAGACCGGGTCGCGCTCGAGGAGCTCGGGCGAGGAGTTGGTCGCCCGCTGCGGCGCGGCGAGCTCGGCGACGCGGGCCCGGCCGATCTCGGGGAGGTAGGCCAGCTCGGGCACGTCCTCGACGCGGAGGTAGACGGGGTTGGCGAAGCGACGGGTCACCGGGAGGTACGGCGAGGGCGCCATCGGCGGGATCGGCGACGCCGCGTGCAGCGGGTTCACCAGCACGAAGTCGGCGCCGAGCGCGCGGCCGCTCCACGAGCACAGCTCGGCGAGGTCCGCGACGTCGCCGAGGCCCCAGGATCGGCTCGAGCGCACGGAGTAGAGCTGCGCCGCGAAACCCCAGCCGCGACGTCCGCGCAGCTGCGCCGGGAGCTCCAGCCGGCGCGGCGTGACGACGAGGGTTGTCGATGTGGCCGACACCGATCCGTCGGCGGTGGACAGCTCGGCGTGCAAACGGTGCCAGCCGGTCGGCAGGTCGAGCGGGAGTGCGAACGTGGCCTCGCCGACGAGCGTGCCGTCGACGTCGACCGGCTCGACCCAGCGATCGACCTGCGCGACGTCCGACCGGCTCCCGCCGTCCTCGAGCTCGACCCACAGCCGGGCCGAGTCGCCGTGCGGGAGGTGCACCCAGCAGGTGGCGGTATCGCCCTGACGCTGCACGAAGACCGGCGGAAGTGTCCGTCGCCAGTCGCGCATCCGGCGTTCGGCCAGGGCCGCCGCCACCGCCGTCGGCGTGGTCGCGTCGACGCCGAGCGCGGCCAGGACCGCGACGACGGTCTCCGTGGCGACCACCTGGTGGGCACCGGCCTGGTCCCAGAACTCGGTGGCGACGCCGTAGGCGGCCGCGAGGGCGGCGAGGTCGTTGGTCACCCGGCCATCTTGTCGGCCCCCCGCCCGGGAATCCAGGCCTGGGGGCGGACGGATGTAAACGCTCTCACCAGATCGGGGGGCGCCGGGTCGCCCACGGGGCGACCGCCTCGAGCTGGGCGGCCAGCGAGATCACGGTGGGCTCGTCCGCCGGCCGGCCGACCAGCTGGACCCCGATCGGCAGCGTGACGCCGTCGATCTCGGCCCAGTGCAGCGGCACGGAGATCGCCGGCTGGCCGGTCACGTTGTACGGCGCGGTGAACGGGGTGAAGCGCTTCTGCGCCGCGAAGTCGCCGGCGGGGTCGGCGTCGTCGCGCATCGCGCCCACGAGGGCGGGCGGCTGGGCGAGCGTCGGGGTGAGCACGACGTCGTACGCCGACGCGGCGGTGATGGCGGCCCGGGACAGGATCCTCATCGTCGAGACCGCCTGGGCCAGCTCGATGCCGGTCACCTGCCGGCCGCGGTCGCGCAGCCAGCGGGTCAGCGGCAGCAGCCGCTGCTCGTCCTCCGGCGGCACCGGCGTGAGCAGCGCCAGCACCGACCACACCGACTCGAACGCCGGGACCTCCGCCGGCGTGAACGGCGGTGCGACGTCCTCGACGTCGTGCCCGAGCCGCTCGAGCAGCCGGGAGGCCTCCTCGTACGCCGCGAGGCACGCCGGGTGCACCACGGTCTCGGCGATCACCGGCGTCGCGTAGCGGCCGATCCGCAGCCGGCCGGGCTCGCGCTCGGCGGCGTCGAGGAACGTGCCCTCGATCGCGACGGCCACGAACGGGTCGTCCGGGAAGGGCTCGGCCAGGACGTCGAGCAGCGCGGCGGCGTCGCGCACGGTGCGTGCGAGGACGCCCTGGTGCGGCAGTTCGCCGACCGGGTCGCGCAGCGGGCCGTTGCTGATCCGGCCGCGCGCCGGCTTGATGCCCACGAGGCCGGTGACGCTCGCCGGGATGCGGATCGAGCCGCCGCCGTCGGACCCCTGGGCCGCGCTCGCGAGACCCGCGGACACCGCCGCGGCCGCTCCCCCGCTCGAGCCGCCCGCGGACCGGCGCAGGTCCCACGGCGTGCGCGCCGGTGGTGCCACGTCGTTCTCGGTGTAGCACGGCAGGCCGAACTCGGGTGTGTTCGTCGTACCGCTGATCACCAGGCCGCCCTGGCGCATCCGCGTCACGACGTTGTCGTCGCCGTACGGCACCACGTCGTACGTGACCGACCCCAGCGTGCAGCGCACGCCTGCAACGAAGTTGAGGTCCTTCGCCGGGACGACCGTGCCGAACAGCGGCCCGAGGGACTCGTGCTCGTCGGCGTCGGCGACGCGCGCGTCGGCCGCCCTCGCCTGCGCGAGCGCGAGGTCGTCGGTGCGGGTGATGAACGCGCCGACGTCGACGGCGCGGGCGTCGCTGCGCTGCCGGTAGTGCTCGGTGAGCTCGACCGAGCTGATCTCGCGCCGGCGGATCGCGCGGGCCTGCTCGAGCGCCGTGAGGTCGTGCAGCTCGGCCATGACGCACCTCCGTCGTAGCACCCGGTCCGCGGGACCACGCTAGGGCCGCGGCACCCCGGATGCCGGGCCGGCGTCCGACCATCGACCCCCGAGCAGACGCGAGTTACACGTCGAACCCACCTGTTCGGGCGGCTGAACCGGTAGGTCGGAGGTGTAACTCGCGTCCGGCCCGGCAGGTGGCCTCGCTCACGGGTGCTCGGTCAGAACAAGGCCTTCGCGGCCCACAGCGGCGAGTCCGGGACGTCTCCCTCGGGGCGACGGCCGGCCATGACCCGCGCGAAGTCGAGCGCGTCCAGCGTGAGCGCCGGCCCGCCGGAGCCGATCCGGAACACGCCGCCGGCGTCGCCGGTGAGGGTGAGGGACACCGGCCGGCCGTGCCGGGCCGCCCAGTCGGCGACGATGTCGGCCACGATCCGCCCGTCCACCCGAGGGTCGAGCGACGGGGTACGCCGCAGCGCGCGGCACAGGTCGAGACGGTGCGCCCACACGTCGCGGGTGAGCACGACCGCGCACAGCTCCGCCATGGTCGTCCGCGTCGGCATGCCCTCGTACCAGGAACCGGCCTGGTCCAGGCCGATCGGGGCGCGGCCGAGGAGGCGGGCCCGCCGGGACCGGCCCGCGACGGCGCGCGGTGCGAGCTCCCGCAGCCGCGGCACCAGGTCCTCGTCGGCGAGCGCGCGCTGGTCGTCGATCTGCCGCTGGTTCATCGCGTCGAGGCTGCTGCCGCCGAAGGACGCGCGGTGCCGGAGACCCCACGCGTACTGGCGCACGAAGACGGGCATCGACGCGTGGCCCTCCGCCGCGCCGACGAGGTGCGCCACCATGTCGCGCACGGTCCATCCCGTGCACTCGGTCGGGCGCCGCCAGTCGTCGGCGGACAGCCGGAGGAGGTCGTCCAGGAGGGCGTCGTACGCCGCCTGGGCCAGCCGGTCGGCCTCCGGCCCCGCGGCGATGCGGTCGGCCGGCACGGTGTCGAGCGGTACGCGGGTCATCGGCTCTCCTGGCGGGATCGGGCGCTCCGCCGGGCGCGGGACGCGGTGTGCTGGAGGAACATGTCGACCACGTCGTCGACCCGGCGCAGCCAGCGGTCGCCGTCGGGGTCGTTGGACATCTGCTGCGCGACCAGCCCGGCCGAGAGCGCCGTGCACAGGTCGAGGTCGTCGGGGTCGGTGACCCCGACGTGCGCGAGGTACTCGCCGAGTCGCCGGTAGTTCTCGAGGCTCGCGGCGTAGGCCTCCTCGGACGGCTGCCAGCCGGGGACGGCGGAGGTGAACAGCAGCCGGTAGCGGGCCGGATCGGCCTGGCAGAAGCGGATCCAGGCGCGCAGCAGGTCCGCCAGGCGCTGCCGTGCGGAGGCCTTCGGGGGCAGCGCGGCGGCGACGGCCGCCAGGTGGTCGTCGAGCGCGTGGTAGCCGTCGGCGAAGAGGGCGTCGAGGATGGCGGCCTTGCTGGGGAAGTAGGAGTACAGCGACGGCGCCTGCATGCCGACGCGACCGGCGATCTCCCGCAGCGACAGCGACTCGAGGCCCGACTCGGCGGCGACCCGCCAGGCTGCGTCGAGGATCGCCCGGCGGCTCTCGGCCCGGCGCAGCTCGATCCGGGACGTGCCCGACTCCGCCAGCGCGCGCCCCATCGCGTCCCCTCATGCCGTTCGGTCTTCCTAACGCTGTTAGGAAACCATGGCGCGATGGCCGGGTCAAGGGCTCGGTGCGAACCGCCGGCGGCCGTGCGGGTGCGGCGGGCTCCGGAGGCGACCGAGCGGTCATCGACGCCGGGATGCGCTCGGCGCGGGCGAGCGCGCGCAGGGCGGGGGCGTTCGGCCGGCTCGAGCGCGCTCTCCTAGGGTGAGCGGGTGCCGACCTACCCCGACGCCCCCCGCCTCGACCTCGTCGACGACTACGACGGCGTCCTCGTCCCGGACCCCTACCGCTGGCTCGAGGACCCCGCGGACGAGCGCACCGTGTCGTGGGCGGCGGAGCAGGCCGCGCTGCTCGAGGCCGAGCGCGCGTCGTGGACCACGGTCGACCACTTCCGCGACCGCATCACGACGCTGGTCTCGGCGGGCAGCATCGGCGCGCCGACGTTCCGGCGCGACCGCCGGTTCTTCATGCGCCGCACGGGCGACCAGCAGTTCGCCGTCCTGTGCACCGTCGACCCCGACGGCACGGAGCGCGTCCTCCTCGACCCGATCGCGCTCGACCCCTCGGGGCTCACGACGCTCGACACATGGCAGCCGAGCAAGGAGGGCGATCTGCTCGCCTACCAGCTCTCGCAGGGCGGCACGGAGGAGTCCGTCCTCCGGGTCATGGACGTCGCGACGGGCGAGACCGTGGACGGGCCGATCGACCGCGCGCGCTACTCCCCCGTCGCGTGGATCCCCGGGGGCGCGGCGTACTACTACGTGCGGCGGCTCGACCCGGCCGGCCTGCCCGAGGGCGAGGAGCAGTTCCACCGCCGGGTGTTCCTGCACCGGCTGGGCACGGACCCGGCCGAGGACGTCGAGATCTTCGGGGCCGGACGACCGGTGACGAGCTACTTCGGCGTCTCGGTGAGCATGGACGGGCGCTGGCTGCTCGTCTCGAGCTCGGAGGGGACCGAGCCGCGCAACGACCTCTGGATCGCCGACCTCGAGGCGTCGTCGCACGAGGCGCCGGCGCTCGTCGACGTGCAGGTGGACGTGGACGCGAACACGTCCATGCACATCGGGCGCGACGGCAGGGCGTACGTGCACACCGACCTCGACGCGCCGCGCGGCCGCGTCCTCGTGACCGACCCCACCACGCCGACCGCCGAGCACTGGGTCGAGCTCGTGCCGGAGGATGCCGAGGCGGTGCTCGAGGACTTCGCCATCCTCGACGGCGACGAGCTCGAGCGTCCGGTCCTGGCCGTCGCGTGGACGCGGCACACCGTGGGCGAGGTGACGCTGCACGACCTCGGGACCGGCGAGCGGACCGGTGAGGTGCCGTTGCCCGGCGTCGGCACCCTCGGGGGCCTCGTGGAGCGCCCCGACGGCGGCCCGATGCTGTGGTTCGTCTACACCGACTTCACCACGCAGATCCACGTCTACTCCTACGACGGGCGCACCGGCGAGGTCGCGCTGTTCTCCTCGCCGCCCGGGTCCGTCGACGTCCCGGACGTCGTCAGCCAGCAGGTCACCTACACCTCCGCCGACGGCACCCTCGTCCGGATGTTCCTGCTCTCGCACGCCCACGAGCCGGACCGCCCGCGCCCGACGTTCCTCTACGGCTACGGCGGCTTCGGCATCCCGATGACCCCGGGCTTCTCCGCGACCGCGCTCGCCTGGGTCGAGGCCGGCGGGGTCTACGCCGTCGCCTGCATCCGCGGCGGCGGCGAGGAGGGCGAGGACTGGCACCGCGCCGGCATGCTCGGCACCAAGCAGAACGTCTTCGACGACTTCCACGCCGCCGCCGAGTGGCTCGAGCGCGAGGGCTGGACCACGCGCGACCAGCTGGCGATCCACGGCGGGAGCAACGGTGGCCTGCTCGTGGGCGCCGCGCTGACGCAGCGCCCGGAGCTGTACGGCACGGTGGTCTGCACCGCGCCGCTGCTCGACATGGTGCGCTACGTCCACTCCCAGCTCGGCCGGACCTGGACCGTCGAGTACGGCGACCCGCAGGTGCCCGAGGAGCTCGCGTGGCTGCTCGCGTACTCGCCGTACCACCACGTCGTCGAGGGCACCGACTACCCAGCCACGCTGTTCATGGTGTTCGACAACGACACCCGCACCGACCCCATGCACGGCCGGAAGATGTGCGCCGCGATGCAGCACGCGACGAGCGGGACGCGACCGGTCCTCATCCGCTCGGGCGCGGAGGTCGGCCACGGAGCACGCTCGCTGAACCGGGCGATCGACGAGCAGGCCGACATGCTCGCGTTCATCGCGCGGTGGACCGGCCTCGAGCTGCCCTGACTAGGCTGCGCCCATGCTCAGCAGCCGGCTCGTGGCAGCCGCGTCGACGACCTCGGCCCAGACCTTCTGGGAGTCGGTCCTCGAGTGGATCAAGACGAACGCCATCATCATCGTGGCGACGATCCTCGTGTCGTTCGTCGTCTGGTGGATCATCGTCCGGCTGATCCGGCGGGTCACGGAGAACGCCAAGAAGCGGCTCACCACGCAGGACCGGCCCGGCCAGATGAGGGCCGCGGAGCACACCCAGGAGCTCACGGCGGTCCTGATGACCGCGCGCCGCGAGCAGCGGTTCGAGGCGATCGCGCAGCTGTTGCGCAGCATCACGACGTTCACCCTCGTGAGCCTCGCGCTGCTCATCATCCTCGGTCAGCTCGGCGTCAACCTCGCCCCGCTCATCGCGAGCGCCGGCGTCATCGGCGTCGCCCTCGGCTTCGGTGCGCAGACGCTCGTCAAGGACTTCCTGTCCGGCATCTTCCTCGTGCTCGAGGACCAGTTCGGCGTCGGCGACGTCGTCGACCTGGGGCCGGCGACCGGCACCGTCGAGGAGGTCACGCTGCGGGTCACCCGCATCCGCGACATGTCCGGCGTCGTCTGGTACGTCCGCAACGGCGAGATCCTGCGCGTCGCGAACCGCTCGCAGGGCTGGACGATGGCGGTCGTCGACGTCCCCATCGCCTACAACGAGGACCTCGACCGGGTCCGCCGCATCGTCGAGGAGGTCGGCGCCGCGATGGACGACGACCCGTCGTACGACGGCATCCTGTTCGGCACGCCGACGTACGCCGGCGTCGAGAGCGTCAGCGGCGACGCCGTCTTCGTGCGCGTCACGGCCAAGGCGGCGCCCGACCAGCAGATGTCCGCGTCGCGGGCGCTGCGCGAGCAGATCAAGCTCGCCTTCGACCGCGCGGGCATCCGGGTCCCGGTGCTCGTGCGCCAGAACCTGCCCGGCTCGACCCCGCCGGCCGCCGGGGCGACCGGCCTGACCCCGCGCATCTGACCGTCGCTCCGGGGGTCGCCGCGCGGTACCGCGGGGGGATCGACAGACTGGGGCCGTGCGCTGCCTCGTGACCGGTGCGACCGGCTACATCGGAGGACGCCTCGTCCCCGAGCTGCTCGCCGCGGGGCACGAGGTGCGCGTCCTCGCGCGCCACCCCGAGCGGCTCGCCGAACGCAGCTGGATCGACCGGGTCGAGGTCGTCGAGGGCGACGCCGGGGACCCGGACGCCGTCCACGCGGCGCTCCACGGCATCGACGTCGCCTACTACCTGCTGCACTCGATGACGGCCGGCGCCGGGTTCGAGGAGATCGAGCGGCACCTCGCCCGGCTGTTCGCCTCGGCCGCGCGCGACGAGAAGGTCGGCCGCATCGTCTACCTCGGCGCCCTGCAGCCCGACGTGCCCCCGGCCGCGCTCAGCGAGCACGTCCGCAGCCGCAGCGAGGTCAGCGAGATCTTCCAGCTCTCCGAGGTGCCGACCGTGGAGCTGCGGGCCGCCGTGATCATCGGCAGCGGGTCGGCCAGCTTCGAGATGACCCGCTACCTGACCGAGCGGCTGCCCGTGATGGTGACCCCGGCCTGGGTGCGCACGCCCACGCAGCCGATCGCGATCCGGGATGTCCTGTACTACCTGGTGCGGTGCGCGGACCTGCCGCCCGGGCTCAACCGGGTCTTCGAGATCGGCGGGCCCGACGTCATGACCTACGAGGGCATGATGCACGGCTATGCGCACGCCGCCGGGCTGCGCAAGCGCCTCGTCGTGCGCATGCCGCTGGGGACACCCGGGCTGTCGAGCTTCTGGGTCGGGCTCATCACGCCGGTGCCGCGGTCGGTGGCCAAGCCGCTCGTCGACAGCGTGACGATGCGCACGGTCTGTCACGAGCACGACATCGCCGACTACATCCCCGACCCGCCCGAGGGGCTCGTCCCCTACGAGCGCGCCGTCGAGCTGGCGATCGAGCGGATTCAGCAGGCGGACGTCCGCACCGCGTGGTCGAGCTCGAGCCTGCCGGGCGCGCCGAGCGACCCGCTGCCGTCCGACCCGAGCTGGGCCGGCGGCTCCCTGTACAGCGACGAGCGCAGCACCGTCGTGCACGCGAGCCCCGAGTCGCTGTGGCGCGTCATCGAGGGCATGGGCGGGGACCGCGGCTACTACTCCTTCCCGGCGGCCTGGGCGGTGCGCGGCTGGATCGACCGCGCGGGCGGTGGCGTGGGGCTGCGGCGCGGCCGCCGCGACCCGGACCGGCTGCGCGTCGGGGACCCGCTCGACTTCTGGCGGGTGGAGGAGCGCGTGCCGCTGCGGCTGCTGCGGCTGCGCGGCGAGTTCCGGATGCCCGGCCTCGCCTGGCTCGAGCTCGCGATCAGCAGCGAGGGGACGCGCGAGCGGCCGGTCACGGTCTACTCGCAGCGCGCGCTGTTCCACCCCAAGGGTCTGCACGGACACGCCTACTGGACCAGCATGCTGCCCTTCCACGGGATCATCTTCGGCTCGATGATGCGCAACATCCGGCGGAGCGCCGAGCGGCTCGAGGTCGCCGAGCGGCGCGCCCAGGCACCCCTCGACCGCGCGTCCTGACCCGGGTGGGCGGAGCAGCACGCGGCTGACGGCAGAATGGGCGGCATGGCCCCCGAGACGACGCCGTACGCCCAGATGGGCGGAGCGGAGTTCTTCGCGGCGCTGGTCCACCACTTCTACGCCGGCGTGGCGGCCGACCCGGTGCTGCGCGCGATGTACCCCGAGGAGGACCTCGCCCCGGCGGAGCGCCGGCTCCGGCTGTTCCTCACGCAGTACTGGGGCGGGCCGACGACGTACTCCGAGGAGCGCGGGCACCCGCGGCTGCGGATGCGGCACAACCCGTTCGTCATCGACGACCACGCGCGCGACCGGTGGCTCGACCACATGCGCGCCGCGCTCGACACGACGATGGTCGAGCAGGGCCTCGACCCCGCGCTGGAGCAGCAGCTCTGGAGCTACCTCGTCGGCGCCGCGATCGCGATGGTCAACGCCGCACCGGCGGACTCTCCCGCCGGACTCACGATGCACCAGGAGCCCCAGTGACCGAACTCCCCGTCCGCGAGGGAAACGCCGACATCCCGCCGCGCGAGGTCCGGGACTGGTGGCGCGACGCCGTCGTCTACCAGATCTACCCGCGCTCGTTCGCGGACTCCGACGGCGACGGTCTCGGCGACCTGCCCGGCATCCGCTCGCGGCTGCCCTACCTCGCGCAGCTCGGCGTCGACGCGATCTGGCTCTCGCCGTTCTACCCGTCGCCGCTGCTCGACGGAGGCTACGACGTCATCGACCCGCGCGACGTCGACCCGCGGCTCGGCACGGTGGACGACCTGCGCGGCATCGTCGCGGACAGCCACGAGCTGGGCCTGCGCGTCTTCGTCGACGTGGTGCCGAACCACTTCTCCTGGGAGCACCCCTGGTTCAAGGCCGCGCTCGCGACCGCGCCCGGGTCTCCGGAGTGGGACCGCTTCCACGCCGTACGCGGCAAGGGCCCGGAAGGCGAGCTGCCGCCGAACAACTGGCACAGCGCGTTCGGCGGCCCGGCGTGGACGCCGATCCCGGGCCACGCCGGCTGGTGGTACCTCCACCTGTTCGACACCTCGCAGCCCGACCTGAACTGGGCGAACCGCGAGATCCACGAGGACTTCCAGCGGACGCTGCGCTTCTGGTTCGACCTCGGCGTCGACGGGTTCCGCATCGACGTCGCGCACTCCCTCGTGAAGGCCGAGGGCCTGCCCGACGGACCGGTCGTCGACGAGGACGAGGTGATGGCCGGCAGCGAGCGCGGGCCCGCGTGGGACCAGCCGGGCGTGCACGACGTCTGGCGCGAGTGGCGCCGCGTGGCCGACTCCTACGACCCCCCACGCGTGTTCGTCGGCGAGGCGTGGGTGGCCACCACCGAGGCACAGGCTGCGTACACGCGTCCCGACGAGCTGCACACCACCTTCAACTTCCACTTCCTCCGTGCGTTCTGGGACGCGACGGTGATCCGCGACGTGATCGGCACGTCGCTGCTCACGTCCTCCGCGGTCGGCGCGCCGCCCACCTGGGTGCTCTCGAACCACGACGTGTGGCGCCCGGTCACGCGCTTCGCGCCGTGGCGCGACGCGCACACGATGGACATCGCGACCGGCCGTCGGCGCGCGGTGGCCATGTCGATGCTCTCGCTCGCCCTGCCGGGTTCGGCGTACCTCTACCAGGGCGAGGAGCTCGGGCTGCCGGAGGTCGTCGACCTCCCCGACGAGGTGCGGCAGGACCCGACGTTCTTCCGCACCGAGGGCCGGGTCAAGGGGCGCGACGGCTGCCGGGTCCCGATCCCGTGGTCGGGCGACGCCCCGCCGTACGGCTTCACCACCGGGACGCCCTGGCTGCCGCAGCCCGCGGACTGGGCCGGGCTCACCGCCGAGGCGCAGGAGGCGGACGACTCCTCGACGCTGGCGCTCTACCGTCGGGCCTTGCGGGTACGCCGGGAGAGCCCGGTGCTCGGCGACGGCGAGCTGATCTGGCGCGAGTCCGGGCACGACGACGTGCTCGCGGTCGAGCGCCCCGGGGAGCGCCCGATCCTGGTGCTGCTCAACACCGGCGACGGCGATCGGGCCGTCGCGGTCGACGGCGAGGTGCTCCTGCACACGGGCGAGGTGTCGCTGGACCCCGACGGCGCGCTCGTGATCGCCCCGGACACGTGCTGCTGGATCGCCCTGGCGTGAGCCGCGGCCCGCGGGTCGAGCCGCCTCGGGTCGGTGCCGGGTGGACGGAGTCCGGGCCCGCCCGCCTCGGAGGTGGCCGGAGGCGGGGCGGACCCGGGGTCGAGGACGGCCCGATCAGGCCGGCTCGAGAACAGGCATCTCCTCGAGCACCGGTGCGGTTCGGCGCGAGGCCTCGACGACGAGCACGAGCAGCGTCGTGCTGAGCATCACGGCCGCGCTGAGGACAACCGGGACGTCGCGGGCCAGCACGGCGTAGGAGAGCCAGCCGACGGCCGCGGCCGTGCGCAGCGAGAACGTCGTGAGCGAGACGCCCGCGGCCTCGCGGGTGCCGCGCAGCGTGGCGAACACCTGCGGCCAGGCGGAGAACAGCCCGATGCCGAACGCGAGGAAGCCGACGGCCTCCGGCGTCAGGCGCGTGGACACGGTGACGACGGCCAGCGCGGCCGTCGCCAGCAGCAGCGCGCGGCGCGAGCGGGACAGCGCGCTCGGCACGAGCAGCACGATCGCGACCGAGCCGGAGACGAGCAGCAGGTTGCCGGGGATCTGCGGTGCCACGCCGGCGCGGAACCCGTAGGTGATCCAGGCCGTGCAGGCCACGACGCTGATCGCCCAGGAGAGCGGGGCGACCCCGCCCATGTGCGGGTGGCGGACCGTCCGGACGATCTGCGGGACGACGGTGATGACGCCGAGCACCGATGCGGCGTACGCGATGCTGAGGGCGAGGGAGTGGCTGGTCACCGAGCTGCTCTCTACGTGTTCTGTATGGATACAGTCTGGAACGATACAGCACGCAACGATCGGGACCGAGCCGGTATGCCCGCGGAGCGGAGGTGACCTGCGCCATGACCGGCACGAGACCCACGCTCGACACGGTCGCCCGGGCCGCCGGTGTGTCGCGCATGACGGTGTCCAACGCCTACAACCGCCCCGACCAGCTCTCCCCCGCCACCCGCGAGCGAGTCCTGGCCGTCGCGGCCGAGCTCGGCTACGGCGGGCCCGACCCGGCCGGTCGCTCGCTGCGCCGGGGGCGCGCCGGGACGATCGGGGTGATCCTCACCGAGAGCCTGTCCTACGCCTTCACCGATCCCGGCCTCGTGTCGTTCCTCCGCGGCGCCGCCGACGAGCTGAGCGCGGCAGGCCTCGCGATGCTGCTCGTCCCGGCGGACGCCGAGGACGGCGTCGGGCTGGTCCGGAGCGCGATCGTCGACGGCTTCATCGTGTCCTCCATGCACGAGGACGACGCCGCCGTGCAGGCCGTCCGGGCCCGGCGCCTCCCGTTCGTGACGGCCGGCAGCCCACGCCTGAGGGGGGCACCGTTCGTCGGCATCGACAACCGGTCCTCCGGCGCGCTCGCCGCGGACCACCTGCTCGCGCTGGGACATCGGCGCCTGGGCGTCGTCGCGCTGCCGGCCGACATGCCGGTCGCGCCCGACGCGCGCGTCGTACGGGTCCGCCAGGGCTTCGCCGAGCGCCTCGCCGGGTTCGTCCAGCGGGCCGCGGAGGCCGGTGTCGAGCCGGAGTCGATCGCGGTCGCCCTCGCCGAGACGAACAGCACCGACGCCGGCGCCGTGGCGGCACGTGACCTGCTGGCCCGACGGCGCCCGCCCACGGCGGTGTTCGCCGTGAGCGACGTGCTCGCGCTCGGCGTCCTCACGGCCGCCGCCGACGCCGGGGTGGACGTGCCCTCGGCGCTGTCGGTGATCGGCTTCGACGACATCGAGGAGGCGGCGCACAGCCGGCCGCCGCTCACCACCGTGGCGCAGGACCTGCGCGAGCAGGGGCGTCGGGCGGCCCGGCTCACCCTGGACCTCGTGGACGGCCGATCCGTGCGCTCGGCACGGCGTACGCCGCACATCGTGGTGCGCGCGAGCACGGCCGCGCCGCGGCGCTCGCACGGGGCTCCTGTCCCGCCTGGTGAGACAAGTTAGTTTGCAGAAGACAACTACCTGACGCAGTATGCCTGCATGACCGAGACGAGCACCGCGCCGCCCGGCCTGGGGCGGCTGAACAAGGACCACCCGCGCTACAAGTGGGTCGCGCTGTCGAACACCACGCTCGGCATGACGATGGCGACGATCAACGCGTCGATCGTGCTGATCTCGCTGCCGGCCATCTTCCGCGGGATCGGGCTCGACCCGCTGAACCCGGCGAACGTGAGCTACCTGCTGTGGATGCTGCTCGGGTTCCTGCTCGTCACGGCCGTGCTCGTCGTGACGTTCGGACGGCTCGGCGACCTGTACGGCCGGGTGCGCATCTACAACCTCGGGTTCCTCGTCTTCGCGCTCTCGTCCATCGCCCTCTCGCTCGTCCCGTGGCAGGGCGAGGCGGGTGCCTTGTGGCTCATCGGCTTCCGGGCGGTCCAGGCGGTCGGCGCGGCGATGCTCATGGCCAACTCCACCGCGATCCTCACCGACGCGTTCCCCGTCCACCAGCGGGGGACGGCGCTCGGGATCAACCAGGTCGCGGCGATCGCCGGCTCGTTCCTCGGGCTCGTCGTCGGCGGCGTGCTGTCGGAGTGGCACTGGCGGGCCGTGTTCTGGGTCAGCGTCCCGTTCGGGGTCGTGGGGGCGATCTGGGCCTACGTCTCGCTGCACGAGGTCGGCGCGCGGCACAAGGGGAAGCTCGACATCCCCGGCAACGTCGCGTTCGCGCTCGGCCTCGGTCTCGTCCTCTGCGCCGTGACGTACGGCATGCAGCCGTACGGCGGGCACACGATGGGCTGGACGAACCCGTGGGTGGTGGCGTCGATCGTCGCCGGCGTGGTGCTGCTCGGCGTGTTCGCTCTCATCGAGTCCCGCGCGGACGACCCGATGTTCCGCCTGTCGCTGTTCCGGATCCGCGCCTTCACGCTCGGCAACCTGGCCGGCTTGCTGGCCTCGATGTCGCGCGGCGGGCTGCAGTTCATCCTCATCATCTGGCTGCAGGGCATCTGGCTGCCACGCCGCGGCTACTCCTACGAGAGCACGCCGTTGTGGGCGAGCATCTTCCTGCTGCCGCTCACGATCGGCTTCCTCACGGCGGGCCCGCTCTCGGGCTTCCTCAGCGACCGCTACGGCGCCCGCCGGTTCGCCGTGGGCGGCGCGCTCGTCAGCGCGCTGTCGTTCCTCGGCCTCATGGTCCTCCCGGTCGACTTCGCCTACCCGGCGTTCGCACTCCTCACGTTCCTGAACGGGGTCGGCTCGGGCATGTTCAGCTCGCCCAACGCGACCGTGGTGATGAACTCCGTGCCGGCTGCCGAGCGCGGCGTCGCGTCGGGCATGCGCATGACGTTCTTCAACTCCGGGTCGGCGCTGTCGATCGGCGTGTTCTTCTCGCTCATGGTGGTGGGCCTCGCGGCCACCCTGCCGGCCACGCTGTCGACCGGCCTGGTCGCGCAGGGCGTCCCCGGCGGGGTGGCCGACGGCCTCGCGGGCCTGCCGCCCGTCGGGATCCTCTTCGCGGCGTTCCTCGGCATCAACCCGATCGCGGCGCTGCTCGGCCCGACCGGCGTGCTGTCGTCGCTGCCGGCCGCGAACGTCGCGGCGCTCACCGGCAACGACTTCTTCCCGTCCCTGATCTCCGACCCGTTCCACCAGGGCCTCGTGCTCGTCTTCGCGATCGCGGCCCTCATGATGGTGGTCGCCGCCGTCGCCAGCTGGTACGCCGGGAAGCGGCCGACCGACGAGCTCTCGCGACCCCACAGCGGCGAGCGCCTCGGCGAGGAGCCGGACACGTACGCGCTCGTCGAGGGCGAACCCGCGAACGACGACACCGGACCGCTCGCTCATGTGCTCGGCTTCCCGACCGCCCCGCGGGACGCGTCGTGAGCGCCCGCACCGCTCCGCACCCGGCGCGCACCCGAGGGCTCGACGTCGAACGCCTCGCCGACGCCCTCGCCCGCGTGACCCGCAGCACGCGCCGGGAGCTCGCCCTCCCGATCGGCGCGAGCTCGCTCTCGGTCCTCGCGACGGTCACGGACCGCGGGCCGCTGCGCCTCGGGGACCTCGCGCGGGTGGAGGGCATCACGCCCGCGACGCTGTCGCGCATCGTGGCGGTCCTCGAGGACGACGGCCTCGCCGAGCGCACCGCCGACCCGGTGGACCGTCGCTCCTCGTGGCTCATGGTCACGCCCGCAGGTCTGGCGCTGCTGGCCGCCGTGCGCCGGGACCGCGCCCAGGTGATGGTCGCCCGCGTCGACCGGCTCAGCGCCGCGCAGCGCACGGCGCTGTCCGCTGCCCTCGACGCCCTCGAGGCGCTGTCCGCGGACTGACGGCGGCCACCGGCCGCTTGCTGCCCACCCATCCGTCCTTTCCCAGCGGTGCCGACCCCGGGAAACGACGCTTCGGTGGGCAGGAACGGCTGCGTGCGGTCAGCGCGCCGTCGGCACCAGGCTGAGCCGGGCCGGGCCGGCACTGGTCCGGACGAACACCTGCCCGGCCGGGGTCACGAGCCGCTTCCAGCCGCTGACCGTGGCCGTCTCGATGCGGGCGCCGGGGTGCGCCAGGAAGCCGAGCAGCCGCGCGGCGTGCAGGGCCCGCATCGGGAGCCCGCCCCAGCCCGGCGCGTCCCACGTCGCCTCGGCGACGAGCTCCGCGTGGAACGAGCCGGTCGAGGGCACCGAGGCCCGGAACCGCGCGACCGCCTCGTCCACCCGGGGCGAGACGTCGCCGGCCATCCCGCGCTCGCCCGGCGACCAGGACGCGGTCGGCGGGAGCACGGCGAGCGACGCCGAGCCGGTGACGGGATCGGGCAGGACGACGTCGGTCTGCGCGGCGAGCCGCGCGACGTCGCCGATCACGTCGCGCAGGCGACCGGCCGAGACCGTCGTGTCGACCGGCTCCTCGACCGGTTGGGCGAGCGGCAGCGCGACCAGCACCAGGACGTCGAGCGGGCTCGGCGCGTAGACGCCGACCACTCCCCCGCGTGCCTGGACCCGGACGGCGGCGCGCTCGTCCCAGCCCACGACGCGGCCGAGGTAGGCCGCGAGGTGAGCCGCCTCGTCCCTGCGCAGCCGGATCGACGCCACCGTCGCTCGCTAGTCGCGGGTGAGCTTGCGGTACGTCGCGCGGTGCGGGCGCGCGGCGTCGGCACCGAGCCGCTCGATCTTGTTCCGCTCGTAGGACTCGAAGTTGCCCTCGAACCAGAACCAGTTCGAGTCGCCCTCGTAGGCGAGGATGTGGGTCGCCACCCGGTCGAGGAACCAGCGGTCGTGCGAGGTGATGACGGCGCAGCCGGGGAACTCGAGCAGAGCGTTCTCCAGCGACCCGAGGGTCTCGACGTCGAGGTCGTTCGTCGGCTCGTCGAGCAGGAGCAGGTTGCCGCCCTGCTTGAGCGTGAGCGCGAGGTTGAGCCGGTTGCGCTCGCCGCCGGAGAGGATCCCGGCCCTCTTCTGCTGGTCGGTGCCCTTGAACCCGAACGCCGAGACGTAGGCCCGGCTGGGCATCTCGACCTGACCGACCTTGATCCAGTCCAGGCCGTCGGACACGACCTCCCAGAGGTTCTTCTCCGGGTCGATGCCGCTGCGGTTCTGGTCGACGTAGGACAGCTTGACGGTCTCGCCGACGCGGATCTCGCCGGAGGTCGGGAGCACGTCCTTGTCGTCGCTGCCGCCCTGGGCCGCGGCGACGATCATCGTGAACAGCGTGGTCTTGCCGACGCCGTTCGGGCCGATGACGCCGACGATGCCGTTGCGCGGGAGCGTGAACGACAGCTCGTCGAAGAGCAGCTTGTCGTCGAACCCCTTGGTGAGCCGCGTGGCCTCGACGACGACGCTGCCCAGGCGCGGTCCCGGCGGGATCTGGATCTCGTCGAAGTCCAGCTTGCGGGTCTTCTCCGCCTCGGTGGCCATCTCCTCGTACCGCTCGAGGCGGGCCCGGCTCTTCGTCTGGCGGGCCTTGGCGCTGGAGCGCACCCACTCGAGCTCGTCGGAGAGCCGCTTCTTCAGCTTGGCGTCCTTGGCCCCCTCGACCTTGAGCCGCTGCTGCTTCTTCTCGAGGTACGTCGAGTAGTTGCCCTCGTAGGGGTAGG
>JAJXTD010000201.1 GCA_021784035.1 Actinomycetes bacterium | reverse complement strand
GGGCTGTCCGCCGGGGAGAAGCGGATGCTCGCCAAGGCCCGCCAGATCCTTGTGTCGGAGCTCGCACTTGCCGAGAACACCAACGAGGACAAGGCAGAGGCGATCCTCGACGAGGTGCTCGCCTCCTGACCCGCGCGGCCGCGCCGGTCGGCGCCGCCACGCGGTCCTCGGAGGAGGGATCGAGCATGGCCGTGCGGCTGACCCGTGTGCCGAGCATCGCCGTCGAGGCGCTGCGGCTGTTCGTCGTGGCGTTCGGGGCCGGGATCGGCTACCAGATCGTGGCCTGGATCGGCGCCGCGGACCGCGCGCAGGTCCTCGGCTCCTTCAACGGCCTGTGGGCCGGTGCCATCCTGGGCGCCCTCGTCGGCTACGTCCTCGGCGGTGTCGTGGCCCGGTTGGCGATGCGCACCCTCGACCGCGGCGAGCGGGCTCTCGAGGGCCTGTCCGCCGAGCAGGTCATCGCCGGCAGCTTCGGAGCGGTCGTGGCCGCGGTGTTCGCCGCCGTCGTCAGCTGGCCGCTGTTCCTGCTCGGGCCGCCGCTCATCATCACGCCCATCTTCCTGTTCGTCGTCCTCGTGTTCGCGCTGTTCGGCTTCCGCGTGGGCCGCGCCCGGCGCGACGCGACGCTCACCGCCGTCGGCCCCGCCGCGGGCCTCGCGCCGCGTGCCCCGGCCCCCGCCTCCCTCCCGCGCCTCGTGGACACGTCCGTCGCGATCGACGGCCGGGTGCTCGACGTCGTCCGCTCCGGCTTCCTGCACGGCCGGTTCCTCGTCCCGCAGCCGGTCATCGACGAGCTGCAGAACATGGCCGACTCGTCCGACGACCTACGCCGGGCGAAGGGCCGCCGCGGCCTCGACGTCCTCGAGGCGCTGCGTCGCGAGCACGGCGTCGAGCTGCTCTCCGTCCCCGACGAGGCGATGGGGGTCACCGACGTCGACGCGAAGCTCGTCCGGATGGCCATCGACCGCAACTGCGCCCTGCTCACGTTCGACACGAACCTGGCGAAGGCGGCGGCGATCGCCGGCGTCCGCGTGCTGAACCTGCACGGCCTCGCCCTCGCGCTGCGCCCGCTCGTCGTGGTGGGCGACGAGGTCGACCTGCACCTGCTCAAGGCGGGCAAGGAGGCCGGTCAGGCGGTCGGCTACCTCGACGACGGCACGATGGTCGTCGCCGAGCACGCCCGCGAGCGGGTCGGCACCGAGTGCCGCGTCGTCGTCACGAGCGTGGTCACCACCGCGAACGGCCGTCTCGTGTTCGCGCGTCCCGCCCGGGTCGCGGGAGCCGCTCGGTGAGTCGGACGGCAGTGATCGTCCCCGCCGCGGGCCGCGGGGAGCGCCTCGGGCCGGGGGCACCCAAGGCGTTGCGCGTCCTCGGCGGTGTGCCGATGCTCGTCCACGCGGTGCGTGCCCTGGCCGGCGCCAGGTCCGTCGACCTCGTGGTCGTCGCCGCCCCCGAGGACGGGGTGGCGGACGTCGTCGCGCTTCTCGGCGAGCACGGCCTGCTCGACCCCGACGGCACCCGGGCGGGCGCCTCGGTGGTCGCCGGCGGCGAGACCCGCCAGGACTCCGTCGCCCGCGCGCTGCACGCGCTCCCGGACGACGTCGACGTCGTGCTCGTGCACGACGCCGCTCGCCCGCTCGTGCCCACGTCGCTCGTCGACTCCGTCGCGGCGGCCGTACGCGCCGGGGCCGAGGCCGTGGTGCCCGGGCTCGCGGTCGCCGACACGATCAAGGCCGTCGACGACCACGGCACCGTGACGGGCACCCTCGACCGCTCCCGGCTGCGCGCGATCCAGACGCCGCAGGGCTTCCGGCGTACGACGCTCAGCGCGGCGCACGCCGCGGCCGACCCCGGCGCCGCGGCCACCGACGACGCCGGCCTCGTCGAGGCGCTCGGCGGTACCGTGCTCGTCGTGCCGGGGGACGAGGAGGCGTTCAAGGTGACGCGACCGCTCGACCTGCTCCTCGCGGAGGCCGTGCTCGCCCGGCGGAGGGCCGCCGGTGTCGTCGGCTGAGGGAGCCCCGGTCCCGGGGCTGCCGCGCGTCGGCGTCGGCGTCGACGTCCACCCGTTCACGGCCGGCCGCGATCTGTGGCTCGCCTGCCTGCCCTGGCCCGGCGAGACGGGGGTCTCGGGGCACAGCGACGGCGACGTCGCCGCGCACGCGGCCTGCGACGCGCTGCTGTCGGCGGCCGGGATCGGCGACCTCGGCACGGTGTTCGGCGTCGACCGGCCGGAGTGGCACGGTGCCTCGGGTGCTGCGCTGCTCGCCGAGGTCGTGCGGCTCGTCGCCGACTCCGGCTTCGTCGTCGGCAACGTGAGCGTCCAGGTGGTCGGCAACCGGCCGAAGGTCGGGCCGCGGCGCATCGAGGCCGAGCGGGCGATGAGCTCGGTGGTCGGCGCGCCGGTCTCGGTGTCGGCCACGACGACCGACGGGCTCGGTCTCACCGGCCGCGGCGAGGGCATCGCTGCCGTCGCCACCGCTCTCGTCGTCCCGCGCTGAGCCGGACGCAGCCGGGGCCGGACGGGACCCGTGTGGTGCGGGTCGGGAGCCTGGGCGAGACTGGGCGCATGACCGTTTCCCTGAGCGAGAAGGCGCGCGCCATCTTCGCGGCCAAGAACTTCGCCACCGTCGCCACGATCGAGCCGGACGTGCAGCCGCAGCTGTCGCCGGTCTGGGTGAAGCTCGACGGCGACGACGTCCTGTTCTCCACCACCGTCGGCCGCCGCAAGCACGTCAACATCGCGCGCGACCCGAAGGTGACCGTCTGCGTCTTCGACCAGGAGGACCCCTACTCCTACGTCGAGGTCCGCGGGACCGCGACGATGACGGAGGAGGGCGGGCGCGAGCTCATCGACGAGTTCGCCAAGAAGTACCGCGACCTCGACGTGTACCCGTGGGATCAGCCGGACACCGTGCGCGTCGTCGTGCGCGTGACGCCGCACAAGGTCGTCGAGGGCTAGGTCCGCTCCGCCCGAGCCGTTCTCGGGCGTCCGGCGGGCGACGTCGGCCGGCGCGGGAGTCGCCCCGGCGCCGATAGGCTTCACCCGTGACCCTGCGCCTGCACGACACCGCCACCCGGGCGGTCCGCGACTTCGTCCCCCTGCAGCCGGGACGGGCCTCGCTCTACCTCTGCGGCGCCACGGTCCAGGCGGCGCCGCACGTGGGCCACATCCGGTCCGGCGTCAACTTCGACGTCCTCGGCCGCTGGCTGCGCGCCTCGGGCTACGAGGTGACGTTCTGCCGCAACGTCACCGACATCGACGACAAGATCATCGCCCGCGGCGAGGCCGAGGGCCGGCCGTGGTGGGCGGTCGCGACGGAGTTCGAGCGCGAGTTCACCTGGGCCTACGACGTCCTCGGCTGCACACGGCCCACCGTCGAGCCGCGTGCCACGGGCCACGTCCCCGAGATGATCGAGCTCATGCGCGCGCTGATCGCCGGCGGGCACGCCTACGCCGTCGACGGGGACGTCTACTTCGACGTGCGCTCCTTCCCGGACTACGGTGCGCTCTCCGGTCAGCGCGCGGACGAGATGCAGGCCGCCGGCGACTCGGTCGGTGACACCCGCAAGCGCGACCCGCGCGACTTCGCGCTGTGGAAGTCGGGCAAGGCCGACGAGCCGTCCTGGCCGACGCCGTGGGGCGACGGGCGCCCGGGCTGGCACCTGGAGTGCTCCGCGATGGCCGGCAAGTACCTCGGCCGCGCCTTCGACATCCACGGCGGTGGCCTCGACCTGATCTTCCCGCACCACGAGAACGAGATCGCGCAGTCGAAGGCGCTCGGCGACCCGTTCGCGCAGTACTGGCTGCACAACGCGTGGGTCACCACGAGCGGCGAGAAGATGAGCAAGTCGCTGGGCAACTCGCTGCTGGTGCGCGAGGTCGTCCGCCGCGTGCGACCCATCGAGCTGCGCTACTACCTCGTGTCGGCGCACTACCGCTCGATGATCGAGTTCTCGTTCGAGGCGCTCGAGGAGAACGCGGTGAGCTTCCGGCGGGTCGAGGGCTTCCTCGAGCGCGCGGCGCAGGTCCTCGGCGCACCCGACCCGGCGTCGACGGAGCGCCCGCCGGCGTTCGACGCGGCCATGGACGACGACCTCGGCACGCCGCAGGCGCTCGCCGTCGTCCACGACCACGTGCGCGACGGCAACGCCGCGCTCGCGTCGGGCGACCTCGTCCTCGCGCGCGCGCACCGCGACTTCGTCGTCGCGATGCTCGACGTCCTCGGCGTCAACCCCTACGCCGCGCCCTGGGCGGGTTCGTCGTCCGACGACGAGCGCCTCCGCGAGGCCGTCGACCACCTCGTGGCGGGTCTGCTCGCCGAGCGGGCCGACGCCCGCGCGGCCAAGGACTGGGCGCGGGCCGACGCCATCCGCGACCAGCTCAAGAACGCGGGCATCGTCGTGGACGACACGAGCGGCGGCGCACGCTGGTCGCTCGCCGGGAAGGACGACTGATGGCCGGCAACTCCCAGCGCAAGGGCGCCATGCGCAAGACGGGCACGAAGAAGGGGCAGACCGTCGGCTCCGGCGGTCAGCGCCGCCGCGGCCTCGAGCCGAAGGGACCCACGCCCAAGGCGACCGAGCGCACGAAGCACCCGAAGGCCAAGCAGGCTGCCCGGGTCGCCAAGCAGCAGGAGGCGGTGGCGAAGCGCGCCCCGGCGTCCGGCTCGGGCGCGCGCGGCGGCACGTCGGTCCGCACCCGCAAGGACGGCACCGAGCTCGTCGTCGGGCGCAACGCCGTCGTGGAGGCGCTGCGCGCGAAGGTGCCCGGCAAGGCGCTCTACGTGCAGCTGTTCCTCGAGAGCGACGAGCGGGTGAAGGAGACCTACGCCCTCGCGGCCGCGGCGGGGCTGCCGATGCTCGAGACGTCGCGGGTGGAGCTCGACCGGCTCAGCGCCGGCGCGATCCACCAGGGCCTGGCCCTCGCCGTACCGCCGTACGAGTACGCCGACCCCGAGGACCTCCTCGAGATCGCGGCCGACGCCGGCGCGCCGCCGCTCATCGTGGCGCTCGACAGCATCACCGACCCGCGCAACCTCGGCGCGATCGTGCGCTCCGCGGCCGCGTTCGGCGCGCACGGCGTCCTCATCACCGAGCGCCGCTCCGCGGGCCTGACCGCGTCGGCCTGGAAGGCGTCGGCCGGCGCCGCCGCGCGCGTGCCGGTGGCCCGGGCCACGAACCTCACTCGGACGCTCAAGGCGTACGCCGCGGCGGGCTGCATGGTCGTCGGCCTCGCGGCCGACGGCGTCACGCTCGACGAGCTCGACGACGACGTCGCGGCCGGTCCGCTCG
>JAJXTD010000027.1 GCA_021784035.1 Actinomycetes bacterium | reverse complement strand
GGCCGAGGCCGGCGGCCGCGCGGCCGAGGCGACCGGGCAGGCGACCCGCCGCGGCCGACGCGGCCGCGACGCCGACGCGGGCCAGCAGGAGCGCGGTCAGCACGAGGACCGCGCCGGTCAGGGCGTCGGTCGTGCCCGTCGGAACGGCGAGCTCCTCCCAGTGGACCGGCACGAGGGCTCCCGTTGATGTCGTTTGCGTGTGTTTGCCTATGACAGACCTCGGTAGGAGCGAGTGTCAAGGTCGCCGTCACCCCTGGGGACGAACGTGCGACGCTCGCGCACACGGGGCTCGACCTGATCGTCCACGGTGCGGACCGGCTGCCCGCGGCGGACCTCGATCTGCTCGCCCTCGCAGGGCACCGCGCCGGGGTCGACGTGTGGCTGAGTCCGGCCGACCGGCTGACGCCCGGGCAGGAACCTGCCTTGTCACGGTGGGCCCCCCGATGGCTGGTCGCATGCGATAGCGCCGCCCGGGGCGGTCCCGTTCCCGCCGGGGGCGGACCCGATCAGCGGAACACGGCGGCGATCTCCGCGAGCCGCTCGGGCACCACCGCGAACCAGGCCCAGGTACCGCGTTGCGCGCGGGTCACCAGCCCCGCCTCGGTGAGGACCTTGAGGTGGTGCGACACGGTGGGCTGGGACAGTCCGAGCGGCCCGGTGAGGTCGCAGGCGCAGGACTCGCCGCCGGCCCGGATGAGGGCGAGCAGCTGCAGCCGCGCGGGGTCGGCCACGGCCTTGAGCAGCCGGGCCAGCTCCTCCGCCGTCGCCCGGTCCATCGGCTCGGCCAGCCCGGACGGGCAGCACTCGGGGCCGGTGCGGACCTGCGGGATCCGCCTGCTCGTCATCGTGGCCACGTCACGCCTCCTGACCTGTCGTCCGCTCGTCGGGGCATTGACATCCATCGATATATCGCGAGACTGTTTCGACGATTGTCAATGTAGACCATCATCGATGCAGAGGGAGTGACGTGCATGTCACCGCGGACGCCGCCGGTCGCGCCGCCGTCACGACCTGCTGCTGAGCCGACCGCTCGCATCCGTGACGCCCGTCGACCGACCGGCGTCCCCGCCGCTGCCGTGGAGAATGACCTCGTGAGCGAGAAGCCGTCCGTCCTGTTCGTGTGCGTCCACAACGCGGGGCGGTCCCAGATGGCCGCGGCGTACCTGACCCATCTGGCCGGCGACCGGGTCGAGGTCCGCTCCGCCGGGTCCGCCCCCGCTGATTCGGTGAACCCCGCCGTCGTCGAGGCCATGCTCGAGGAGGGCATCGACATCTCCGCCGAGACCCCCAAGATGCTCACCACCGAGGCGGTCCGGGCGTCGGACTACGTCGTCACCATGGGCTGCGGCGACGCCTGCCCGTTCTTCCCCGGCACGACCTACCTCGACTGGGTCCTCGAGGACCCCGCGGGGCAGGGGGTGGAGGCCGTACGGCCGATCCGCGACGCGATCCGGAGCCGCATCGAGGCCCTGATCGCCGAGATCGACGCGAACGCCGCCGCCTCGTGAGCGCCGGGCCGCGCACGGAGCCGGACGAGGCAGCCGTCATCGGCCGGCTGTCCCGCCTCGACCGCTTCCTGCCCGTCTGGATCCTGCTGGCCATGGCCGTGGGCCTGCTCGTCGGGCGCGCGCTCCCCGGCGTGCAGCCGGCGCTCGACGCGGTCAAGGTCGGCCAGACGTCGCTGCCGATCGCCCTCGGCCTCCTGCTCATGATGTACCCGGTGCTGGCGAAGGTCCGCTACGAGGACATGAGCCACGTCACCGGCGACCGGAAGATGCTCTGGCTCTCGCTGCTGCTGAACTGGGTGATCGGCCCGCTGCTCATGTTCGCCCTCGCGTGGCTGTTCCTCGCCGACCAGCCCGAGTTCCGGACCGGGCTCATCGTCATCGGGCTGGCCCGCTGCATCGCGATGGTCCTCATCTGGAACGACCTGGCGTGCGGCGACCGCGAGGCGGCCGCGCTGCTGGTCGCGCTGAACTCGGTGTTCCAGATCCTCGCGTACGCGCTGCTCGGGACCTTCTACCTGAAGGTTCTGCCCGGCTGGCTCGGCCTCGACACGCAGGACGTGCAGTTCTCCACCTGGGACATCACCAAGGCCGTGCTGATCTTCCTCGGCATCCCGCTCGTCGCCGGCTACCTCACCCGCCGCATCGGCCTTCGGGCGAAGGGCAGGGACTGGTACGAGCAGGAGTTCGTCCCGCGCATCTCGCCGTTCGCGCTCTACGGGCTGCTGTTCACCATCGTCGTGATGTTCGCGCTGCAGGGGGACGCGATCACATCGGACCCGGTCGCCGTCGTCGGCATCGCGATCCCGCTGCTCGTGTACTTCGCGATCATGTGGGGCGTCTCGTTCGTCGTCGGGTTCCGCAGCCGGATGAGCTACCCGAAGACGGCCACCCTCGCGTTCACCGCGGCCGGCAACAACTTCGAGCTCGCGATCGCGGTCAGCATCGGGGTGTGGGGCGTGACCTCGGGCCAGGCGCTCGCCGGCGTGATCGGCCCGCTGATCGAGGTCCCGGCGCTCGTGGCGCTGGTGTACGTCTCGTTGTGGCTGCGGCGCAGGTACTTCCGCAGGAACGTCGCTCCCGCCGTCACCTGAGCGAGGGATCTCGAACGTGCCGCGGTCGTCGTCGTTCGTGGCCGCGACCGCGGAGTCCCGAGGCGCGACCGCACGCCGGCGGAGCTAGCGTGACCCCTCGGGCGGCCGTGTGGCCGAGGACGAGGAGCGCGCAGATGAGCCGGGGAGCAGCGCCGGGCGACCGCCCCGACGACCTGGTGGCCGCGCTCGAGGCGGACCTCGCCGCGCTGGCCGCCGCCGAGTCCGACCTCGAGCGCGACGCCGAGGTCGCCGAGCGCACCCGCATCGAGCGCACGGCCATCTCGCTCGCCGACCGGCTGCGCGGTGCGGCGGGACGGGTCGAGCTGTCCACCGTCGGCGGCGGCCGGACCGCCGGGTCCGTGACCGATGTGGGCGACGGGTGGGTGCTCGTCGCACCGGTGCCCGACCTCCGCCGCACCGGGGTGGCCGAGC
Source organism: Actinomycetes bacterium (assembly GCA_021784035.1). Taxonomy (GTDB): domain Bacteria; phylum Actinomycetota; class Actinomycetes; order S36-B12; family CAIYMF01; genus Longivirga. The sequence goes on along the minus strand of JAJXTD010000027.1, from coordinate 19,490 downwards.
ACCTCGTCGTGCTGGACCGGGTCCTGGCCGTCCGTGGCCTGGGCCGCGCGGTCACCGCGGCGGGGCCGCGGGTGGCCCGGTCGATGCCGTCGCTGCTCCGCGCGTGGTGCCGAGATCGGTCCGAGGTGTCCGTGCGGCTCGTCGACGGGGCCGTCGTGCGGGGGCTCGCCTCGGCGGCGTACGCCGACCATCTGGAGCTCGTCGCCGCGGACGGGACGATCGCCGTCCCGCTCTCCGCCCTCGCCGTCGTGAGCCGCTGACCCGGGGTCAGTCGCTCGTCTCGTCGTACCCGGTGTCGTCGCGGGTGAGCGGGTGCGTGCGGACGAAGTCCGCGGTCTCGGTGTACATCCGGGCGATGTACGCCTCGAGCTCGACCGCCTCGACGCGCCACTGGCCACGTCCGCCGACCTTGATCGCGGGCAGGTCCCCGCTGCGGACGAGCGCGTAGGTCTGGGACGCCGAGATGTTGAGCGTCTCCGCCACATCGGCGAGCGTGAGGAACCGAGGGGCCACCCCGACATCCTCGCATCGGCCGACGGCCGTATGGGGGACCGTGCCGCGCATGTGGACGGAGCCCGACGGCACAGTCGCCGCATGTCCGCCGCCACGAGTCCCCCTGCCCGTCGCCTCGGCACCGGACGCCGCGACGTGCGGCTGGCCGCCGGCGTCACGCTCGTCGTCCTGTCGGTCGTCCTCGGCGGGCGCCTGATCGCCACCTCCGGTGACCGGGTCCTCGTCTGGTCGCTCCGGCAGTCCCTCGCGGCCGGCACCACGCTGCACGAGGACGACCTCGTCGCCGTGCCCGCGGCGGCCGACACCGTCGCGGCGTACGTGCCGCAGTCGACAGGTGTCGCGGGCCGCACCCTCGCGCGCGACGTCGCCCCCGGTGAGCTGCTCCCGGCCGCGGCACTGGCCGACGTCGCGGCCACCGACCGGCGACTCGTCACCGTCCCGGTCGACCCGCTGCACGCGCCGCCGGGACTCGCCCGGGGCGAGCGGGTCGACGTCTACGTGTCGCCGAAGGACGGGACGTCGGTGGGCCAGGACGGCGTGACCGTCCTACCGTCCCTCGCGCTCGCCGGGGCGCTCGTCGCCGACCCGGGGATCACCGACACCGCGGGCACGACGTCGCAGGTCGGCGTCGTCCTCGATGTCGCCCTGCGCGACGCCGGCCGCGCGGTCGCTGCCGCGCGCGGGGGCGACGTGGACCTGGTCCGCGTCGGCACGGGACCCTGACGTGAGCGGCTCCGTGGCCGGCCCGGTCGATGTCCTGGTGCTGCTCGGCCCGACGCCGTGGGAGGGCCCGCTCGTCGCGGGACTGGCGCACCCCGCGAGCCGGGTCGCGATCGCGCGCCGCTGCCTCGACACCGCGGACCTGATCGCCGCGGCGTCCGCCGGGCTCGGCCGGGTGGCCGTCGTCGGCGCCGTCGCGCCCCGGCTCGACGCCGACGTCCTGGACCGGCTGCGTTCGCAGGGCCTCGCGGTGGTCGGCGTCGTCGACGACGGTGACGACGAGGCCGGGCGCCGGCTCTCCCGCTGGGGCGCCGAGGCCGTCGTCGCGGTCGTTCCGGCGGACCTCGGCACCGCCGTGCGGGCGATCGCGACCGCGGCTCGCGCCGCGTCCGCCCCGGCCGTCGCGACGCCGGTCGCCGACGTCGCCGACGAGGACGACGTGGGCGGGCGCGTCGTCGCGGTCTGGGGGCCGGCCGGTGCCCCGGGGCGCACGTCGGTCGCGGTGGCGATCGCCGACGAGGCGGCGCGCGCCGGGATCGACGTGCTCCTCGTCGACGCCGACACGTGGGCGCCGGCGATGTCGGTCGTGCTCGGCCTCGTCGACGACGGCGCCGGCCTGGCGTCCGCGTGCCGCCGCTCGCTCGGCGGCGGACTCGACGTCGGTGCCCTCTCGCTACTCTCGCGCGAGATGCGGCCCGGGCTGCGCGTGCTCCCGGGGCTCCCGCGGGCCGGTCGGTGGAACGAGGTCCGCGGGGCCGCGCTCGCCGACGTGCTGCGCGTCGCCCGGTCGCTGGCCGGCCTCGTGGTCGTCGACTGCGGGTTCTCGCTCGAGGCCGACGAGGAGCTCGTGTTCGACACCGAGGCACCGCGGCGCAACGCCGCGACGTTCGCCGCGCTCGAGTCCGCCGACGTCGTCGTCGCGGTCGGCAGCGCGGACCCGGTGGGGCTGGTGCGGATCGTCGGCGGCCTGTCCGAGCTGGGCGACGTCGTGCCCGGCTGCGAGGTGCGCGTCCTCGTCACGCGGCTGCGTGAGGGCGTCGTCGGCCGCCGCGGCCGCGCGGCGGTCGCGGACGCGCTGCACGCGCACGCCGGCGTCGACTCCGTGTGGACGGTGCCGGACGACCGGGCGGCGTACGACGTCGCGCTGCGCCGGGGGGCGACGCTGGCCGAGGTGGCGCCGTCCTCACCCGCGCGGGCGGCCCTGCGCTCGGTCGCGCTCGAGCTCGTGCGCGACCTCGGCGTCGAGCCGCGGCGGCTCAGCGCACGCGATAGGGCTTGAGCACCGACCGCGCGACGGTGCGCACGTGGACCTCGTCGGGGCCGTCGGCGATGCGCAGCGTCCGGGCACCGGCGTACATCGCGGCGAGCGGGGTGTCGGAACTGACGCCCGCGCCGCCGTGCACCTGGATCGCGAGGTCGATCACCTGGCATGCGACGCGCGGCGCGATCACCTTGATGGCGGCCACCTGACGGCGCGTCTCGGCGTCGGCGATCCCCTGGTTGTCGATGAGCCACGCGGCCCGCAGCACGAGCAGCCGGGCCTGGTCGATGGCCATCCGCGACTCGGCGATGCGCTCCTGCCAGACGCCCTGCGCGGCGACCGGCTTTCCGAACGCCACGCGCTCGCCGGCCCGCCGGCACAGCAGGTCGAGGGCGCGCTCGGCCATGCCGACCGCGCGCATGCAGTGGTGCACGCGACCGGGCCCGAGGCGCATCTGGGCGATGAGGAAGCCGTCGCCCTCGCTCGCGAGGATGTTCGACGCCGGGACGCGCACCTGCTCGAAGAGGAGCTCGCCGTGACCGTGCTGGTCGTGGTAGCCGAAGACCGTGAGGTCGCGCACGACGCTGACGCCCGGCGTGTCCATGGGCACGAGGACCATCGACTGCTGCCGGTGGGCGTCCGCCGTCGGGTCGGTGCGTCCCATGAGCACGAGGATCTGGCAGCGCGGGTCGAGCGCGCCGGTGGTCCACCACTTGCGGCCGTTGATGACGTAGTCGTCGCCGTCGCGCACGATCGAGGTCTCGATGTTCATGGCGTCGCTGCTCGCGACGTCCGGCTCCGTCATCGCGAACCCGGACCGGATCTCGCCGGCGAGCAGCGGCGCGAGCCAGCGCGCCTTCTGCTCCTCGGTGCCGAAGATGTGCAGCACCTCCATGTTGCCGGTGTCCGGTGCTGCGCAGTTGAGCGCCTCGGGTGCGATCTCCGGCGACCACCCGGTGACCTCTGCCAGGCCGGCGTAGTCGAGCACGGAGAGGCCGGACTCCGCGGGGAGGAACAGGTTCCACAGCCCGCGCGACCGTGCGGCGTGCTTGAGGTCCTCGACGACCGGGGGCAGGTCGTGCTCGCGGCCCTGCGCGGCGAGTCGCGCGCGCTGCTCGGCGTAGACCGGCTCGGCGGGCAGGACGTGCGAGGCCATGAACTGCTCGAGGGTCGCGCGCAGCTCCTGCGCGCGGGACGACGTGGTGAGATCCATGGGTCGATCCCACCACGTCCGGGCCGGTGACGGGGGTCGCTAGGGTCAGCCGGGTGAGCGACCTCGTGGACGCCGACGGCCTGCAGCGCTGGCTGTCCGGGCACGACCTGCTGACCGGCGCCGGCGAGCTCGCGGTGACGCCGCTCGGCGAGGGTCACAGCAACCTCACGTTCCTCGTCCGCCGCGGGCCGGACGAGCTCGTGCTGCGCCGGCCGCCGCGCGGGCCGCTGCTGCCCACCGCGCACGACGTGGTGCGCGAGGCCCGGGTCCTCGGGCTGCTCGCGGCATCCGGCGAGTCGGTGCGCGTGCCCCGCGTCCGCGGCGTCTGCGAGGACACCGGCGTCATCGGTGCGCCGTTCTACGTGATGGACCGCTCGGCGGGCGTCGTCGTCCGCGACACGCTGCCCGACTTCATGGCGGGCCCTGAGGGACGGGCCGCACGGCACGAGGTGGGGGTCGAGCTGCCGCGCGTGCTCGGGGCGATCCACCGCGTCGACTGGCGCCCGTTCGTCGACGCCGGGATCGGCCGGCCCGCCGGCTACCTCGACCGCCAGCTGCGCCGCTGGGTCGGTCAGCGCGAGGGGATCCAGGCGGCCGTCGCGGCGGCCGGCGGACAGGCCCGCGAGCTGCCCGACTACGACGTCGTCCGCGACTGGCTGCGGGCGCACCTGCCCGAGGAGTCCGAGCCCGCCGTGGTGCACGGGGACTTCAAGCTCGACAACGTGATCGTCGCGCCGGCGACGTCCGTCGACGAGGCGGGGAATCCGACGGCGACCGCGCGCATCACGGCCGTCGTCGACTGGGAGATGGCCACCGTCGGCGACCCGCGCGCGGACCTCGGCTACCTGCTGTCGTTCTGGCCGGAGCGCGGGGAGACCGTGCCGCTCGCCGAGCTCGTGACGAGCCACGACGGGTTCCCGACCCGCGACGAGGTCGTCGCGCTCTGGGAGGACGCCTCGGGCCGGTCGGCCGGCGACACCCGATGGTTCGTGGCGCTCGCGGTGTGGAAGCTCGCGATCCTGCTCGAGGCCAGTCACCACAGGTGGCTCGCCGGGCTTGCCGAGGACCCGTTCTTCGCCCGGCTCGACGCGGGCGTCCCGCAGCTGCTCGCCCGGGCGCGCGAGGTGTGCGGTGCCTGAGCCGCACGGCCTCAGGGGTCTCGTCGTCGACTGGGGCGGAGTCCTCACCGGGGACATGCGCACGGCAGTGGAGACGTGGGCCGCGGCCGACGGCGTCCCGCTCGACGTCTACGTCGGCATCGTCCGGGACTGGATGGGCGAGCCCTACGGCGCCGAGGCCCGGTTCAACCCGGTCCACGCGCTCGAGCGCGGCGAGATGACCGTGCCCGACTTCGAGGTGCGCCTGGCCGAGGCGCTGACCGCGCGTTCGGGGCGTGCCTTCGCGGCCGGCGGGCTGCTGGACCGCATGTTCGAGAGCTTCGAGCACGCGTCCGACATGTCGGCCCTGGTGCGCCGGGCCCGCGCAGCCGGCCTGCGCACCGGGCTGCTGTCGAACTCGTGGGGCAACGACTACCCGCGCGACGGGTGGGACGAGATGTTCGACGTCGTCGTGATCTCCGGCGAGGTGGGCATGCGCAAGCCCGAGCCGGAGATCTTCGAGCACACCCTGCGGCTGCTGGGCCTGCGGCCGGAGGAGTGCGTGTTCGTCGACGACCTGCCGCACAACGTCGCGGCCGCCGCGGCGCTCGGGATCGTGGGCGTACGCCATCGCAGCTACGCCGAGACGCTCGTCGAGCTCGAGGCGCTGTTCGGCGTACCGCTGTCCTGATCCCGGCACCCCCCGTCGAGTCGTGACACGATGAGCGGGCGGTCCGGTCGCTGGGGACCGCCGGATCCGGGAGGTGCGATGGTCGACCGGCTGAGCCCGCTCGACGTCTCGTTCCTCTACCTCGAGGAGCCCACCACGCCGATGCACGTCGGCGGCGTCGTGCTCTTCGAGGCGCCCGAGGGGGGCTTCGACCACGACAAGCTGGTCCAGCTGATCAGGGAGCGCATCGGGCTCGTCCCGCGCTACCGCCAGAAGGTCCGCTGGGTGCCCGGCCACATCGCGAACCCGGTCTGGGTCGACGACGAGGAGTTCGACGTCGGCTACCACGTGCGCCGCTCCGCGCTGCCCCGCCCCGGGACCGAGACGCAGCTGCGTGACCTCGTCGGCCGGGTCATGTCGCGGCCGCTGGACCGCAGCCGGCCGCTGTGGGAGATGTACCTCGTCGAGGGCCTGTCCGGGGGCCGCTTCGCCATCCTCACCAAGACGCACCACGCGATGGTCGACGGCGTCGGTGCGATCGACATCGGGCAGGTCATCCTCGACGTCACGCCCGAGCCGCACCGCTCTGCCGCCCAGCGCTGGACCCCGAGGCCCGAGCCGAGCGACGTCGACCTCGTCGCCGGAGCCGTGTCCGAGGTCCTGCGCAGCCCAGGGGCCGCGATCGACGCCGTCCGGGGCGGAGCGGTGGACGTCCGCGAGACCATCGAGCGGATCGGACGTCGGGCCGCGGGCGTCGCCTCGGCCGTGCTCACCATCGCGCGACCGCCGTCGGCGAACCCGCTCAACGCCCCCATCGGCGAGGCTCGCCGCTTCGCCATGGCCTCGATGCGGCTCGACGACTTCAAGGCGATCCGCAAGGTCCACGGCGGCACGATCAACGACGTCGTCCTCGCGATCGTCTCCGGGGCGCTCCGCGAGTGGATGATGACGCGCGGCGAGTCGGTGTCCTCGCGCTCCGCGGTCCGCGCGCTCGTGCCGGTGAGCGTCCGCGCGGGCGAGGAGTCCACCGGGAACCACATCGCGGCGTTCCTCGTCGACCTGCCGGTGGGCGAGCCGCAGGCCGTCGTACGCCTGCACCGGATCTCCTACGAGATGGAGCAGCTCAAGTCGACCGGCCAGATGGTCGGGGCGCAGGCACTCGTGGGCATCGCGGGCTTCGCGCCGCCCACGCTGCACGCTGCGGCGGCGCGCACGGCCAACGACTGGTCGCGGCGCATGTTCAACCTCGTCGTGACCAACGTGCCGGGCCCGCAGTTCCCGCTGTACGCCGCGGGCGCCCTCATGCTCGGCGCGTATCCCGTCGTGCCGCTGGCCAAGGGCCAGGCCGTGTCGATCGGCCTCACGTCGTACAACGGCGGGGTCTTCTTCGGTCTCAACGCCGATCGCGACGCGATGACCGACGTCGACGTCCTCGCCGAGTGCCTGCGCTCCGCGCTCGCGGAGCTGCTCGACACCGTGCCGGCCAGCCGGCGCCGGGCGCGGGCCGAGCCGGTCGTGTCACCGCAGGTCGAGGTGGCGGGCCGCCCGAGCCGGCGCCGCCCTGCGTCGCGCGGCGCGACGTCGCCGGCCGACGTCGCCGCGCCGCCCGAGTCAGCACCCGAGCCTCCCGCGGTGCGTCCCAAGCAGGTCTCGTCCGCGGCGTCACGCGGTCTCGTCGCACGTCCGCGCGGCGGTCCTTCCCGCGCCGCGGAGTAGCCGGCGGACGCGTCTCGTCCGGCGCGGGACCGCGGCTACGGCATGCTGGGCCCGTGCGCATCTACGTGCCGACGACCGTCGCGGGGCTCGCCGCCCTGCACGCCACCGGCCGGCTCACCCCGGCCCCCCTCCCTGCGCACGCCGTCACGCCGGCTCTGCGCCGGTCGTGGACCGACGCCGACGACGAGGAGCTCGAGTACGCCGTGCTCATGGCCGCGGCGTACGACTCGCTGCGCCTCATCGCCGCCACGTCCGGCGAGCCTCGTCGCGTGGTGGTCGTGGCCGACGTCGACGACGCGGACGTGACGCCGTCGGGCGACGACACCGCCGTGACGGTCCGCGCCGAGGTGCCGATCGCGCGGTGCAGCGCGGTGCACGTCGACGACGCCGACGCCGAGGGGGAGGTCGTCCTCGCCCTCGGCCGGCTGGCCGACGCCGACGCCGGCGACGAGCGTGCCCTGGCCGACGTGTCCCTCGTGGCGCACGAGCTGATGTGGTTCGCGACGCAGGAGATCCCCGACCTGCTCGGCTGACGTGGCGCGTCCGGGGCCGCGAGGAGGCAGGATGGGCGGGCGGTGGCAGAGCCGCCACCCGAGCAACGCCCGCGAGGAGACGTCATGGACGCCGTGACCCGAACACCCGTCGCCGCCAACGAGCCGATCCGCACGTACGCGCCCGGCTCCGCCGAGCGCGCGAGCCTCGAGAAGCGCCTCGTGGCGCTCTCGGGGGAGCGGATCGACCTCACCTGCACCATCGGCGGGGTCCAGCGGATGGGCAGCGGCGAGGTGATCGACGTCGTGCAGCCGCACGCCCGCCACCACGTGCTGGGCACGCTGCGCGGCAGCACGCGGGACGACGCGCGCGACGCGATGGCCGCGGCGAAGGCCGCCGCTCCGGGCTGGCGCGACCTGTCCTACGACGACCGGGCCGCGATCTTCCTCAAGGCCGCCGACCTGCTGTCCGGACCGTGGCGCGACACCCTCAACGCCGCGACGATGCTCGGCCAGTCGAAGACCTGCTACCAGGCGGAGATCGACGCGGCGTGCGAGCTCATCGACTTCTGGCGGTTCAACGTCGGCTTCGGCCGGCAGCTGACCGCCGAGCAGCCGATCAGCTCGCCCGGGGTGTGGAACCGGCTCGACCACCGCCCGCTCGAGGGCGTGGTCTACGCGGTCACGCCGTTCAACTTCACCGCCATCGCGGGCAACCTGCCCACGGCCCCCGCCCTCATGGGCAACGTCGTCGTGTGGAAGCCGGCCCACGGCCAGCAGCTGGCGGCGCACTACCTGATGCGGGTCCTCGAGGAGGCCGGCCTCCCGCCCGGAGTCATCAACATGGTGACCGGCCACGGCGTGGAGACCTCCGACGTCGTGCTGTCCGACCCCGACTTCGCCGGCCTGCACTTCACCGGGTCGACGCGCGTGTTCCAGCAGCTGTGGCGAACGATCGGCGACAACATCGCGTCGTACCGCTCCTACCCGCGGGTCGTCGGGGAGACCGGCGGCAAGGACTTCGTGATGGCCCACCCCTCGGCCGACGTCGACGTGCTGCGGACCGCGCTGGTGCGCGGCTCGTTCGAGTACCAGGGCCAGAAGTGCTCGGCGTCGTCGCGGGCCTACATCCCGCGCTCGATCTGGGCGACGCTGCGCGACGACCTCGCGTCCACCGTGGACGGGCTCGCCATGGGGCCGGTCACGGACCTCTCCAACTTCATGGGCGCCGTGATCGACGACCGTGCGTTCGCCCGCGTCACCGCGGCGATCGACCGGGCCAAGGCCGACCCGAACGTCACCGTCGTGGCCGGCGGCACCTACGACGACCGCGAGGGCTGGTACATCCGGCCGACCGTCATCGAGGCCACCGACCCGACGGCCGAGTACTTCACCGAGGAGTACTTCGGGCCGCTGCTCGCCGTCCACGTCTACGACGACGACCGCTACGACGAGGTGCTGACGCAGATGGAGTCGGTCGCGTCCTACGCGCTCACCGGCTCGATCATCGCGCAGGACCGCGAGGCAGTCGCGCACGCGACGCACGCGCTCCGCTTCGCCGCGGGCAACTTCTACATCAACGACAAGTCCACCGGCGCGGTCGTGGGGCAGCAGCCCTTCGGCGGCGCCCGTGCGTCGGGCACCAACGACAAGGCCGGCGCGCCGCAGAACCTCCAGCGCTGGACCTCGACCCGCTCGATCAAGGAGTCGTTCGTGCCGCCGAAGGACCACACCTACCCCCACATGGGCTGAGGGTGACGCGTCCCCAGGAGGCCGGCGACGAGAGGCCGCCGGCCCGCACGGTCGAGGTCCCGATCGAGCCGGAGGTCCTCCCGCCGCACGGCCGCCGGTCGGTGGTGCTCTTCGCGGTCCTCGCCGTCGTCGTCATCGGGATGGTGTGGGTCGTCCTCACGACTCGGGTGCTCCGGGACCCGGTGCGTGGCGACGTCGTCGTCGACGCCGTGGTCGCGGTGCAGAGCAGCGCCGGGCAGTGGGACGTGACGGCCGTCTGGAGCGCGCCGGCCCCCGGTGGCTGCGTGGTGCTCGGCTGGCAGGTGCAGCGCAGCGACCGCGGGTTCGAGGTCGCGAGCCAGCAGATGGCACCCCCGGACGCGGTGTTCCCTGCCGTGTGCGCCTCGCCCGACGCCGCGATCGTCCTGGAGCACGTCCGGGACGATCCGACCGGACAGAAGGTCGTCGTCAACGGCGCGGAGCTGGTCGTCACGAGATCCACCGGCGTGGACGGCTACACGACGGGCTGACCACCCCTCCCTCGCGAGTAACACCCCGGACCGCCCTGTTCGCCCGGGCGAACCGGTGGGTTCGAGGTGTTACTCGGTCAGGCGAGGGCGTAGACGACGGTCACCTGGACGGTGACGTCCTGGCTGCCCGGCTGGATCGGCACGGGGCTCGCCGCCGAAGCGACGTACCGACCCTCGAGGTACTGCGGGGTGGGCTGCTGCACGACCTCGCTGATGCTCCGTACCTCGCCGAGCGTGCGGCCCGCGGCCTTGGCGTACTGCTCGGCGCGGGCGCGCGCGTCCTCGACCGCGGCCGTGCGCGCGCCGGACACGAGCGCGCCGGTGTCCTCGAGCGCCACGCTCACGCCGTCCACCCGCACGGCGTCGCCGCCGGCGTGGACCGCGGCGCTCAGGGTCGCGCCGGCCTTCGCCAGGTCGCGCAGCGCGGCCGAGATGCTCTCGTCGACGCGGTAGCCGCTCGGCGCGCCCTTCGACGTGTAGTTCGGCTGGATGGACAGCCCCGACGTCTGCAGGTCGCGGGCGGCGACCCCGGCGGCGGTGAGCGCGCCCTGGACGGCCCGGGCGGACCGGTTCGCCGACGCGAGCGCGGCGTCGATGCTGGTGGCCGTCGCGGTGACGGACAGCGAGATGCGCAGGGTGTCCGGTGTGCCGGTCACCTTCCCGGACCCGGTGACGGTGACGCCGCCGTCCGGGGCCGGCGTGGTCGCCGTCACGACACCCGCCGAGGTGGTCGCCGCGCCGGCGACGCCGGGCCGGGCCGAGCCGAGGAGGTACGCCGCCAGGAGCGCCGTCGCGGCGAGCGCGGTGGTCGCGATCGTGCGGCCGTTCACGGTGATGGTCATGGCACTCTGACGCCCCCGTCGGGCACCCGGTTCCACGCCGTGCGTCATGGCGCCGCTGCGGGTCAGACGGCGGTGACCTGGCGCACCCACGTGCCCGAGTCGTCGCGGAAGCCCGCGCGCCGCAGGTACGCCGACTGCGTCGCGAGCTCGGCCCCGGCGACCAGGCGACGTACGCCGTGGTCGGCGAAGACCCCGCTGCGCCCGTAGGCGAACTCGCCCGGCGTGCAGTCGCGGAAGCGCTCGGTCACGTGGTCGGGCTCCACGACGGCGCCGCCGTCGCCCTCGCGGCGCACGACCACGCCCCCGACGGTCTCCGCGTCGGCCCGTCGCCCGTGACCGCGCCATGGACGGTTCAGGCGGCCTGGCCCGCCGCGACCTTCTCCTCCTTGGCCACGAACCGCTCGATCCACTCGGCGGCGACCCGCTCGACCTTGCCGCCGACGAACGGCACCGACGCGGTGATCTCGACCTGGATGGCCAGGGCGCTGGCCGACCCGTCGGCAGCGAGCCGCAGGGTGCCGCGGATCGAGATGGGGGTCGAGCCGAAGTCGACGCTGAACGTGCCGACCCGGCTGCCGTCCGCCGCCGGCGGGCCGAACACCCGGGTCTCCACCAGGCGGATCGTGTCCCCGACGAAGGCCTTGGCGTACGACGGCAGGTTCGCGGGCATCGTGCGCGCGGAGACGGTCGTCGCGCCGTCGCCGTCGTCCGGGGTGACCTTGACCTCGACGTCGTGGCCCCCGGTCGCGGTCGCCACCCGCTCGATGTACGCGGGGTCGGTGACGAGGGCGTAGGCGTCCGCCGGGTCACCAGGCAGGGCGAGGCGTGCCGACAGGTGCGTGGCCACGGTGGGACCTCCGGGTGGGACGGTTCGCGGGCGTCAGGGTGCCGTACGGGAGTGTCGCGCACCGTCACGTCTGCCGCGACACCGGTCTAGGGTGAAGCGGTCGCACAACGGCGTGCGACCGACGAGCGTACGAAGAGGCGACCCGGCGTGCCCGACAGTGTGAGTGTCACGGACAACGACACCCCGAACCCCCCTGCCCAGGAGATCCCGGCCCCGAACTCGGCCGGGGCGGCCGCCCGTCGGCTCGAGGAGTCCAAGAACGAGCTCATCACCCGAGCGCTGGACACCGGCAAGGCCGCCCAGCACGACCCGGCGCTCGCGGCCCTCGTCCGGCGCTACTACCGCCACACCGCCCCCGAGGACATCCTCGGCCGGGACCCCGTCGACGTGCTCGGCGCTGTGGTCAGCCACCGGCGGACCGCCGCCTCCAGGCCGCAGGGAACCGCGGTCGTGCACGCCTTCACCCCCTCGCTCGAGGGCCACGGCTGGTCGGCCGGGCACAGCGTCCTCGAGATCGTCACCGACGACATGCCCTTCCTCGTCGACTCGGTGACGGCGTCGCTGAGCGGGCAGGGCCGCGTCGTCCACCTCGTGATCCACCCGCAGTTCGTCGTACGCCGCGACCTGGTCGGGACGCTGCAGGACGTCATCGCCGTCGACGACGAGGACGAGGTCGTGCCCGAGGGCGCGATGGTCGAGTCCTGGATGCACGTCGAGATCGACCGCGAGACAGACGAGGCGGACCTCCGCCACGTCGAGCAGGAGATCCTGCGGATCCTGCGCGACGTCCGCGAGGCCGTCGAGGACTGGCCGCGCATGGTCCTGCGCGCGGCCACCCTGGCCGACGAGCTCGAGCAGCAGCCGCCGGCCACGGTGGACCCCGAGGAGGTGACCGAGTCGGTCGACCTGCTGCGCTGGCTCGCCGACGAGCACTTCACCTTCCTGGGCTACCGCGAGTACGACCTGAGCGAGGACGGCTCGCACCTCGAGCCGGTCGCGGGCACCGGCCTCGGCCTCATGCGCAACGACCGTCAGGTGTCGCGCGGGTTCGCCACGCTGAGTCCCGAGGTCCGCGCCCGCGCGCGCGAGCCGCACGTCATGGTGCTCACCAAGGCCAACAGCAGGTCCACCGTCCACCGCCCGACCTACCTGGACTACGTCGGCGTCAAGCGGTTCGACGCCGAGGGCCGCGTGACGGGCGAACGCCGGTTCCTCGGTCTCTACACCTCGAGCGCCTACGTGCAGTCCGTCACCGCCGTCCCGTTCCTGCGCCGCGTGGCCCAGCAGGTGCTCGACCGGTCCGGCTTCCGCGTCGACGGCCACTCCTACAAGGACCTGCTGCAGGTCCTCGAGACCTATCCACGCGACGAGCTGTTCCAGGTCGACACCGAGGAGCTGACCGAGACCGCGCTCGCCGTGCTGCACATGCAGGAGCGCCGCCAGACCCGCCTGTTCATGCGCCGTGACCGCTACGGCCGCTTCGTGTCGTGCATGGTCTACCTCCCGCGCGACCGCTACACCACCACCGTCCGGCTCCGGATGGCCGACGTCCTCGCGGAGGAGTTCGGGTCGTCGCTGATCGACTACACCGCACGGGTGTCGGAGTCGCTGCTCGCGCGGCTTCACTTCGTGGTGCGGTGCGCCCCGGGCGAGCACCTGCCGGTCGTGGAGCACGACACGCTCGAGGCCCGGCTGGCCGAGGCGACGCGATCCTGGGACGACGACTTCGCCGACGCGCTCGTCGACCAGTGCGGCGAGGAGGAGTCGGCGCGACTGCTCAAGGTCTACGCCGACGCCTTCCCCGAGGGCTACAAGGAGGACTTCCCCGCGCGCACCGGCGTGGCCGACGTCCGGCAGCTGGAGACGCTCACGGCCGACGGTGCCGTGGCGCTCAACCTCTACGAGCCGCACGCCGCCGTCGCGGGGGAGCGCCGGTTCAAGATCTACCGCCGTGGTGCTGCGATCTCGCTCGCGACGGTCCTGCCGGTGCTGCAGCAGATGGGCGTGGAGGTCGTCGACGAGCGCCCGTACGAGATCGAGACGGCCGGGACGCCGATGTGGGTCTACGACTTCGGCCTGCGTCTCGACGCCGGCCACGCCTACGAGCTCGGCAGCCTCAAGGCCCGCTTCCAGGACGCGTTCCTGGCGTCGTGGAGCGACCTGGCCGAGGCCGACGGGCTCAACGCGCTCGTCGTCGCGGCCGGGCTCACCTGGCGCGAGGCGGTGATACTGCGCGCCTACGCCCGCTACCTGCGGCAGGCGGGCTCGGCGTTCAGCCAGCTCTACCTCGAGCAGTGTCTCGTGGCGAACGTGCCGATCACGCGGCTGCTGGTGCGCCTGTTCGAGGCGCGGTTCGACCCGCGCTTCGTAGAGGACCGCGAGGACCAGGTCAGGGTCCTGCGCGCCGAGGTGGAGACCGCCCTCGACTCGGTGCAGAGCCTCGACCAGGACCGCATCCTGCGCTCGTTCCTCGCGCTCGTCGGCGCGACGCTGCGCACGAACTTCTACCAGCCTGGGTCGGACGGACGGCCGAAGTCGTACGTGAGCCTGAAGCTCGACCCGGCCCAGGTCCCCGACCTCCCCGCGCCGCGACCGAAGTTCGAGGTCTGGGTCTACAGCCCGCGGGTCGAGGGCGTGCACCTGCGCTTCGGCATGGTCGCGCGCGGCGGCCTGCGCTGGTCGGACCGCCGGGAGGACTTCCGCACGGAGGTCCTGGGGCTGGTCAAGGCGCAGATGGTGAAGAACGCGGTCATCGTGCCCGTCGGGGCGAAGGGCGGCTTCTACGTGAAGTCGTCCCCGGATCCGAGCGTCGACCGCGACGCCTGGCTGGCCGAGGGCATCGCCTGCTACCGCACGTTCATCTCCGCCCTGCTCGACATCACCGACAACCTGGTGGGCGGCGCGGTCGTCCCGCCGCGCGACGTCGTGCGCTACGACGGCGACGACACCTACCTCGTGGTCGCTGCCGACAAGGGCACCGCGACGTTCAGCGACATCGCCAACGAGGTCGCCATCTCCTACGGCTTCTGGCTCGGTGACGCCTTCGCCTCCGGAGGCTCGGTCGGCTACGACCACAAGGCCATGGGCATCACCGCGCGCGGTGCGTGGGAGTCGGTCAAGCGGCACTTCCGCGAGCTCGGGCGGAACACGCAGGAGGAGGACTTCACGGTCGTCGGCGTCGGCGACATGAGCGGCGACGTGTTCGGCAACGGCATGCTGCTCTCCGAGCACACCAGGCTCGTCGCGGCGTTCGACCACCGCCACGTGTTCCTCGACCCGAACCCCGACGCCGCCACGTCCTACGCGGAACGGCGCCGGCTGTTCGACCTGCCCCGCTCGAGCTGGGCCGACTACAACCAGGACCTGATCAGCGCCGGCGGCGGGATCTTCCCGCGCACGGCGAAGTCCATCCCGGTGAGCCCGCAGGTGCGCGAGGTCCTGGGCCTCGACCCGAACGTCGACCGGCTCACCCCGGCCGAGCTGATGCGCGCGATCCTCGGGGCACCGGTCGACCTGCTGTGGAACGGCGGCATCGGCACGTACGTGAAGTCGTCGCGCGAGACGCACGCCGAGGTCGGCGACAAGGGCAACGACGCGATCCGCATCGACGGCCGGTCGCTGCGCTGCCGCGTCGTCGGCGAGGGCGGCAACCTCGGCTTCACCCAGCTCGGCCGGGTCGAGGCGGCGCGCAACGGGGTCCGGATCAACACCGACGCGATCGACAACTCCGCGGGCGTCGACACCTCCGACCACGAGGTCAACATCAAGATCCTGCTCGACCAGCTCGTCCGCGACGGCGATCTCACGGCGAAGCAGCGCAACGGGCTGCTCGCGGAGATGACCGACGAGGTGGGCCGGCTCGTGCTGCGCGACAACTACGAGCAGAACATCGCGCTCGGCAACTCGCGGGTCCAGTCTCACGCCATGCTCACCGTCCATCAGCGCTACATCCGCGCCCTCGAGTCGCGCGGCGACCTCGA
Source organism: Actinomycetes bacterium (assembly GCA_021784035.1). Taxonomy (GTDB): domain Bacteria; phylum Actinomycetota; class Actinomycetes; order S36-B12; family CAIYMF01; genus Longivirga. The sequence goes on along the minus strand of JAJXTD010000027.1, from coordinate 3,879 downwards.
CCGCGCCCTCGAGTTCCTGCCGAGCGACGCGGAGATCGACGCCCGCAACGTCGCAGGGGAGGGGTTGTCGTCGCCGGAGCTCGCCGTGCTCCTCGCCTACGGGAAGATCAACCTCACCGAGGACCTGCTGGACACCGCGCTGGCCGACGAGCCGTTCTTCGGCAGCGTGCTGCGGCGCTACTTCCCGGGCGCGATCGCCGAGCGCTACGACGCCATCCTCGACACGCACCCGCTGCGCCGGCAGATCATCACGACGGTCGTGGTGAACGACATGGTCAACCGCGGTGGCATCTCGTTCGCGTTCCGCGCGTCGGAGGAGACGGGCGCCGGTCCGGTCGAGGTCGCCCGCGCCTACTCCGTAGCCCGGGAGGCCTTCGCGCTGCCGGACTTCTGGGCCCGGGTCGAGCTGCTCGACAACCGAGTGCCCACGGGTGCGCAGTGCGCGCTGTTCCTGGAGTCGCGCCGGCTGCTCGACCGCGCGACGCGCTGGGTGCTGATGTCCCGCGGTGGCCGCGTCGACGTCGAGGCCGAGATCGCCCGGTTCCGGGGGGAGATCGCCCGCATCGCGCCGCTCGTGCCGGACATGCTCGTCGGCGTCGAGAAGCAGCGGCTGCTGGCACGCGCGGCCGAGCTCGTGTCGATCGGGGCGCCCGAGGACATCGCGCTCGAGAGCGCCGCGCTGCTCGACGTCTACGGCCTGCTCGACATCGTCGAGGTCGCGCAGCTGACCGGCGCCGACGCCGAGGAGGCCGCGCGGATCTACTTCATCCTGTCCGAGCGCTACGAGGTCGACCGGATGCTCACGCGCATCACCCAGCTGCCGCGCGACGACCGGTGGAGCGCGCTCGCCCGGGCCGCGCTGCGCTCCGACCTGTACAGCGCGCTGGTCGGCATGACCCGCCGGGTCATCGAGAGCACCCGCGGGCTGAGCGAGCCGCTCGAGCGGGTCGAGGCGTGGGAGGCGCAGCAGGCGGAGGGTCTCGCGCGCGCCCGGGCCACCCTCGACGAGATCTCGCTGGGAGACCAGTTCGACCTCGCGACGCTGTCGGTGGCCCTGCGCACGATCCGCACCCTGGTCCACCAGGGAGCCTGACCGGCCCGCTCGGGAAGGGCGTGCCGCCGGCGAACGGGTGTGTGATGGGTGTCGTGCAGGACGTCGCGACGAGCGGGCTCACCTCGGCGGAGGCTGCGGCGCGCCTCGCACGAGAGGGTCCCAACGAGCTCCCGACCGCGATGCGGCGCAACCTGCCGCAGCAGGTGTGGGGCGTCGTACGACAGCCGATGCTGCTGCTCCTGCTCGCTGCGGGTGTCATCAACTTCCTGCTGTCCGAGCCGCTCGACGGCATCATGCTCATGGCGTCGGTGCTCATCGTGATCTCGATCTCGGTGTACCAGGAGCACAAGACCGAGAACGCGCTCGCGGCGCTGCGCGACCTGTCCTCGCCCCGCGCATTGGTGGTGCGTGACGGGCGACGGCTGCGTGTCGCCGGGCGCGACGTGGTGCGCGGCGACGTGATCCTGCTCGCCGAGGGTGACCGGGTGCCGGCCGACTCCACGCTCGTGGACTGCGTGAACCTCTCCGTCGACGAGTCGGCGCTCACGGGGGAGTCCGTGCCGGTGCGCAAGGCCGCGATCGAGCGGGACCCGGCCGCTGTCGAGGTGGGACGTCCCGGTGGGGACGGCACCCCGTGGATCTTCTCCGGCACGCTCGTGGTCAAGGGCCACGGCGTAGCCCTCGTCCGTGGCACGGGAGCGGCGACCGAGCTCGGTCGCATCGGCACGGCGCTGCGCACCATCGAGACCGCGCGTACGCCGCTGCAGCGCGAGATCGACCGCCTCGTCCGGGTGGTCGCCGTTCTCGGTCTCGGTGCCGCGGTCGTCGTCGTGACGGTCTACGCGCTCACGCGCGGCGACGTGCTCGAGGGACTGCTGGCCGGCATCGCGACGGCGATGGCCCTGCTCCCCGAGGAGTTCCCCGTCGTCCTCACGGTGTTCCTGGCCCTGGGTGCGTGGCGGATGTCGCAGCGGCACGTGCTGACCCGCCGGTCGCCCGTGATCGAGACGCTGGGCTCGGCGACCGCGATCTGCGTGGACAAGACCGGCACGCTGACCATGAACAGCATGACCGTGCGGGAGCTGGTGGTCGGCGGCGCGACCTGGCTGCTCGACGGGCAGCCGCTGCCCGAGACGTTCCACGAGATCGTCGAGTACGGCGTGCTCGCCTCGCCGGTCGACCCGTTCGACCCGATGGACCGGGCCTTCACCGACCTCGGTGCCCGCTACCTCGCGGGCACGGAGCACCTGCACCGCGGCTGGACGCTGGTCCGGGAGTACCCCCTGTCGGAGCGGATGCTCGCGTTGTCGCACGTCTGGCGGTCCCCGGAATCGGCGCGGTACGTCGTGGCCGCCAAGGGCGCCCCCGAGGCGATCGCCGACCTGTGCCACCTCGACGCCGGCTCGCTCGCGATGCTCACCACCCAGGTCGAGCTCGCGACGGCCGGTGGGCAGCGCGTCCTCGCCGTGGCCCGCGCCCGGTTCGACCGGCAGGTCGGCCTGCCCCCCGAGCAGCACGACTTCGACTTCGAGTACATCGGGCTCGTCGGCCTGTACGACCCGGTGCGGCCGGGCGTGACCGACGCCGTCGCGGACTGCGCACGCGCCGGCGTGCGCGTCGTGATGATCACCGGCGACTACCCCGGCACGGCGCTGGCCATCGCCCGCGAGATCGGCCTCGACCACGACGCCGGGTGCATCACCGGCCCCGAGCTCGAGGCGATGGACGACGCCGAGCTCGCGCGCCGCATCCGCACGGTGAGCGTGTTCGCCCGCATGGTCCCGGAGCAGAAGCTCCGGCTCATCCGCGCGCTCAAGGCCAATGGCGAGGTCGTCGGCATGACCGGTGACGGCGTCAACGACGCGCCGGCGCTGCGCGCCGCGGACATCGGGCTGGCGATGGGGGCCCGGGGCACCGACGTGGCCCGCGAGTCGGCGGCGCTCGTCATCACCGACGACGACTTCTCCTCGATCGTCGGCGGGATCCGCCGCGGTCGCGGCATCTTCGCGAACCTGCGCAAGGCGATGTCGTACATCATCGCGGTGCACGTCCCGATCTTCGGGATGTCGCTCATCCCGGTGTTCTTCACGGACTGGCCGCTGGTCCTGCTGCCGCTGCAGGTCGCCCTGCTCGAGCTCATCATCGACCCGGCCTGCTCGATCGTGTTCGAGTCCGAGGAGATCGACCCGCGGATCATGGACGAGCGGCCGCGCGGCCTCGGCGCACCGCTGTTCGACGCCCGCGTGCTCACGATCGCCGGCCTCCAGGGCGTCTCCGCGCTCACCGCGGTCCTCGGCGTGTACCTCTGGACGGTGCTGACGGACCGGCCCGACGACGTGGTCCGCTCGGTCACCTTCGCCACGCTCGTGATCGGCAACCTGGCGCTCATCCTGGTCAACCGGTCCTGGCACCTGTCGATCTGGCACTCGATGCGCCAGCGCCGGAACCCCACCGTCAAGTGGATCATCGGTGGTGCGGGCGGGCTCCTCGTGCTGCTGCTGTTCGTGCCGGCGCTCCGCGAGGCCTTCAACCTCGGGCCGATGGAGCCGTGGGACTGGGTGGTCGCCCTGGCAGCCGGCTTCCTCGGCGTGGCGTGGTTCGAGGTCTACAAGGCACTCTCGCGGCCCTGAGCGGCCGTGTCGCGCGCCGCTCCGGCGCGCGGGTGTTACGCCGTCGCGGTGCGCCGGCGCGCGGCCCGGAGGGGTGCCGCGCCTACGCTGGGCCGGGTGGGAGCAGCGGTGCACGCGACGACGTCCTCGTCGTCCTCTCGGCCGTGGGCCGCGCCGCCCCGACCCGTCGGCGCGCACCGCCGCCGGCCGCTGCTC
>JAJXTD010000200.1 GCA_021784035.1 Actinomycetes bacterium | reverse complement strand
CCTTCTCCGCCGAGGCGGCGTCGTAGACCGCTGCGGTGTCGCCGCGCGACGCGGCCAGCTGCTCGAGCCGCTCGTCGCGCACCGAGGCGAGGACGACGGTGTGCCGCGCCGCGAGTCCCGGCAGGAACGGGAGGAGCCCCTCGCGCAGCGCCGAGGGCTCGAGCGCGGTGAGCAGGACGACGAACGCGTGCTGCCGCACGCGTGCGGTCACGGCGGACACGAGCCCGTGCGCGTCCGTCTCGACGAGATGCGGCTCGACGTCGGACAGCGCCAGGGACATGCGGGGCAGCAGCTCGTTGCCGGTGGCGCCGCGGACGTCGGCCCGCACGGCTCGGTCGAAGGCGAGCACGTCGACGCGGTCCCCGGCGCGGCCGGCGAGGGCGCCCAGCAGGAACGCGGCGTCGATGGACGCATCCAGGCGCGTCCCGTCACCGACGCGGGCGGCCGAGGTGCGGGAGGTGTCCAGGACGAGGAGGACGCGGCGGTCGCGCTCGGGCCGCCACGTGCGGACCATGACGTCGGACGCGCGCGCGGTCGCCCGCCAGTCGATCGAGCGGACGTCGTCGCCGATGACGTACTCGCGCAGCGAGTCGAACTCGGTGCCCTGTCCGCGCACCATGAGCGCCGTGCGGCCGTCGAGCTCGCGCAGCCGCGCGAGCCGCGACGGCAGGTGCTTGCGCGACGGGAAGCCCGGCAGGACCCGCACCCCCCACGGAACGGCGTGCGACGCCTGCCGGCCGGCGAGCCGCAGCGGACCGAGGGAGCGCACCGTCACGAGATCCGGGCGTCGCTCGCCGCGACGGGTCGGCCGCAGCACCGAGGACACGCGGACCTCGCGCACCGGCGCGAGGTCCAGCGCGTGCCGGGTCACCGCGACGCCGGCGGTCGGTGCCCAGGCGTCGCGCAGCACGCCCCGCACCGCTCGGACCCCCTCGTTGCGCACGGTCAGCGTCACCACGGCCTCCTCGCCGAGCCGCGTCGCGCGGTCCCCGCTGCGCGTGAAGGACAGCGTGCGCGGCGAGCCCGCGAGCGCGGCGTCGACGCCGAGCAGCAGGACGAGTGCGACGTCGAGCAGCAGCACGACCGGGAGCGACCGCGCGACGAGCGCGACGGGCACGGCGAGCAGCAGCGCGAGGAGCGCGGCGCGTCCGGTGACGACCATCGGGGCGCGGCCCCGTCAGCGCGGGGTCGGGACGGTGGCGAGGATGCCCTCGAGGACGGCGTCGGCCGTGACGCCCTCGAGCTCGGCCTCGGGACGCAGCGAGACGCGATGGCGCAGCGCGGGCCGCGCCAGTGCCTTGACGTCGTCGGGGGAGACGTAGTCGCGGCCGGAGAGCCAGGCCCACGCACGCGCCGTGCTGATGAGCGCGACGGCGCCGCGGGGGGACACGCCGAGGCGCAGCGACGGGCTCGAGCGCGTGGCGCGGACCAGGTCCACGACGTACGCCGCCACCTCGGGCGCCACCGACACGCGAGCCACGTGCGCCCGGGCCGTGGCGAGGTCCGCCGCACCGGCGACCGGACGCAGCCCGGCTCCGGCGAGATCCCGCGGGTCGAACCCGTCGAGGTGGCGGCGCAGGACGTGGAACTCGTCGTCGCGCGACGGGAGGGCGACGGTGAGCTTGAGCAGGAAGCGGTCGAGCTGCGCCTCCGGCAGCGGGTACGTGCCCTCGTACTCCACCGGGTTCTGGGTCGCGGCGACGATGAACGGGTCGGGCAGCGGTCGCGCGCGACCCTCGACGGTGACCTGCCGCTCCTCCATCGCCTCGAGCAGCGACGCCTGCGTCTTCGGTGGCGTCCGGTTGATCTCGTCGGCCAGCAGCAGGTTCGTGAACACCGGTCCGGGCTTGAAGGAGAACTCCGTGCTACGGCTGTCGTAGACGAGCGACCCGGTGACGTCGCCGGGCATGAGGTCCGGGGTGAACTGGATCCGCGTGCTGTCGAGGGCCAGCGCCGTCGCCAGCGCCCGGATCAGCAGCGTCTTCGCGGTGCCCGGCACGCCCTCGAGCAGCACGTGGCCGCGGCAGAGCAGGGCGATGACGAGGCCGGTCACGACGGAGTCCTGGCCGACGACGGCCTTGCCCACCTCGGTGCGCAGCGCGAGCAGGGCCGCGCGCGCCGCGTCGTCACCAGGTGCGGCGACGGGCGGGGGCGCCGGCGCGGCGGGCTGCGGCGCGGCGAGCGCGTCCTCGGGTCGCGGCGGCGCGGCACCGGCCGGGCCGCCGTCGGGGGAGAGGTCGGGGGTGTCGGTCATGAGCGGCGGACCTCGTTCTCCAGTGCGTCGAGCGCGTCCGCGAGCCCGGTCAGGCCCGCGTCGTCGAGGGGGGAGCCACCGGACGCCAGCAGCGCGGCGACCTCGGCTCCCGGACGCCCGGTGCGGGCGCTCACGGCGGCGACGACCACGTCGACCCCGGCGGTGCGCGGCAGGGCGAGGCGGGTGCGGAGCCGGGCGACGGCCGCGGTCCGCAGCGCGTCCGCGGCTCGTCCGCGCGCGTGGCCGCGGCGGTAGAGCCGGGCGCGGCCCTCGACCGACTCGGTCGCCCGGACGACGACGGGCAGCGGCTCGACGACCACGCGGCCCAGACGCCGACCGCGCCACCAGACGACCACGAGCACCGCGATCCCCAGCTGCACCAGGGCCCACCTGACCCACGTCGGGACGAGGTCACCGATGCCGATCTCGGTCCCGGGGTCGAACTGCAGCGGATCGGCCGCCGACGGCAGCCACCACACCAGGGTGTGTGCCCGGCCGAGCGTGCCCAGCGCCATCGCGGCGTTGCCGGAGTCGGCGAGGTGCTGGTTGGTGAGGGCGCCGGCCAGGCCGACGAGGGTGACGATCTCGCCGCCGCCGCCGCGCGCCGTGTCGACGACCCCCCCGCCCCAGCAGCTGCTCACGTCCGATCGGTCGGTCGAGTACGTCGCTCCGGTCTGCGGGAGCGGGCCGGCCAGCGCGGCGACGTACCAGTCGCAGTCGGCCGCGACCTCGTCCGTCGACGTGCGGAGCCCGGACCGCCGCGCCCACGGCGCGTAGGCGCCCAGGGTCGCGTCGTCCGGCTGCAGCAGGACCGAGTACTTCGGGTGCGCGCCGCGCACGGTGGCCAGCATGCGGTCGGACAGCGGCGCCGTCGGGGCGATCACGAGCGTGGGGTCGGTCGCCCGCGCGAGCGCGTCGACGGCGGCCTCGGCGGTGGTGACGCGCACGACCGTGACGCCCTGGTCGCCGAGCAGCGCGGCGACCGCGTGCGACCCGCTCGGGTCGGTCGCGTCGGGGTCCAGGAGCCCGACCGTGCGGCTGCTCTGGGCGATCGCGAGCAGCAGCGCCCCGACCAGCAGCAGCACCGCGACGAGGATGGTCCCGCGGTTGGCGCGCAGCCGGGCGCGTACGGTCGGCGTGGCCACCCTGGCGTCCGGTCGCACTCCCGGGTCGACGAGCGTCATCGCGGCACCGCCATCGGGCGGTCCGCGCCGGCGCCGGTGCGGTGCGGGTGGGCGGCCGTCACGGCGTCGTCGACGGCGACGAGCCGGGCGTACTCGGCCGGTCCGGCGGGGCGTCCGCCGTACCAGACGTCGTCGAAGAGCCGCGCGCCCGCCCGCAGCTCGCCCGCGGCCGAGGGCAGCTCCCGGCCCGCGTCGCGTGCGATCTCGTCGGCCGTGCGCCCCGGTCGTGCGTCCACGAGACCGCGCTCCTCCACGTCACGGACGACCGCGCGCAGCCGGGCGCGCACCGCCTCGGCCCAGGCGCCGGACGCCGCGTAGCGGTCGGCCTCCGCGCGGAGGTCCGCCGCGGTGCGCTCCGGGCCGCCGAACAGCGACCGCGTCACCGCCCCGCGCGAGAGCCGACCGGTCCGGCGTCGGACCACCGCCACCACGAGGCCGACGAGCACGGCGAGGCCGAGCACGCCGAACCAGCCCAGGGGGGAGGACCCGCCCACGGTGTCGAGGAGGGTCGAGACCTTCTCCAGCAGCCAGCGCAGCAGCCGTTGCGCCCACGGCTCGCCGTCACCGGTGTAGATCGGCTTGGCCAGCTCGAGGCGGGCCAGGCGCTGCGCCTCGTCACGCCCGAGCCGCACCGGGACGTCGAGCGGCGCGCGGACGGCGACGGCGGCGAGGAGGAGGGCGGCGGGCACGGCGGGTCAGCCGGGGACCCCGGCGGCCCGGGCCAGCTCGATGTCGAGCGCCTCGCGACGGATCCGCCGGTCGATGTAGAGCAGGGAGACGATGCCAGAGGTGAACGGCAGGACGATGGTGCTCGAGACGAGCGTCGCGAGCGACATCGCGAGCGTGTACCCGAGGGGGAGCGTCCCGCTCTCGAGCGAGCCGACGGTGGCGATCGCGCCGACGACGGTGAACGGGATCGCCAGCACCGACGACACGATGGCCGCGAGGACGCTGCCCAGCACGTAGATGCCGAAGGTCCGCCACCACGCGCCCTGAACCAGCGCCCATGAACGGCGCATCGACGTCGTGACGCCCGCGCTCTCCAGCATCAGCGCCACGGGCGCCAGCAACAGCTTGATGTTGACCCACACGGCCGCCGCGATCGCGGCGCTGCCCACGGCCAGGCCGACCAGGACGGCGAGCCCCGCGCTGGACTGCCACAGGCCGTAGCCGAGGAGGACGGCCAGCAGGATGCCGCCGCCGCCGATCACGCCGACGACGAGGGAGACGAGCAGCGTCAGCCCGAACAGCGCCAGGATGCGCGAGGACGTCCTCTGCCAGGCCTGCGCGGCCGTGACGCGACGCCCGAGGACCGCCTGCCCCATGACGACCGTGAGCAGGCCGGTGGCCACCACGCCGAGGACCCAGCTCACCACCGACTGCACGCCGGTCGCGGTCAGCGAGCCGAGGCTGCCGGCCAGCGCGTCCGCGACCGACGTCGTGCCCGTGGAGAGCGCGGCCGAGCCGGACGTCACCGCGAGGGCCAGGAACTGGACGAGGGCGATGACGAGCGAGATCACCGCCGAGATGCCCAGCACGGTCTTCGGATCCCGGCGGATGTAGCTGATCGCGCCGTCGAGGATCTCGCCCACGCCGAGCGGGCGCAGCGGTACGACCCCCGGCTTGGGGGCCAGCGGCACCGCGCCCCAACCGGCGACGCCGGGCAGCCCCGGTCCCGAGGGTGCGCCATACCGGCCCGGCGCGTACTGCGGCGACCCGTACTGCGGTGCGCCGTGCTGGGGTGCGCCGTACTGAGGTGTCCCGTACCGGGGCGGGCCGTACTGAGGTGTCCCGTACGAGGGCGGGCCGTACGCCGGAGCGGCCGGCGCGGGAGGCACGGGAGCCGTGGCGCCGTAGGGCGGGGC
>JAJXTD010000026.1 GCA_021784035.1 Actinomycetes bacterium | reverse complement strand
CCGACCCGACCACCGCGCCGGACCCGACCACCGCGCCGGACCCGACGACCGCGCCCGACCCGACCACCGCGCCGGACCCGACGGCCGCGCCCGACCCGACCACCGCGGCCGACCCGACCGCCGTGCCGGACCCCAGCGCCGTGCCCGCTTGGGAGATCACGCTATCCGGCGACCCGGCGGTTCTTCTGGTCACGGCCGACGGCCTGATCACGATCGGCGGCGAGACTCGTGCCGCGCGCGAGGTCGCCGAGATCGTCATCACCGGCTCGACTGGCGACGATCGCCTGACGCTCGACCTCCAGGCGGCGCTGACCGTCCCGGTGCGCTTCGATGGCGGACCCGGGCGCGACGCGCTCGTCGGTCCGGCTGGGGATGCCACCTGGACGATCGACGGCCCGGACAGCGGATCCGTGGCGGGTGTCGCCTTCTCCTCGGTCGAGGACCTCGTAGGCGCCCCGGACAATCGCGACACGTTCGTCGTCGAATCGGGCGGCTCGGTGAGCGGCAGCGTCGAAGGCGGCGCGGCCGGCTTCGACAGCCTCGTCATCCGTGGTTCCGTCACGAATCTGGTTTCCACGCCCCGCGATGGGGGAGCGGGCGAGCTGAACCTCGACGGCAACGTCGTCCGCTACACCGGGCTCGAGCCGATCGACATCACAGATGCTCTCGGGCATGCCGTGATCAACCTGTCGGCCGCGGCTGACACGGCGACCCTCGCTCCGCAGGGAGCGGGTCTCCGCGTGTCGTCGGCTGGCGGCACGTTCGAGCAGCTCGACTTCGCCATCCCCGCGCTTTCTCTGACGATTCATGGCGGCGACGGCATCGACTCGGTCACGATCGAGGGCGCGATCGACCTCGGCGGGGCGTCACTGGTGATCGATGCGGAACGCATCGCGGTGACGTCGGGCAGCGCGATCACGACGCGTGGCGACGTGAGCCTGGCAGCCGTCGACTCGGCAGGCACGCACGCCGACGCCGCGGTGACGATTGATGGCGCGACCATCGCGGCCCAGCTCGTCACCATCTCAGCGGTCACCCACACGACGCCGACTTCGTTCCACGTGGACAGCGTGACGTCGACGGCTTCGGTCACGGTCACTGGGACGACGATCGGCGGGAGTGGGACCGTCGCGCTGAGCGCCGGTGCGGTGATCACCAGCGCGATCGAAGACGCCGAGTACACAACCCTCGTCGTCGTCACCCCCTCGGCCCGGGTGACGGTCACCGATACCAGGCTGGGCTCCGAGAGTGGCGACGTCAGCGTGAACGCGGCGTCGAGCCTCGATGTGGACGTGGCCCCGACGACCGTGGTCGCGATCCAGGCGGATTCGACCGCAGCGGTGTCTGTCAATGGAGCCTCGGTCATCACCGCCCCCAACGGGCCCGTGACGCTATCGAGCGATTCTGACGTCGGCCGATTCAGCTCGGCCATGGCGCCGAGCGGTGACTCTCCGCCGGGCCAGGACGCGGCCGCCGTCAGGCTGACCGTGTCGAGCACCTCGGTGGCGGGCCTGTCGGGCACGTCAACCGTCGAGAGCGGCGGGGCGATGACAATCACGGCGACCAACAGCCTCGCGGCGTCGGCGACCGGGGACGCGAGCGGCGCCAGCGCCGGGGCCGGGATCGCGACCACCGATGCGGACCAGACGACGAGGGCCTCCCTCGACTCTGCGCCGAGCGCGCCGATTCGGGCGGCCTCCCTCGAGGTCGTGGCGGACTCGACGAACGACCTCTCCACCCTGGCGAAGGCAAGCACAGGCGGGGCAGCCGAACTGATCGGCGGCTCCCCCGAGACGCTGACGGGAGGCAACGCCCAGACACTCGACGGCGCCATCACGCTTGCGGGCGCGCTCGCCTCCGTCGATCTCGACTCGACGACCGAGGCCTCGATCGCGCCGCCCGACGGGACGGAGCTGACGATCCGGACCAGCGGTTCGCAGGTCGTGCGCGCACGCTCCTCGAACAAGGCATCGTCGCTGGCCGATGGCTCCCCTGTGGTCTTCGGCGGCCCGGGCGTGGGCACCGGTGTCGCCGTCACGCGGGTTCTGGTGGCGACAAACGCCTCGGTCGGCGGCAACGTGACCCTCGACGCACCGTCAGTCACCATCACTGCGGCAACCGCCGAGGGCACCGAGGACAGCTTCTCCGCGACGTCGAGATCGGGGTCAGGCGCTGCGACTGTGTCCGTCGGTCCTGCCGGGTCGTTCGCACTCCAGGTCCTGAAGGCGGTGCACGCCTCAAAGCTGCGGGCCGGCTCGCGCCTTACCCTGACCGGCGGCGACCTGACCCTCACGAGCGCCGCGACACGGAGCACAACGGCCTCTGCCGACGCCGCGCTCGACGCCAGCGGCGTCCCCGTCGGACTCGGCTCCTCGGTGGCGCAGAACCTCGTCACCGACGACACGACGGCGGCGCTCGAGGATGGCGCGACGGTGGACGGCGCCCACGACGTGACCCTCTCGGCCACGACCACCAACGCGATGACGACCGTGGCCGACGGCGGCTCGGCCGGCGGCGGCGCCGCAGACGCGCCCACGAGGGCGACCTCGATCTCGAACGTCACCACCGTGAGCTCCATCGGGACCGATGACCCGCCGATGCTGACCGCCATTGGTGCGGTCGTCGTGACCGCAGACCAGACGGCAACCGTGACGACCACTGCGAACGGCAGCCGGAACGCCGCCACCGCCGCACTCGGCCCGGCCATCGCCCTGACGTTCGCCAACCACACCGTGCGCGCCACGACGCTGAGGGGGATCACGGCGACAGGCGAGGTTCGATTTGCCACCAACGGGACGTCTGTGACGGCGGCGACGGCGGACGGGTCGGCCGCAGGCGCGGCCAGAGCAGGGGCCGCCGACGTCGACGCCCAGGTCAGCGCCCAGCGGACGCTCGCCGACACGACCGCCGTGCGCAACGGGGGAGCCGGCTCTGGCGCCACCCCGACGCCATCCGCGGGACCCATCCCCGCGGCGGCCGCGATCGCCGTCGACGTCGTCGATGCCAACTCCGGCTCCGAGATCCCGGACACGATCCCCATCGACACGAACGGCCCGATCAACCTGCCGACGAGCCAGAGCGTCTCCGCCGGGGCGAGTGCGAAAGCCTCGGACCAGACGCCGGGCTCGGCGAGCGGGTCCGCCGTCGCGATCAGGCGCGTGTACGCGACGAGCGAGGCGATCGTCGCCGGCTCGGTGAAGTCGGACGGCGACCTCACGGTGTCCGCAGCCCGCGCGCCACCGAGCGGCGCCTCGACCGTCGAGGCGATCCCGGCCTCCGGCGAGGCAGCGCTGGCCATCGATCAGACGACGATCATCACGCGGGCGGCCATCGAGCCGATCGCGCAAGTGGACGTCGCCACGGCCACCGTCACCGTCAGCGCCAGCCGGGCGGTCACCTGGCGGGTGGCGGGCGGGACCGCCCTCGCCTCTGCCGGGGCTGGCAGCTCGCTCCGACACCGCCTGTACCTTGAGGCCGGCTCGGCGACCCTCGCCGACGGGGGCGAGATGGTCTCGATCCCGCTCGTCGGCCTCGCCTCGATCGGCATCGCCGGTGGCGCGCTCGACGACGTCCTGGCGCTCGCCGGGGTCCTGCCCGTCCCGGCCCGGTTCGACGGCGGCGCCGGTGACGACACGCTGTACGGACCGCCCGTCGCGGACCTGACCTGGACCGTCACCGGCCCCGGCTCGGGCTACGTCGCCGGCCTCTCCTTCACGGGCGTCGAGAACCTCGTCGGGGCGTCAGACAACCGGGACACCTTCGTGTTCCAGGCCGGCGCCATCGTGAGCGGCTGGGTGGACGGAGGGGCAGGCGGGTTCGACTCGCTGGTCCTCGAGGGCAGCTACCAGACGGTCGTCTCGGCGCCCGCGGACGCACACTCTGGCCTCCTCGTCCTCGACGGGACTCCGCTCTTCTACACGGGTCTCGAGCCGGTCGACATCGGCACATCGGGCAACGTCATCTACGAGCTCGGCACCCATGACGACACCCTGACCCTGGAGCCGGCCGCCGCCGAGTCGCACTTGACCCTCTCAGGCTCGTTCACGGAGTCGTTCTACTTCGACGTCCCGAACCTGTCCCTGACAATCCGCGGCGGCGACGGTGTCGACCTGGTGACCCTCCTCGGCGCGATCGCCCTCGGCAGCGCGTCGCTCACGATCGAGGCCGAGAAGATCTACCTGCCGGCCGGCGCCTCGATCACCACTACCGGTGACGTCACGTTCAACGCCTACGCCAGATCCCCGACGCCGTCGACGCTCACGGCCGAGGTCGTCGTCGAGGGCGCGATCGGGTCGGAGGCGGCGCCCGCCGGCGCCGTCACGATCAGCGCCAAGACCGAGCAGACCTTCACGGCACCCACGGATCTGGGCGAGGCGGAGGACAACGTCGACGTCGTCGACACGTTCGCATCGACGGCCAACGCGGAGATCAAGGGGACTGGCGCCTCGGTCCACGCCGCCTCGCTCTCGCTGACGGCCGAGACGAACACTTCGTTCACCGCCACCGCGGACGCCAACATCACGTCCGTCTACGACGCGAGCTTCAACCACCCGAGCCTCGAGGTGGCGATCACCAACTCGACGCACGCCGGCGTCTCCGGGGGCGCGAGCGTGACCGTCGCCGACGACGCGACGGGTTACATCGCGATCAACGCGACCGACACGACGAACGTCTCCGTCCACATCACCGACCCGGGCACGGCGGCGATCTACGCCCCGCTCGGGGGCAGCATGGGCGAGTCGTTCGGCTTCAGCCGCCTCGGGATCTCGACGGCGATCTCCCGCGACACCCAGGCCTTCGCGACCAGCGCGACGCTCGTCGCCGGCGGTGACGTCCAGGTCTGGGCGCAGAACACGGGAGCCGTGACGCTCGAGGTCGCGTCCGATTTCGTCGGCGCCGGCATGAACGAGGTGACGAAGGACGACGCGGTCGCAGCCGTCACCGGCGGGAGCATCACGGCCGCGTCGGTGGAGGTGAACGCGAAGAGCGACCCGTCCTACACCGTCAGGACTAAGGAGAGCACGAACGACGTCACGGGCAGCACGAAGGCGACCGTTTCTGGCGGTGCGGTCCTCCAGGCGACGTCCGCCGGAGTGAAGGTGTCCGCGCGCGACGACTCGAGCCTGAGCGCCGTGTCGAACTTCCTCATCTCGATCCCCGGCACGGCGTTCATCGCGCTGACGTTCCCGCGCGCCGAGAACATCGTCCACCATGCGACCGAGGCCTCCGTCGCCGGCTCGACGATCACGGCAAAGGGCGATCTGGACATCTGGGCCGTCGGCAACGCGTCCGCGGTCGCCAACACGGCGGCCGTGACGGTCACCGACACGGCCGCGTACTTCGAGGAATACAGCGCCTTCGTCGTCCTGCCGTCGACGATCGACATCGGCGTGGCTGGGACGCTAGCCTTCAACGTCATCACGGGCGGTGTCTCCGCGCTCCTGACCGGCAGCACGGTCCACGCCGCCAACGTCGACGTCGACGCGAGGACGGAGGAGGCCGTCGTCGATGCCACCTCGCAGGTGAGCGCGGTCGCCGGCGACGCGGACGGCACGGCGCTCGCCTCCGCTTCGCTCAGCATCGGCGCCTCGCTCGCCCTGAACTTCCTCGGCTGGGACGTCGACAACACCCTCGGCGACATCGCCCTCGCCACCGTCGACGCGCTGCTCGGCACCGATTTCGCGGGCGCCGATACCTCGTGGCTGGTCCAGGCGAAGATCGGCGGCCAGTCAACGGTCGGGACGACGGACGCGAAGGTCGCCGCCGTCACCGTCTCCGCCGACTCGAAGCCGCTCGTCAACTCGACCATCTCGAACATGGCGCCGGCGAACACCGGTCATGCCATGGTGGGCGCGGCTGCCGGGGCGGCGGACGTGATCCTCGCGACGAACAAGGTCTCGAGCGCTGCCGAGGCCTCGATCGAGGACTCGACTGTGCGCGCGACGGGCGGCGTGTCCGTGCTGTCCTCCGACGACGCCGGGATCTACTCGAACGCGAAGATCGTCGCCTCGTCGGTGGTGGCGAGCGACGGCGGTGTCCACTATGCGCAGCAGGGCGTCAACTATCTGCTCGACGCCGACTACACGAGCGACCAGGGGAGCCAGACCCTCGCCTTCGGCGACCGCGTACGGCTCGCCGACGACTTCGGCAAGCCGTACGACACGGCGACCCGGCTCGGCACGCAGACCAAGACGGTGTCACCGGACGACCGGGTGCTGCTCGACGGCGACTACGGTGTCGCGAAGCTGACGTCTGCCTCTGGGATCAGGCTCATCACCCGTGGCGACGTCGTGGGCGTGGACGAGGGCTACGAGGGCGGCGGCGACCCGGGCGTCGCGTACCGCTACCTCGGCGCCAGCAAGCGGCTCGATCTCGCCGGCCAGGACTACGCGGACACGTCGCTCTGGGCGCCCGTCGGCGGGACGCCGGGCAGCGTCTACGCCTATGCCGGCGCGACGGCCGCATCGCTCGATCTGAACTCGCAGGACTACTCGGACAGCTCACGCTGGACCGAGCTCGGCGGCGTCCCGAGCAGCGTCTACGAGTGGATGGGCCCCAACGGCACGAGCGTCGCCCTCGGCGCTCCCGCCCACCCGTACTCCGACCTCGGCTGGTGGAAGCCGGTGCCGACGACCCAGGCCTTCCCGGAGGGCCTCAGCGTCACGCCGACGCCGTCCGCCGCCATCGGCGCGCTCATCGTCGTGAACGACGTCCGGAGCAGCGTCCATGCCCTCGTCGACGACTCAACCGTGGACGCGGCGAGCCTGACCATCACGGGCGTCGAGCAGGCAGTGATCCGGGCCACCGCCGACAGCACGACGAAGTCGGTTGGCACCACGTCGATCAAGGGGAGCAACCTCTCGCTCGCGGTCAACGCCGTCATCACGACGAACCGGATCCTCAGCGAGGCCTTCGCCCGGATCGTCGACAGCACCGTGACGACGGCGGCCGGCGGAGACGTGGAGGTCGACGCGAGCAACCTCTCGCAGATCGACGCGACCACCCAGAGCGCCACCACATCGGACTCGCTGGCGGTCGGCGTCCAGCTCGCCTTCAACACGATCGGCTGGCTGCCGACGAACATCTTCTTCGCGGCGCTCGACGCGCTGCTCGGCGACCCGACCATTCAGGGTGCGCTCGGTGGCGAGCAGCCGGCGAAGACGGAGGCGACCGTCACCGGCTCGAGCATTCAGGCCGGCGGCAACATCTACGTCTCTGCGGTCAACGGCGCCGCGATCTTCGCCCTCGTCGGCAACGAGGCGACCTCGGCGCCCGCGGCCATGTTCTCAGCGAAGGGCGCGAGCGTGGGCGCGATCCTGGCCAGCAGCATGGTCTCGAGCGCGGCGCGCGCGTTCATCGACGGGGCCGGAATCGGGGGAGCGGCAATCGGCGCCGGCGGCAGCGTCTCCGTCTCGGCGACGGACGCGGCCCAGATCTCGGCCGCGACCAGGATGTCCGCCGTGGTCTCCCCGACGAACGACATGGGCGCCGGGATCCTCAACCAGTGGGCGGGCCTCCTGCTCAACACGTACGACTACACGAGCAACTCGGGCGTGATCCCGAACCTGCTGTTCGGCAAGCGCGTCCGCGTCGCCGACGACTACACGCAGCCGACGACGGTCATCGACGCCGCGTTCGACCCGCTCGGGAAGACGTTCGAGTGGATGGGCGGGACGGACAACAGCTTCAACGTCAACCTCGGCACGCAGGACTACAGCGACTACGAGCTCTGGAAGGAGATCACGCCAACCACGGCCATCACCGACTCGCTGTCCTACGCGCTGCTGGGCCAGCTCGGGAACAAGCTCAACAAGGACGGCCTGCTCGGTGGGTCGAAGAGCTACTACGGCCTGATCGACCACAACGACGTGCGATCCGTGGTCGAGGCGTACATCGAGGACATCCCGGTCACCGCGGGCGGCAGCGTCTCGGTCGTCGCGAACGACTCGGCCGTCATCTCGGCGAGCGAGGACAGCTCCATAGAGGCGTGGGACGGGATCGGCGGCATCATCGCCGTCAACGCCGTCCTCTCCAGCGCGGACGCCAGGCTGACCCGCGCCCCGGTCACCGCGGGTGGCGACCTGCTGGTCGATGCGCAGCACCTCGCCCAGATCGACGCCTCCACGACCAGCCACATGGAGGGCTGGACGGCCTACAGCCTCGTCGTGGCCTTCAACTCGATCGGCTGGATCCCGACCAACATCTTCTTCACCGCCGCCGACGTGCTCACGGCCGCGACCGATTACCTGTACGACTACACGTCGAACGACCGGCCGCTGATCCTGTACGGTCCGGATGCGGCGCCCCATGGCGACGACGTTCGCGTGGACAGCGGGCCACACGCCGGCCAGATCTTCGAGTACCTCGGCCAGACGCTCAGCGGGCCGGTCGATCTGTCACCCGAAGTGCAGGACTACGACGGCGCCCTCTGGAAGCAGGCGTCACCGTCGCTAGGCGCCTTCTTCAAGTACCTGAGCACCGACACCCCTGCGACGGTCAAGGCCGGCAACCGGGTCAAGATCATCGGCGGCGGCTACGACGGCCAAGTCTTCAAGTACATCGGCGAGACGGACCTCACCAGCCCGGATCTGGCGCCGTACGACGTGGCCTCCCACCCGTTGGGCCAGGACTACGACGACACGGACCTGTGGCTGAACTCCACGCTGGCGTTCGGCGGCCAGAAGCCGTCGCACGCGCTCGCGGTCGTCGTCGACTCGCCGCTCACCGTCGCGGGCAGCATCACGGTGAACGCGACCTCGGGCGCCCAGCTGAACGCCGTGGTCGGCAACGACAACGTGGCCGAGGCCGCGCTCGACATCGTCTTCGGCGGGGCGGGCCAGCAGGAGACAAAGGCGACCGCGAACTCGAGCGGCCAGATCGCCGGCTACGGCGCAAGCGGGGCGGCGGGCGGGATCGTGGTCGCCTCGAACCGCGTCTCGAGCTTTGCGCGCGCGGCGATCCTGTTCACGGGGGCGAAGGGCGCTGTGAAGGCGGACGGCACGGTCAACGTGACGGCGCACGACACGGCGGGGATCGACTCGCACAGCACCATCGTGCAGAGCGCCGTCGCCTCGAACACGCTCGCCGGCCTCGTCGACATCGTCAACAACGTGCTCAAGCCGACGAGCTACAAGTTCACGACGGCGTCGGGCGAGCAGTGGATCTATCCCGGCACGGACCCCCTGAAGCTGCTGTTCACCGGTCCGCGGGTCCGGATCGGCCAGTCGTACATCGCGGCGCATCCCGGGACGAGCGTCGTCGCGGGCGACATCTACGTCTACGTCGGCGCGGCCGGCGCGCGGCTCAACTTCGCGACGCAGAACTACGCGACCGACACCGCGAACTGGGCGCGGCTCGTGATGGACGAGAACACCATCGAGAGCTTCTACCCCGGCCTCGGCAACTTCACCAACTCCGACGCGCGCGCCGTCGGCGTCCTGATCGTCTACAACGACCTGCGGAGCGACGTCGACGCCGGGATCACGAACGCGGCGATCACGTCCCGGGCCGGTGGTGCGGCGGGCGCCGTCACCGTGGCCGCGGTCGAGGACGCGATGCTCCTCGCCGATGCCCTCATCAACGTCACCGCCTCCGGCGGCAGCTTCTGGGGCACCGGGACCACGGTTGCCGGGAGCGGGCAGCTGGTCACGAACGTCGCGCTCGCGGGCGCGACCGCCTGGATCGCGGACAGCACCGTCCATGCCGCCTCGCTCTGGGTCACCGCGACCTCCACCTCGGGCATCGACGCGACGATCCTGAGCGCGACCCAGACGGGCGCCGACGGCTACGGCTTCACGCTCGCGTTCAACACCCTCGGCTGGAAGGCCCAGAACGTCCTGTTCAACGCCCTCGAGGCGCTCCTGGGCGACCCGCTGAACCAGGCCCTGGGCGGCGAGCGGCCGGCGATGAGCGACGCGTCGATCAGGAACTCCGACGTCACGACGACGTCGACCGGCGACGCCAGCGTGTGGGTGGCCGCCGACAACGCCGCGAAGATCAACGCCACCGTGTCCAACGCGGCCCGCTCCGACGCCTCCCCGATCTGGGGCCAGACCGGCAAGGCGATCGGCGGGATCCTCGCGTCGAACAAGGTCTCGAGCCGCGCGTACGCGACGGTCGACGACTCGACGATCACGGCCGGCGGCGACGTCGCCGTGACCGCCTGGGACGACGCGGGCATCTACGCGAACGTGAAGATCGTCTCGTCGTCGATCACCACGAACAACGGTGGCGCGGGCATCCTCCAGGGCGAGATCAACAACTTCGTCCCGGCGGACTACCTCAGCTCCGAGGGCACGCGGACCCTGAAGTTCGGCGACCGGGTCAGGCTCGGGACGGACTTCGGCGCGCCGACGCACACGACCGGCGACGACGGAACGCAGGCGGTCGACCTGGCCACGGGCGACGTCGTCGAGCTCCACTCCGGCTACGGTGCCTACCGGCTGACCACCGCCTCCGGGATCCGCCTCCTGGCGCTCGGCGACAACGTCCTGGTTGAGGACGGCTACCAGGGCGGCGGCGACTGGGGCGTCGTGTACCGCTACGTCGGGCCGGGCGGCCGGATCGACCTCGCCGGGCAGGACTACCGCGACACGAGCCTGTGGCGGCCGCTCGGCGGCAACCCGGGCAGCGTCTACAAGTACGTCGGCGCCGGCGAGCAGCTTGACCTGAACTCGACCGACTACACCGACACGACACGCTGGCAGGAGCTCGGCGGGACGCCCGGCAGCGTCTACGAGTGGATGGGCCCCTCGGGGACACCCGTCATCCTCGGCGCGCCCGAGCACCCGTACAGCGATCTTGGCTGGTGGAAGCCCGTTCCGATCACCAACGTCGTGCCGCAGGGCTTCAACTTCACGAGCTCCGACTCGATGGGCGTCGGCGGCATCGTCGTCCTCAACGACGTCATGAGCGACGTCGAGGCGCAGATCTACTATTCGGCCGTCACCGCCCATGACCTCCTCGTCCAGGCCCGCGAGCAGGCCGTGATCCGGGCGCTCACCGACGCGACGGTCATATCCTCCGGAGGGAGCTCCTGGGACGGCACGGGCCAGTCGCTCGCCGTCAACGCGGTGATCGCCACGAACCGGGTCCTGAGCGGCGCTCGTGCCTTCATCGACGCATTGAACTCGCACACGGTCACGACGACCGGCACGGTCCGCGTCGAGGCCAGCAACGCCTCGCAGCTCGACGCCACGACGCTGGCGGCGACGAGCTCCACGAACCAGGCCGTGGGGATCCTGCTCGCCTTCAACACGATCGGCTGGAAGCCGACCGACCTGTTCTTCGCAGCGATCGACGCGCTCCTCGGCGATCCGCTGATCTCCTCGGCGTTCAAGGGCCAGGATCCGGCCGAGACCCTCGCGTACGTGCAGCGGACGAACCTCGCCGTCGGTGGCAACCTCGACATCGTCGCCTGGACGGACGCGCGCATCAACGCGCTCGTCTCGAACTCGGCCACGTCTGCGCCGTCGGCGGTCTTCGGCGCGGCAGGCATGAGCGCGAGCTTCATCCTCGCCAGCAACATGGTCTTGGCCGAGGCGAAGGCGTACCTCGAGGGGACGCCGGGCTACAGCGCGGCAGACGTGACCGGCAACGTCACCGTCTCGGCCGCCGACGAGGCCGCCATCACCGCCGACACGAAGATGTACGCGGAGGTCTCGCCGACGAACGACGCCGGGGCCGGGATCATCAACGGCCTCGTCGGGCTGCTGCTTGACAGCTACCAGTACACGAGCAACTCGGGCGAGCAGGACCTCGTGTTCGGCGACCGGGTCCGAGTCGCCGACGACGCCGACGAGGGGGTTGCAGGGCAGACATTCGAGTGGATGGGCACAGACGAGCTCGGCGCGGGCGTTGACCTCGGCACGCAGGACTACACCGACTTCGAGCTCTGGAAGCAGCTGACGCCGACAAACCTGGTCACTGGCTCGCTGTCCTACGCCCTGCTCGGCGAGATCGGCTGCCTGATGGGCAAGGAGGGCACCACCGGCTCGTCGCAGGCCTACTTCGGCCTCATCGACCACAACGACGTGCGCAGCACGGTTGACGCACACGTGAAGAACATCGACCTTCTGGCAGCCTCGCTGGGCGTCTGGGCGACCGGCGGGGGCTACCTCTCCGCGAGCGACACGAGCGTGATCGTGCCGTGGGAGGGCTACGGCGCGGTCATCGTCACCAACGTCGTCCTCTCGACGACCGACGCGTACGTCGAGGGCGGCTCACTCGGGACGAGCCAGGAGCCGATCGGCGACGTCACGGTGACGGCGGCCAACGTTGCGCAGATCGACGCGACGTCGACGTCGCGCATCGAGGCGTGGACGGCCGTGAGCGCGGTCCTCGCCTTCAACTCGATCGGCTGGAAGGCCTCGAACCTCCTGTTCAACGCCGTCGACGCGCTCCTCGGCGATCCGCTCATCTCGTCCGCCTTCAACGGCGAGCAGCCGGCCCACGCGCTCGCCTACATCCGCAACACGCCGATCCATTCGACCGGCGACGTGACGGTGACGGCCGACGACGCGGCGCAACTGAACGCGGTGGCTGGCAATGAGAACGTCGCCGAGGCCGCCGTCGACCTGCTCTTCATGTCGGCCGGCCAGAAGGGCGACAAGAAGTCGAAGGACAAGTCGAAGCAGACCGACGGCTACGGCGCGAGCGGCCTCGCGGGCGGCGCCATCCTCGCCTCGAACAAGGTCTCGAGCTACGCCAAGGCGTTCATCGAGTTCACGGGCGGCGCGAACGGCGTCGTCGACGCCGACGGCGCAGTCGTGGTCTGGGCCGAGGACCGGTCCGGCATCGACGCGCAGAGCACCGTCGTCCAGTCCGCGATCACGACGAACGACCTCTCCGGCATCGCCGACATCGTCAACGGGTTCATCATCCCGGGCGACTACGACTACAGCACGGCATCTGGCGAGCAGTACCTTGGCGGCGGCGAGCTCGTCCGGCTCGGCTCCAGCTACGCCGGGGGCGGCGACACCGGTTCGGTCTACCGCTACGTCGGGGACCCGTTCGCCACGACGTTCACGCTCCCGCTCGTTCCGGCGCAGGTGAACGTCCTGCCGGGCGACACGGTCCGGGTGCCGGTCGGCTACCTCGGCGGCGGGCAGGGCGGCCGGGTGTACGAGTTCGTCGGCACCGAGGCCGAGGGCGCGAGCCTGGCGCTGAACACGACCGACTACAGCGGCGCCCTCTGGAAGCCGATCAGCTACAGCGCCGCGAGCCTCGGCTCCCAGAGCGTGACGCTCCACACGGGCGACACGGTGGTCCTCCCGTTCAACTGGCTGCTCGGCGGCGATGCGGGCGCGCTGTACGAGTACATCGGATCGGACGGCTCCGGCGTCGACATCAACGCCGCGAACTACGCCGACGCGGCCCTCTGGCAGCCGGCGTACCTGGTCCACCTCGACCTCGGGACGGTCGACTACACGGACGATGCGAACTGGGACAAGCTCGTCGGCGGCGCGGACAACCTCGAGAACCTCTACCCCGGCATCGGCAACTTCACGGACTCCGATGCGCGCGCGGTCGGCATCCTCATCGTCATGAACGACCTCCGCTCGGACGTCGAGGCGTACGTCCGGAACGTCGACCTCGACGCCAGGTCGCTCGACGTCACGGCCCTCGAGAACGCACTCCTCAAGGCGTCCGGCCTGCTCAACGTGGTGGCGATGGGCGGCAGCTGCTACGGCAGCGGCACCGTCCTCGCGGTCGGTGGCCAGATCGCCACCAACGTCGTGCTCGCCGCGGCCGACGCGTTCATCGCCATCAGCGACGTCACCACGACCGGTGGCGGCGTGACGGTCACGGCGAAGAACACCTCCGGCATCGACGCGAGGATCCTCTCGGCGACGACGAGCAGCGGCGACGGCTACGGGCTCACGCTCGCCTTCAACACTGTCGGCTGGAAGTCGCAGAACCTGCTCTTCAACACTGTCGACGCGCTGCTCGGCGACCCGCTCATCGCCGAGGCCCTGGGCGGCGAGAAGCCGGCCAAGGCGGTCGCCTATGTCGTCGACACCGACGTCTCGTCCGCGGGCGGACTGAGGGTGACCGCCGACAACGCGGCCCAGCTCAACGCGACGCTGAGCAACGCGGCGACGTCGCAGGCCTCGGCGCTGTACGGCGCGAAGGGCAAGGCGATCGGCGGCCTGCTCGCGAGCAACAAGGTCTCGGCGTGGGCCGAGGCGTGGGTGGGGCACCCCGACAGCTACGTCGCGACCGGGACGGGGGCGCAGGTCGTCGACGTCGCGCCCGGGATGGCGGTGAGGCTGGACTCGACCTACGGCACGGCCGACCTGACGGCGGCGACGTCGGGCAGCCAGCCGGTCGTCCTCACCGCCCCGGCGGACGTGCTCATCCCGGCCGGCTACGGAACCGCGAGCTACGCGGCCGGCGCCTCGGGCTCGCAGGCCGTCACCCTCACCGATCCGACGAACGTGACGCTCGCCGCCGGCTACGGCGTGCCGCAGTACCTCGCCATCGCGTTCATGGCGCCGCAGGTGGTGCTCGTGCAGCCCGGCGCGCGAGTCCTGCTGGCCCCGTTCTACGGCATCCAGGCCCGCTACGAGACCGGCTCCGGCACGCAGGCGCTGAAGAAGGGCGACACCGTGCTCGTCTCGGCCGGCTATGCGGGCGGCGGGAAGCCCGGCAAGACCTACAAGTACCTGGGCGACGACGCGACCCTGAACCTCGCCGCGCAGAACTACGGGTACGAGTCCCTGTGGGCGAAGACCTGGCTCAAGGCGACGTACACGAGCGGCTCGGGCAGCCAGGCGCTCGCGGCGGGCGACACGGTGAGGATCACGGACGGCTACACCGGCTTCGGCGTGGCCGGCGCGGTCTACCGCTACATGGGCACACCGGGCACCCGGAACGTGGGCGAGCAGAACTACATTTTGACGGCCTGGACGCTGGTCGGCGGGGTGCCAGGTGGGACGTATCAGTACGTCGGCGGCACGGCCACCCTCGACCTGAACGGCCAGGACTACGCCCACTCGAGCGTCTGGCGGAAGGTCGGTGGGGCGCCGGGCGGCACCTACCGCTATGTCGGCTCGACCTCCGCGTCCCTCGACCTCAACGTCCAGGACTACACCGACCCCGACGTCTGGCAGCGCGTCACGGGGACCGCGGGTGCCACGTATCGCTACGTCCAGCCCACGACGACGTACAACGCGCGCACGACCGGCAAGCAGCTCGTCGACGTCCTGCCCGGCCAGACGGTCAGGCTGCCGTCCGCGTGGAGCAACGGCGGGACGGCCGGCGCAGCGTACCGGTTCGTGGGCACCGAGGACCAGGGCCTGGGCAGCGACGACAAGGGCATCGACCTCAATGCGGAGAACTACGAGAGCAACGGTCTGTGGAAGGTCGTCCGGACCGACCTGAACGCCCAGGACTACGCGAACACGAAGCTCTGGTCGAAGCTCGGTGGCACGCCCGGAACCGCGTACCGGTACGTCGGCACGGCCCTCTCCGGCGTCGCCATCGACGTGAACGCGACCGACTACTCGGATGCGACCCGCTGGACGCCGTACGTGGACGTGGGCCGGGTCACCATCGACGTGGCCGGCGACATGCTCGTCCAGGCCAAGGACAGCGCCGGCATCTACGCGAACGTGCGCATGGTCTCGTCGTCGACGACGATCGGCGACGGCGGCATGCCGGTGATGCAGCAGGAGATCAACAACTTCATCCCGGCCGACTACCTCTCGAGCGAGGGTGAGCGGACGATCACGTTCGGCCAGCGTGTCCGCATCGCGCCCGACTTCATCACCGAGGACTTCACGACCGACCAGGCGAACCCGGTCGTGGCGATCGCGAACGGCCAGAACGTCCGGGTCGCCGACGGGTATGGCGACTCGCAGTTCACCACCGACTCCGGCAAGCGACTCCTCATCGCCGGCGACACCGTCGAGGTCCTCGACGGCTACACAAAGGGCGGGACGGCGGGGACCGTGTACCGCTACACCGGCGCCAACGCCCGCCTCGACCTCGCGGCCCAGGATTACTCGAAGACGACGCTCTGGGCCCCGGTCGCCGGCGTGAGCGGCGCGGTCTACAAGTACGTCGGCGACGACGGGACCCTCGACCTCGGGCTCCAGGACTACACCGACACCGGGCTCTGGAAGCCGATGGGCGGCGTTCCCGGATCCGTCTACGAGTTCCTGGGCGTCGAGGAGACGCTCGACCTGAGCACCGTGGACTACACCGACCTCGACTGGTGGAAGCCGGTCGCCGAGACCCAGCTGCTGCCGCAGGGGATGGACGTGTCTGAGTCGGACACCATCGCGGTGGGCGGCCTCGTCGTCCTGAACGACGTCCGCGGCGGCGCCATCGCCTACGTGAAGAGCGCCGACGTCGACGCCGCGAGCCTGACGATCCAGGCGGTCGAGCAGTCGGTCCTGCGCGCGATCGCGGACGCGACCGTCACCTCGTCCGGCGGCGGGTCGTTCGAGCAGAAGGGCGGCAAGTCGATCGCCGTCAGCGCGGTCATCGCCACGAACGTCGTCCTGTCGGAGGCGCGGGCCGCCCTCATCGACAGCGACGTCAAGACGGACACCGGCGACGTCGTCGTGGATGCCTTCGACATCTCGCAGATCGACGCGACGACCAAGAACGCCAGCCAGTCGGCCGGCCAGACGGTCGGCGTCACGCTCGCCTTCAACACCATCGGCTGGCGCTCGCAGAACTTCATCTTCAACGGGATCGACGTGCTGCTCGGGGACCCGCTCATCGCGGGCGCCCTCGACAATCGTGATCCCGCCCACGTCGAGGCGCGGATCACGAACTCGAAGGTCGACTCGGCCGGCGATGTCTGCGTCAGCGCGCTCAACGAGGCGGTCATCAACGCTGAGGTCACGAACGAGGCCTCGTCGATCGTGGTGATGGTCACGGGCTCGGAGGGGTTCGCGGCCGGCTTCGTGATCGCCTCGAACATGATCAACGTCCAGACGCGTTCGGCCATCGAGCTGGTCCTCTCGGACGATCGGCTGAGGACGTCCTCGCCGCCGCCGAGCGAGCTGCGGCCGGGCATGGTCCTCGATGTCGCGCCCACCGTGGTCTACGAGTACGTGGGCGGCCCGCGGGCCCCGCCGAGCGGGTCGGACTGGGCGCAGCAGGATCTCACTGCGAATCCCGCTGACTGGCTGAGGATCGGCGTCGTCGAGGCGGACGGGTCGGTCATCGTCAGCGGCGAGGAGGGCGCCGAGATCGACGCCGACGTCACTCTGAAGGCCCTTGCCCAGGCGGTCAGCGACCTTGGGCTCAGCCTCGTCACGGGTCTTCTGAATGCCGCACTCGTCGACTACGGATACACGACCAAGTCCGGCACCCGCGAACTCGCCCCCGGTGAGCTGGTCCGCGTCGCCAGCGACTACGCCTATGACAACGACGGCGACGGGCTCGTGGAGGCCGTCCCGGGTGGCGTCTACGCCTACGACGGCCCCACCGCCACGTACGACGTCGGCGACTTCGCCACGACGCACGACGTGATCGCCGGCAACACTGTCCTGCTGCCGCTCTACTGGCTGGGCAAGGGCGAGCCGGGCGTCATGTACAGCTACAAGGGCACAACGACCCTCAGCGGCGCCGACCTCAAGACGATCGACTACACCAACACCAACCTGTGGGTGGTCGCCCCGAGCACGACCTCGCTCGACCTCGGCGCCCAGGACTACGACCACGGGCCGTGGACGCGCATCTACATCGGCGAGGCCATCTCGTGGCTCGTCGACAACGGCGTCAGCTTCGACAAGACCAAGGCGACGGCGATCGGCGGGATCGCGGTCCGGAACGACGTCCGGGGCGACGTCACGAGCACGATCGTCCGACAGGCGCTCACCGCCGGGACCGGCGTCTCGGTCACCTCGCTCGAGACGGCGACGATCACCGCCGACGATCTCAGCAGCGTCATCGCCCAGGGCACCAGCTCGCAGGCCGTCAACGGCCTGATCTCGACGAACCTCGTGCTCAGCGGCGCGAAGGCCTCGATCGAGGACAGCGCGATCGCCACGACCGCCGGGAACGTCATCGTCGATGCGCAGAACACCTCGACGATCACGGCCGAGATCACGAGCGAGACCGAGGCCCACCAGGTCGCCATCGGCTTCACCGTCGCCTTCAACACGGTCGGCTGGGACTCCCAGAACATCCTGTTCAACCTCGCCGACGCGATCCTCGGCCTCGACATCGGCAACGAGAACCCCGTCTCGACCTCCGCCTCGGTCGGCGGCTCGACGATCAGCGCGGGCGGCGGGGTGGCGGTGACGGCGACCACGGACGCCTTCATCGACGCCCACATCGGCACGTCGGCGAACACCTTCAGCACGAGCCTGTCCGACAGCAGCAGCTACGCGGTGTCGGTCGCCCCGGTGGTCGCGATGAACAAGGTGAGCACCGAGACGCAGGCGGTCATCAAGGACGCGCCGGCGATCACCGGCAAGCCTTCCATCGAGGCGAAGAACGGCAACCTCGAGGTCGTCGCGACCGATGGCGCGAGCATCCTCTCGTTCGTCGAAGCGCCGGTCACCGCGGTCGCAGCGTCGGCCGGGAACGCGACGGGCGTGAGCGTCGCGATCAGCATCTCGCGCAATGACGTGCGCACCGCGACCGACGCGAAGGTCGCCAGCGTCCCGCTCGCCACGGCGACCGGCGGCGAGATCGTCGTCTCGGCGTCGGAGACGGCCTCCATCGACGCGACGTCGCGCGCCTCCGCGGTCACGATCGCGGTGAGCATGAAGGGCAGCACCGCCTTCAGCGGCGGCGGCGCGACGGCGGTCAACGCGATCCGCGGCCACGCCAACGCGACGGTCAGCGGCTCGAGCCTGGAGGCCGCCGGGACGCCGGGGACGATCGAGATCACGACCGAGAACGCGTCGACGATCGCGGCAACGGTCAAGGCCCTCGCCGTCTCGATCGCCGCCAGCACCGATACCTCGGTCGCGGTCGCCATCGGCTTCTCGCTCGCCCGCAACTTCATCGGCTGGACCGAGTACGGCGGGCCGGTCCCGTTCGAAGTCAAGGCGACAACTCCGTCGACGCAGCTGAAGGCCGCCGGCGGGATCACGGCCTCGGCGGCGAGCACCGCGACGATCAACGCCGTCGTCGAGGCGACCTCGGTCGCGGTCGCCGTCGGCAAGACGGGCGTCTCGCTCAGCGCCGGCGGCCTGTGGACCGACAACAAGGTCGCGATGGACATCGAGGCCGGCCTCGGGTCGTCGACCGGCATCTCGACGACGTCGGGCGCGATCTCGGTGAGCGCCGGCGACACATCGTCGATCGTCGCGGACGCGCAGGCGGCCGCGGTGAGCGCGAGCCTCGCGGCCGGCGACACGGCGGTCGCCCTCTCGATCGGCCTGTCGCTGGCCCACAACACGATCGACAACGACGTCGCCGCGTCCATCAAGGACGCCTCGAGCGTCACGACCGGCGACGGCGACGTGACCGTCACGGTCACGCAGGGCGCGACGATCAAGGCGAAGTCGATCGCCGTCGCGGTCTCGGCGGCCATGAGCCTCGGAACCGGCGTCTCGCTCGCCGGCGGCGCCTCCGAGTCGACGAACATCATCCTCTCGAAGGCGACCGCCTCGATCGAGGACAGCACGGTCGGCCTGGCGGCGAACACGGTGGGCGACGTGTCCGTCACGGCGACGAGCACCTCGACGATCGAGGCGACGGTGGCGGCGGTCGCGGCCGCGGTGGCCTTCGGCGCGACGACCGGCGTCGGGGTCGCGCTGGGCATCTCGGTCGCCCGCAACTTCATCGGCAGCGACCCGACCTACGCCCCGGCGTACGACAACCTCTCGGCCGAGCACCCGACGACGCTCAGCAGCGGCAAGCAGGTCAAGGTCGTCGAGGGCGACTATGCCGGCGGCGTGTTCAAGTACGTGGGAACGGCCGACCTGAGCGAGCCGGACCTGAGGGAGAAGTCGAGCGAGAACGCGGACGGCCAGGACTACTCGATCCGCTCGCTCTGGCAGCCCGCCGGCTCCGACTACCTGAGCATCGAGCGGCCGACGAGCCTGCCCGCGGACGCGATCGTCAGGATCGTCCGCGGCGCGCGGGCCGGCGACGTGTACCAGTACATCGGGAAGGCCCTCCCGGGCTGGGTCGACCTCTACGAGCAGAACTACGGCGACGAGGACGCCTGGACGAAGACCGCGCTTGACACGGCCAAGTACAAGAGCGGCAGCCGGCCGGCGACGCTGGTGGCGGGCGACACGGTCAAGGTGACCCACGGTCCGTTCAAGGGCGATGTCTATGAGTACAAGGGCGACCTCGTGGTCGGCGTCGTCCCGCTCTGCGACATGGACTACTCCGACTACAACATGTGGAAGCAGGTCGGGTTTGCCCCGGTTCCGGCGGCCACGAGCCTGGCCGGCGTCCAGGCGTCGATCGTCGACTCGAGCGTCAACGCGACCGGCGACCTGACCGTCAGCGCCCAGGGCCGCGAGACGATCGACGCCGTCGTGATCGCGGGCGCGGTCGCGATCTCCGGCGGCGGCACGACCGGCGTCGGGGCCAGCGGGGCGGGCGTCTTCACGCAGAACAAGATCCGGTCGGACGTCAAGGCGTTCATCGACGGCGACGGCTCCACCTCCCAGGTCAGCGCGAAGAGCATCACCGTCACGGCCGACGACGCGTCCGGGATCCGCGCGATCGCCGGCGCGGCCGCGATCGCCATGTCGTTCGCCGGCACCGCTGCCGTCTCCGTCTCGATCGGCCTCTCGATCGCCCTCAACGAGGTCGCGAACGACGTCGCGGCGTACGTCAAGGACGTGCCCACGGTCAAGGCGACCGGCGGCAACATCGACATCGCGGCGACCTCGATCGGCCGACAACTGTTCAAGAGCGCTGGAGCTCCCTTCAACCTCGCGACCGTCACCGCCGCCGATCTCGACGACGCCGCCAACGCGGACTCGCCGGACGGCGGCGATGCGGCGGACGACCGGACGATCCTCGGCAAGATCGACGACGAGTTCCGTGCCGCCGGCTTCGAGCTCCAGCCGGGCGTCGCGTTCACGTCAGGGTCGGGCACGAAGACGCTCGCCCGCGGCGACAAGGTCGTCGTGTCCAAGGGCTACGCCCTGTGCACCCTCGACGGCACCGATCCCTGCGGCATCCCGGGCAAGACGTACATCTACATCGGGACGCCGGGCTCGGTTGCTCTGAGCACCCAGGACTACAGCGACGAGACGACGTGGTCGCCGGCGTTCGGGCTGCCGATCTACTTCGCGACCGGCGCCGGCTACATGGATCGGGGCGAGAGCGTCTGGGCGATCCCGAGCTCGACGTACGGCGGGACGTGGGGCAGGGCGTACACGTTCATCGGCGAGAACGGCACGTGGGTCGACTTCAGCGAGGAGATCCTCACCGACACCACGAGGTGGACGCCGTGGGCGGGCGACGCGGCCTACTCGAGTGGCTCCGGCAGCCGTGCGCTCAACAACGGCGACACGGTGCGGGTGACCACCGGCTACAGCGGCAGCGGCACGGCCCGCCTCGTCTACCGCTTCGTCGGCACGAGCGAGACGACCGTGAACGTGGGCGCCGCGGACTACACCGACACGGCGACCTGGGAGCGGGTCCTGCCGGTGGTGTCGGTCGTGGAGGCGGGCCGCTCGTGGCAGGTCGTCGCCGGCAACGACGTCTACCTCGTGACGAAGGTCCAGAACGGCCAGGCCACGGAGCTCCAGGTCTCCCGCGCCACCATCGACGCCGTTTCGGTCGCCGCCGCGGTCGCGGTCGCCGCCAGCCTCAACGTTGGGGTCGCCGTCAGCGGGGCGGGCGCCGTCGCGCAGAACGTGGTGCTGACGAAGGTCAACGCCTACCTCGAGAACAGCACCGTCGCGCAGGCCGCCAACGTCTACCTCGCTGCCAGCAGCACCTCGTCCGTGTCGGCAATCGTTGCCGCCTTCTCGGCGGCCGTCGGCATCGGCATCGGGGCGGCCGGGGTGGCGGCCTCGATCGGCGTGTCCCTCGCCTGGAACTACATCGGGTCGCGCCCGTTCGTGGACGAGGCCATCCCGGCCGAGGTGCAGGCGTACAGCAAGACATCATCCATCGAGGCGAGCGGCGCTCTCAGCATCGACGCGCTGGCCAACCAGTCCATCGACGCGCTCGTGCTCGCCGGCTCGGCCGCAATCGCGGGCGGCGCGTACGCGGGCGTCGCGGTCAGCGGTGCGGGGGTGTCCTCGGACAACCGCATCGTCACCCACGTCAAGGCCTTCATCGACGGCGACGGCGCGACAGGGATCCGCGCTGCCAGAATCGCCCTGAACGCGAAGGACACCTCGTCAATCATCGCCACCGCCGGGGCGGTGAGCCTCGCGGCCGGCTTCGGGCTCGCCGGTGTCGCCGTGTCGATCGGCGTCACGATGGCGCGGAACACGATCGAGGACCAGGTCGAGGCGTACATCGCCAATGCCGACACGGGCGTCACGACGACCAGCGCCTCGGACGGCGACATCGTCGTGGCGACGAGCGGGGCGGCCTCGATCGCGGCCCTCGCCGCGGCGGCCTCGGTCGCGGTCGGCGGCGGCCTGGCCGGGGTCGGCGTGAGCGGCGCGGGCGCCCAGGCCACGAACGTCATCCT